>JAACPT010000042.1 GCA_009995385.1 Candidatus Parcubacteria bacterium
AAGGAATTGTTCTACTTCGAATCACTTCACGGCTTTTACCGTAATAGTGATATCAATCAATCCACTTTTATCCCATGCTGAAACGTATTTCAGTTTTGGCAAGGTTTGTAGTGGTACCACGCGCCATGAACCGACAATTGAACCTGGATAGGTTCCCGGAGGATAGATCTGAATGAAGTCACTTAAACTCCTTCCCTCGAGTAGGTGTCCGTAGTCACGCCTAAACTTTGGCGAAAAATCGAACACGAGCGGTCGATTGCCTTCTGCGAACATATGCAGTTTGCCATTTTCTGGGCAGACCACAAGGTCCTTTCCGGCTGAATCGATTTGTACTCGCATCAGATCATCCTGCGTTGCACAGGCGGCGATGTGAGCACTGTCCCGACTAAAGTTTGCGATGGTTTTTGGTACCCCCGCAATGTCGAGAATAATGGCAGCCACTGCGAGTACTGGCACCACAATGATGAGTGCTACAGTCCACATTAGAGCACCATCACTGATGGAGGTAATAATCGCGGGGATAGAGAAATTATTTTTCTTTACTGACCCTGCAGGCCTGAGAACCCGGAGGAGTATCCAGAAACCAAGAATGGTTCCTGGTACCCAGAGCCAGCGTTGCACCGACTCTTGATTCAATCCGATAGTTTTACCGGCGTCACTTTGTCCGAGTAGAAAAGCGAGACCAGTACTGATTTCATCCCAGAAGAGAAATAAAATCACTACTGTGGCAATCATGAAAGTAGGACGAGCCCACCCTCGTGACATGAGCGGTTTCAGCCAGGTGCTGAAACCATTAGAGGAAGTGTTACCAACAGGAGCACTTCCTGTAGCAGGTTTCTTGCGGAAGATCCTGAGTATACCCCAGAATGCCACCACAAAAACACTTATAAATACCAAGAAGGCTACCATTTTTTACTCCTATTTTCGAAGATGTCCCACGAGTGCGGCGATAAGGGTCTCGGCTGAGCCACCCTTATTGACCGCATCTACGAAGGCACGGTTTTTGAGGATGGACTCACGGAGATCAGGGTCGAGACTCTGAAGAACCGCTGCCATGTGTTCCTGCTCTTTGGCAATACCTTGCCCTTGCAGGTCGCGGGCGCGCCCTTTTTGACGACCAAGTACTGATGACCGTAGGTCGAGTCGTTCGACTTCGGTGAGTTCATCCTCGAAGTCTGTGATGTCGATCTTGAGTATTTTAATACCCAGGTCCGCTAGTTTTTTGCCAGCGAATTCACCACCGATTTGGTCGTCAAAACGGTACTTCATCAACCCTTGATACACGAGCTCTGCCACTAAGCTAGTGACCCCGTCAGTGTTTTTTTCTGATGGTGCATCATCAGTCCACAGGTTTTTTTCGACTGCTCCAATCACCATGTCAATGGTGACTTTAGCCCGTACGACTGACCGTGTGACTGAATTGAGTGCTTGGTCCAAGAGAACGTTCCATGACTCGGTAAGGTAGAGAACTTCCTTCACCTTGGTTTTATCGATAACCACCTGCGCTGAACCTTTTATCGTGTATGGTACGGTCTGGATATCAGTACCGGCAAACTCGAAGCTCCAGGTAAATGGAGCCGTCCGAACGTGGTTGGATCGATAACGGGGATTATCTTTCTCCACTACTTCATAGACCCGCTTACCGTCTTTCTCTATCACATCGTACCGCGGGAGGTCATATGTCTTGGGTTCCGTAAAGAATGGAACATAGACGTGCAGCTGCAGTTGTCTCCATACATACTGTTTGTACAGCATCCATAGACCGAATAAAGCAGTTGATTCTTTTGGTCCTTTGTCATCGCCATCGATGTGGTCAGCATAGTTACCGCCCCAATCAATGGCTACGGCTCGACCTGTCCCCACCTGCACAAACATCCCAAGTTTCTTCGGGTCGTTTGGGTCATGGAGCAATTGTTCTTTCAGTAATGGTGAAATCAACAGAAAGAGGACGATTGCCACGATGATGCCAGCAATGGCTGTACCGAGGTACAGTACAAAGCTGATTCCAAAAACGGAGGTCAACGCAATGAGCAAGACCACCGCGAAACCGATGAATACTCCGAAAATCAATTTGTTCATGATAATTCCTTTCAATTTTCAAAGCGGCCACGTTACTGGTCGCGAACATTTTTTAGAGAGGAGAACCCTATCTAATCTGATATTATGATAGCACATTTTTATGTAAAAGTCAATGTTCTGGGCTCTATTTTAAGTTGAATTCGCATGAATACATTGGCGATACGGCTGTTTTGCGGTATTATTTTTGCCATGAACACAACTTCAGTAAAAGACTTGCGTAGTCGTGAAGAAAAACGCCGCGCCGCTGCCGCTGATACTCGTCCGCGCACGACCTTGTCATTCTACCGCTACGTGAAAATTGCTGACCCAAAAGAGTTCCGTGAGCGGCTGCTTACTGCGTGGTCAGCACTCGATTGTCTGGGACGGATTTATGTCGCGACAGAAGGTATTAATGCCCAGATGAATGTCCCAAAAATGTACTGGGATCAGTTTGACACATGGGTGCAACAGCAGCCAGAATTAAATGCAATACCGTACAAGATAGCAGTTGAGGAGGGTGAGGTACCATCATTTTTTAAACTCACTATCAAAGTCCGTCCAAAGATTGTCGCAGATGGACTTGACGATGGTGCATTCGATGTAACCAACACTGGTGAGTATCTTACCGCTGCGCAGATGAATGAATACGTCACTGACCCTGAGGCGATAATTTTTGATATGCGCAACAACTATGAATCTGAGGTTGGTCACTTCGAGGGAGCAGTGACGCCAGACGATTTTGTCACTTTTCGTGATGAACTTAAACGTACACCAGAATTACTCAAGGAACATAAGGATAAAAAAGTAGCGATTTACTGTACTGGTGGTATTCGGTGTGAAAAGGCGAGTGCCTGGCTTAAACATAATGGATTTGAAAATGTGCGTCATCTAAAAGGCGGAATTATTGACTACGCGCGGCAGGTGGAAGAGCAAGGGCTCCCTAATAAATTTAGAGGTAAGAATTTCGTATTTGACGAACGATTGGGAGAACGAATTAGTGATGAAGTAATTGCAACCTGTCATATCTGCAAAAAAAAGAAATGTGATACGCATCACCACTGCGTGAATCAAATCTGCCACGCCATGTTTATTGGCTGCGAGGATTGTGTACAAAAGCGCGATGGATATTGTTCGTGGAGCTGTGCTCAGATAGATAAACTTCCCCGAAGTTTTAAAAAACCAATTGCCCGCTGGTATAATCAACTAATCCGTAAGCGGCAAACGTTTACAAAGACACCACTCCATATTCATAATTAGTAGTAAGCACAGTACATATACAAGGAGAAGGTAATCCGCGCTATACTACGAATTAGAGGTTACTATTAATAATAAGGTATATGGGTCTGTTTTTTAATAAGAAAAATGAGGACGAAACAGTGAGTGGAGTGTATGCTCCGTACGAGCAGATTGATTCAAAAAGAACGAGTAAGCTCGGATATTTTTTCCTGTTACTGATGGTTATTTTTGGTATTTGGCAAGGAAATATGTTCTTGGCTGAAGTTCAGGATTCAGTTGATGCACCGATGAAGAATTCTGATTGTTCAGCACGATTGGCTAATGCGATTGGCCTTAGTTTTACAAAAAATTATTACTACGATCGTGACTATTATTCTGAATCAAAGTGCGCGTTTTCGCCTCGTGAACTTACGCTCGGTTTAGATCGAGCATACGCTAATGCGGTACCTTACTTTGAAAAAATCAACACTTTCGAAAAGCAATTATCAGGCTTAAATCAACAACGGTATACGTTAGAAAATAGCAAACGGCAGACAATGGATGAATATCAGGTATCCTTGATAGAAGAAATGGCGGCTCGGGGTGATACGTACTTTAATCCAGAAGAACTTGGTACTGGATATGCTGGGCAAAAAGAAAATCTAACGCAGATTAACGGACAAATACAACGCGTCACAGCGCAAAAAGAAGCGGCAGTGAAGGAATTGTCGGCATTCGTAATGACGTACCGACCACTGCTTAATAAAGCCGAATCCGAGTATGTGTTTGACGTAAAGCAATACCAGTTCATACTTTTCTTGATTAGTGTAGTGCTTGTCGGTCCACTTTTCTATTTTGTCTGGCGACGGTACCACGCCGCTCGTCTCACTCGCTCAGCCTATACTATTATCTGGGGTGGGGCAGTGGCTACCTTTGGATTCATTTTGGCACAGGTCATGCTCGTCTTTGTCTATGAGATATTGCCGCGTGAAATTCTGGAAGCAATGTTCTCTTTCCTTGCTGAACTGGAGTTTATTTGGACGCTACTGACGTACTTTGGATTTATTCTGGTTCCATTGTTTTTTGGATTTTTAATCTATTTTATTCAGAAAAAACTGTACAACAAACAAGCGGTACTCATGCGTGCACTTAAAAATGAACATTGTCCAAACTGTTCATTTAAAGTTACTCCCGATATGAATAACTGTCCTATTTGTGGATACAAAATCAAGAGCCAATGCGCCACTTGTAACCACATGAGTTTGGATGGAGGTACATTTTGTTCCGTCTGTGGAGTGAACCGGAGGATAGAGACAAATAGCTAAATAAAAACCCTGTCATTTATGACAGGGTTTTTATTTAGCTGTGGAGAGGAATAGGTACTTTGCTATCAACTTGTTCAAAAAATATTGTGCGCGGGAGTGGACTCGAACCACCATGGGTCACCCCGCTTGCTCCTAAGGCAAGTGCGTCTACCATTTCGCCACCCGCGCAGACGATGACGAGTATAGCAAAGAATAGAAAAAAGTGCGAGGTAGAAAAGGAACATGGTATGAAAGAAGCCGTGCAATTTTCTTTAGAAAATTGCACGGCTTCTGATGCTTGTCCGCCCACGAGGGCTCGAACCTCGGACCTTATCGTTAAGAGCGATCTGCTCTACCAACTGAGCTATGGGCGGATAGGTTGGATCGGCAAAGTGTAGCGTATTACCACGATTTCCGCAACACGCATACGCATAGTAAAAAGGAGAGAAAGTATTTTTCCCTTAGCGAAACATAAAAGCGGCATAAAGCCGCCTTTAGTCTGGTACCCGGGGCGGGATTCGAACCCGCGCGGCCTTTGCGGCCACAAAATTTTAAGTCTTGCGCGTCTACCAACTTCGCCACCCGGGCATGAGCGATATCATACCACAAAATCAGCAGTTTTTCTTTGAAACAAGCGGTAATGATGGTAGAGTAGTTGGCATACTCTGGAAGAGCAAAAAGTAATTACGGCTTGATAACTACCTTCAGATAAAATTGAGACTTTGTTTTCTAGAGCAACGACCAGGTGGCGAAGCGGTAACGCATCGGTCTGCAAAACCGACATTCACGGGTTCAAATCCCGTCCTGGTCTCAATCAAAAAGTCTAACGCGATAGCGTTCGGCTTTTTGCTTTACCGTTACTTTTTCTCGAGTTTTCTAGCATTTTTCTAACGTCGTAATTTTTGTCTCGAGTTTTTGTGTTCACAGGGTAAGGGTTTTTAAGCTGGTTAGTGTAGCGAGCGAGACTACTGGCAATACTCACGATTTCACTTACGTCTCCCAATAGCAATCATAATGATTGGTGGAAACAGCTTAGACGTCGTTTTGTCGCGAGTGGATGGTACCCCAAAATTAAGACACTTTTTCTAAGTCCGGTTAATGACACCTCAAACTACTCTTTAAACAATCGCGGTGGTAGTTTCAAAGCTAGTACAGTGCCAGATCCGACAGAATTTATGAAAGCAAAATCGTGTATTTAGTAAATACTTTCTTACCCTTCGCGGTGACTGATGAAAAGTAAACAAAGCCTTGCTAAAATTGGGAGTAGGCAACGCTTCTCTAAAGATTCCTTGCCTTTTTCTAAATACTTGCGACAATCATGGTATATGAATATGGAATCATTTAATGCGCCGCACTTTGAAGGTGAAGGAGATAAAGAAAATACAGTACTTACCCCCGAAGAAATTACGGCAAGAATCACCGAGTTAGAATCTGAAATTGTTCGATTGAAAGAGTTGAGTGAAGCTACTGGTGAAAATATCGATGCACCACTCGGTGGAGAAGAATACATCGATTATGGACATATGGCACAGGCAAGAGAATATGAAGAAGAAGTTGGTAATCTTAAGGTGGCGCTCGCGACGATGGAGAGTGAAAGTGAGGGTAGTAGCGCTGGACAGGGAGATTTCTTCCCTGAGGCGCAGTAGTTAGGTATATAAAAACGGGCGGCTCTTTTAGGACTGCCCGTTTCTAGTTCTTTACTTCTTCTTTTCTCCTTCTATCTCACGTACCAACTCGTCCATGTGTTGCCTATGACGTTCGCCAGCGTCAATCATGAATTCTAAATGCGGAATGTTTTTGATGCGGGCCTTTTGTTTAAAATAATTACGCATATTGGTACCATTACGTTTGAGAAATATCAGTGCATCATTTTCTCTTCCGTCAGGAATGGTAGTGAAGAAAATAATGACTCGACGAATATCAGGCGAGACATCAACGCTCGTCACGGTGATGAGGGGATTAGTATTTGCCTCTTGTTGTATAAATTTTGCGGCGAGCTCTTTAAAGAGTTCAGTAGCACGAATTTTGCGGTCTGACATACGATTATGTAACCACACTATCAAACGGTTTTAGATAATCACCCGGTGCAATTTCTGCTCTGGTGTCAAGCTGCATACCGAATTCTCCCTCATCAACTTGTTGCACGTCAGATTTTTGAGACTGCAGATTTTTGATGGTCCCTTTTCCGATTGGGATGTCACGACGTAAAATGCTTACTCGCTGATTCATCTTTATTACCCCTTCTTCTATGCGGCCACCGAGTACGTGAATATTTTTCTGGACGCTGAAATGTTTCAGAATCTTAACTGAACCGGTGATGATTTCTTCCTCTTTCTTTGGAGTGCGATTTTTAAGAGCAGTATTGAGCCATTCAGAAAGTTCGTAAATAATATCAAACGTATTGATTTCAACTCCTAGACGGTCTGCTAAATCTTGTGCGGGTCGCTCGACCTTCACGCTAAAGCCGACAATGATAGCATCTTCGGTAGCACTAACATTTTGCACATCATTAACGCTAATGTCACCGACTCCTGTATCAATTATTCGAACAATGATACGGTCTGATTCAAATTTTTCAAGCTCATGTTCGATGGCATCAAGGGTACCAAGTACGTCAGCCTTGATAAGAATAGGGACAGTAGGAAGTGCACTTCGTTTCACTGGAGTCTGGGAAGCGTGCAATGAGGCGGTGTGGGCAGTGATTGCTACTTCCGCTTCCTTTTTACTCGCAACGGTAATGAAGGTACTCCCAACTGCAGGGATGTCAGTGAACCCAACAATGCCTACGGGAGTGGAGAGACTAGCTTCTTTTAGAGATTTTCCTTGGAAGTCCTCCATGATGCGAACCGGTGAATAAACACTGCCGGCTACAACATACTGACCACTTTTTAGTGTGCCGTTAGTGATGAGAAGGGTGGCAGTGTTGCCTCGTTTGGAATCCATTTTTCCTTCAATTACTTTCCCCGTCGCGGGTACGCTGGTGTCTCCAGTAAGTCCCGCGAGATCAGCGGTAAGTATTACCAAGTCTAACAGCTCTGCAATTCCAGTGCCGGCTTTGGCAGAAATTGGTACCCAAGGAATGTCCCCTCCCATACCTTCGATGTAAATTTCATGTTCAATGAGACTGGCTTGGGTGCGTGGAATATCAGCACTTGGCTTGTCAATTTTGTTAATAGCGACGACAAACGGAATACCAGCGGTCTTAATTGATTCAAGTGCTTCGAGGGTCTGTGGTTTTACTCCGTCCTCAGCGGAAACAACCAAAATTGCAACATCGGCAACATCGGCACCTCGAAGACGCATTTTTTGAAACGCGGCGTGACCAGGCGTGTCTAGAAACGTGATACGTTCAACTGCACCATCTTTGGTCTGATGTGGCACGACATACGCAGAAAGATGCTGGGTGATACCACCAGCTTCTCCCTCGACGACGTTGCTCTTACGAAGGGTATCAAGGAGGGTCGATTTACCGTGGTCGATATGTCCCATGACGACCACGACTGGTGGTCGCTTAACGAGGGTAGATGTTTGTTGCTTTGTTTTTTTAGCCATATGAATCTGCGTATCACGCCATAAAACGCCTGAGGTGGCGTTTACTTAATAAATAATTGTGCCGAGTATAGCAGAATTATGTCAATTTAGCTAGGAAAATCAAGCAGAACTTGAGATTGATACATTTACAGGTTCTTTTATATGTGACATGATTCAAGTAATGAAATTTTGGGAAAAAAAAGCAAAGCGTGTGTATCTCGACTGGGCAGCTGCGACGCCGCTTTTCCCAGAGGTAAGAACAGCAATGGAACCATTCTTTCTTGAAAAATGGGGAAATCCTGGTGCTATTCATGCTGAAGGGAGGTTGGCAAAAGCGGCGATTGATAATGCTCGTGAAAAGGTAGGGCAGGCGCTACAGGTCCGTCCGGAATTAGTGACGTTCACTAGCGGTGGCACTGAAGGTAATAATCTAGCTATTAGAGGGCTGATTGAATCGTTACATCAGGCTGGTCGTCCTTACTCCGACATGGAAGTCGTTACGACACGAATTGAGCATCCTTCTATTGCTAAAACGGTTGAGTATCTGGCATCGCTTGGAGTCATCGTCCGATATGTAGCAGTCGATGGTGACGGATTCATATCACTTTCCTCTCTCCAGCAATCACTTTCAGAAAAGACGGTACTTTTTTCGGTGGCGTACGCCAATAGTGAAATCGGAGTAGTACAGCCAATGCACCGAATTAAAAAAATTCTGCAGCAAATGGAAGCACATTTTACGACAAAAATTTTTTTTCATGTTGATGCGGCGCAAGCTCCGTTGTGGCTATCCTGCCAGTTTGAGACCATCGGTGCTGATTTTTTAGTGCTTGATGTCGCAAAGTGTTGTGGTCCAAAAGGAACAGGGGTACTCATTCGAAGTCGTCGTGCAACACTTACACCGATATTTTTTGGCGGGGGACAAGAACAAGGAGTACGTTCTGGGACAGAAAATGTCCCTGGAATCATTGGCGCAGGGGAAGCAATTGTGATTGCACAGGCTCATTGGCGTGCGCGAGCGGAGCTCGCGCACGCCGTTCGCGATGAAGTAATATCGCTACTATTAAAAACAATCAATGGTGCGGTCCTCAACGGTCCGCAGGGTGAAAATCGCCTCGCTAATAATATTAATATTTCCATTCCAGGAGTTGATACTGAATACGCTGCGGTGTGGCTCGATGCGAAGGGATTTGCAGTAAGTACCAAGTCGGCGTGCGCCGGAGCGGGCGGGGGAGAAAGCTCGGTGGTCAAAGAAATCTCCGCCGACCCCGCCCGCGCCCACTCCACCCTTAGATTCACCATTGGTCCCGATACTACGTTTCTTGATATGCAAAATCTCACCGAAGCCCTACTGGCACACGTCTCAAAGATGCGAGAGTTGACCCAGTAGTGATTTCATTGCAATATATAGAGTATATAGTACGTAGTACTATATGTCGGTCACGCTGTACTTCTGATAGTAACTCTGTCTCACTCACCGATACCGTATAATGAAACAATACTATGCCGAATTTTCACAATTTTACATCAAAAGCAAAAGAAGCAATCCGAAAAGCACACGAACTCGCTATCGAACGTGGTCAGAATCACGTTAGTCCAGTTCACCTATTGACTGCACTTTCTATGCAGGATGAAAGTGCGGTGATTGCGGTACTCGACCGGTTAGATATTGATATCATCGCTTTTACAGACCTCTTACTGGAAGCGCTAGAAATCTCTGAATCACAATCAACCGTATCGCAATCGTATCAGCTCTATCTTACTCCCGACTTGGCTAAAGCCTTGGAATTTTCAGGTACGTATGCAGAAAAACTAGGTGACTCGTACGTTGGAGTGGAGCATCTTTTTATTGCGACTTTAGAACACCCTGGACCGGCACTTGAGATTATTCAGCGAGCTGGTATTGATAAAAATCAGGTCATTGAAGCAATTAAAGAAGTACGAGAAAATAGTGTGCAAGATGCACAACAGCCAAAGAAATACCGTACACTCGCAAAATACACACGCAACCTCACCAAGCTCGCGCAGGAAAATAAAGTGGATCCCGTCATTGGGCGCGATATGGAAATCCAACGCGTCATCCAAATACTTTCCAGACGGACAAAAAATAATCCGGTGCTCATTGGTGAGGCTGGAGTAGGAAAGACTGCTATCGCCGAAGGATTGGCGCAACAAATCGCACTTGGTCAAGTACCAGAATCAGTCAAAGGCAAAGAAATCCTTACGCTTGATTTGGGGCTCCTTGTCGCTGGTACAAAATTCCGTGGTGAATTTGAAGAACGACTTAAAGCCGTGATGAAGGAAGTTGAGACAGCAAATGGAAGGATCATACTTTTTATTGACGAACTACATACTATTGTCGGCGCTGGACAGGCAGATGGCTCAATGGATGCTTCAAATATGCTCAAGCCAGCTTTAGCGCGCGGTGAGATTAGGGTGATTGGCGCAACAACGCTTAAAGAATACCAGAAACATATTGAACGTGACCCTGCCCTGACCCGTCGGTTCCAACCAGTGTATGTTAATGAACCAAGTCAAGAAGATACGGTGGCGATTCTGCGTGGTCTTGCCGAAAAGTATGAACTTTTCCATGGAGTACGTATTACTGATGATGCTATTTTGGCAGCAGTTAATCTTTCTTCACGGTACATTACCGATCGCTTTTTGCCTGATAAAGCCGTGGATCTCATTGATGAAGCAGCTTCTGCACTTCGTATCTCACTAGAAAACAGACCAGAAGAACTAATCGAGACCGACCGTCTGATTCGCCGTCTAGAGATTGAACGAGAAGCGCTTCGTAAAGAGGTGGAGATTTCAGTCAATAAGAAAAAGATTAAAGACCGTATCAAAAACATTGAGAAAGAAATTGGCGAGTACCGTGAAACTACTTCAAATCTTGAGACAAAATGGAATAATGAAAAAGAAGCGCTAGGGGAAATTGGTAAAGATAAAAAGAAACTCGAAGAGCTTCGAGTAGAGGCGGATAACGCTGAGGCAACCGCAGACCTCATTAAAGCGGCTGAGATTCGATATGACACAATCCCCACCATCCAAAAAGATCTCGATGGTAAACTAAAGCGACTTAAGAAATTACAACGTAATCGTCGTCTTCTGCGGGAAGAGGTAACTGAAGAGGATATTGCTGCAGTGGTTTCTCGTTGGACTGGTATTCCGGTTTCACGAATGCTTGAAGCTGAGGTTGAAAAGCTTGCTCGTATGGAGGAGGTGCTTCAGAAACGAGTGGTGGGACAAAATCATGCCGTCAAACTAATAGCTGATGCTATTAAGCGATCACGGGCTGGCATCTCTGATCCCAATCGTCCAATCGGTTCGTTTCTTTTCCTTGGTCCAACTGGAGTTGGAAAGACAGAACTCTCAAGAGCACTCGCCGAATTTATGTTTAGTGATCAAGACGCATTGATTCGTATCGACATGTCTGAATTCATGGAGAAACATTCGGTATCCAAGATTATCGGATCGCCACCAGGCTACGTCGGACATGAAGAAGGTGGTGCCATTACTGAGCGTATTCGCCGTCGACCATACTCAGTCATATTGCTTGACGAGATAGAAAAAGCCCATCCAGAAGTATTCAATATACTGCTACAAGTCTTAGATTCAGGGCATCTTACTGACGCCAAAGGAAGAAAAGTGAATTTCAAGAATACGGTCGTCATC
The DNA here is from genome assembly GCA_009995385.1 of Candidatus Parcubacteria bacterium. Classification (GTDB taxonomy): domain Bacteria; phylum Patescibacteriota; class Minisyncoccia; order Phycocordibacterales; family UBA918; genus OLB19. The sequence continues at coordinate 11,784 of JAACPT010000042.1, forward strand.
ATGACGTCTAATATTGGTGCTGAGTTCATTGATCGTATGTCGACGTTTGGCTTTTCGACTGATCATGGCGAAGCAGCCCAGTTTACGCAAGCTAAAGATAAAGTTATTGAAAGCTTGAAGCAATACTTCCGTCCAGAGTTTCTCAACCGTCTCGATGAGATTATTGTCTTCGATCTACTTTCAGCAGAAACTATCCGCAGCATTGTCGATATCCAAGTAGAAGATGTGCGTAAGCGATTAGAGAAGAAGGAAATCGCCCTCTCTGTGACTGACGAAGTACTCGAATACTTATCGAAAGAAGGATATGATCCAAAATTTGGTGCGCGACCACTGAAGCGGGTGATACAGAGTAAGATTTTGACTCCGGTTGCAAATCTAATGGTTGGAGAAGGAATGTTGCAGCGTGGAAGCGTTAAAGTATCAATGAAGAAAGGGGAGTTGGTATTTGACGTAAAGCGTCAAGGTGGCAGGACTAAGGTAGTAAAAGCAAAAAAGCCGATAGCACCTAAAAAAGAGCCAGTAGCAGTAGTAGCATAAGAAAAAAGCGCGGACTGTAGGTCCGCGCTTTTGTATTGACCAATGAGATCAGACAACCATCCCAAAGGTATTGCACCGTGTTGGTGCTTCAGCGGACGCACTCTTTCTTGTCCGTCTGAAATCATCGTTCACGCAATACATCATCGCGGCGATGAGCCCACAAATTGCCCGGTCGTCTTTGAAGTGTGCAAAGACTTGCGCTAGCTTTTTTGCTTCCCAGTCAAAAAAAGGCATTTCATTGCAACTACGCTTACGTTCTTCAGTGCAATTCATGACGCTGTGGACCCGACGAAACTCCTCAAAAGTTTCTGGCGTGAGATTAAACCGAGCAAACGGAATCGTTGCTGTATCTTGTGATGAATACATAGTGCCTCTCCAGTAAAAAGAACAAAAAATACCGCCGGTTGGGCGGTTTCGTTTTCCTAAAATTTAGGAAATCAACTAGACCACCCGACGCTCTGCGGTAAAAAATAAAAACCAAAAAAAGTTTCGCGTGGTCATGAATCTAGGATAGCAACCGATAGAAGAGCTGTCAAATTGTTAGGAATGTGTATCTACAGTAGTTCAATACTTTCATCCTCGTATACGATATCAGTATTAGCTGGGGTGTGAGTGTGTGGTAATTCGGTTATGTGCAAGCCTTGACCAGATGGTGGTTACCGGAATACTGAGATAAATAAAAATATGCCGAAAGGTTATGAAAGTAATAATAGTTTCAATTTTAAAATGAAATCTTGTAAGCAGATGACCGATGATACATTAGATAGGACTGCTACAGAAGTTACCGCTTCTTTTACAGTAGCGAGTACATCACTACACGGATTTCGTCCGTGTAGTTGATACAGTGTTATAAAATCAGGCAGAGCAGGTTGAAAAAGTTATGAGGAGAAATTTGGATTTATTTGTGCGCCGGGCTGGATTCGAACCAGCGAAGGCCGAAGCCGACAGATTTACAGTCTGTTGTGATAGACCACTCCACCACCGACGCAGATTAGATTGTGTAAGGAATAGGAATATTCCATTCGCAGAGTACTGAATTTCTCAGTGTTCATGCGAGTGGAAACAAAATAACACATCCATGAAGATTTTCAAAGTGCAGTAAAGCTCCACTTGATGTTCATTTATTAAGGGTGTAACGCTTTTCGCTGATGTCTTATGGTTGCTACTAGTTCTAATTGTGCACAACTTTTGGCACTTCTTTTCTTGTATTAGATACAATAAAAGTATGTTGGATATAAAAGAGAGGGTAGATCATACAATATTTAATATTTTTGTGGCAAAAAATGACATTTCATTTGGAACAAAGTCTCTCCTTTTTTTTTGGTTGGTTATGTTGAATGTGTTTTTTTTCACAGGTGAAGCAAAAGCAGAGACTCCAGTCGACGGAGGTTGGACTGATTGGTCCGCTTGTAGTACTTCATGTGGTGTCGGGACACAGTCGAGATCTTGTACAAATCCTACTCCCGCCAATGGAGGCCTTGGTTGTACCGGTAGTTCCACCCAGTCCTGTGATGTAGGTGGCTGTCCTTGTTCCGCTGGCACTACCCTTAATTGGACTGTTGGAGGTATCTCTTGTAGTGGTTCAACTCCATTTACCGCTAGTTATTCTTCAGGCGCCTTAACCGATTCTGTTTATCCAACTGTCGGCTCGGCAGCGTTTAGTTGTTACAACGGTACTTGGTCAGCTACAGCAAACGCAGGAGCTACGTGTACAAAACCTGATATTACTGCCCTAAATTCCACTCCAGTTCTTACTCCAGTGATCATTACCTTTACTGGTACCGCAGAAGATAGCTCCGCTCCTGCACCCCAGGGTGGCTGGGCTGATATTGAGATTGATTGGTACTCTGATGGATCATTCAATAATTACAATGCTTATTCGGGTGCCACGCTCGGTACTTTTACCCTTGGTCAAAGCAAGAATCTCTCATACACCATAGCGGCAACCGGTACTGCACCAGCTGGTACACATCGTTACCGCTTTAATGTTGATACCACCAATGTCCTTGATGAATTAAACGAATCGAACAATCGTTCGCCGTGGGTAAGTTTTACAGTCACTATTTCTACTACTACTGATTATAACGTTCCTGGTTCTCCAGAGATTATTGGAAACCCGCCTTATCCAGGGACAATCGCGACAGTAGAGTCAATGACCGCGATAGGTTCTGAATATGATTGTCCAGCATCACAGGGATGGAGGTGTCAGGACGTGCGTTACGGAAGTACTAATAATAGATTTACAATCTCGTACAATCTTCCTTCAGTTACACCGACTAAACATATTGTGTTTAGCACTGGTAGCTATTTTGGGAGTTATAGCCCTGCTGGCGTTGATGCTAGACTCATGATTGGTAAAATGGCAGCAGCACCAAATAATGCCCGTACTTATGAAGTTACCGCTACCAATCTTGAAGCGGGTAGTTCGCTGGAGGGATCACCAAATTCATCAGTAATCTTTGCATCACTCGTCGGATACATATCAGGAAAATATGCATCAAACGGAAAGGTTTCGGTAATTGCCAACGATTACGCAGGGACACTAACGAGTTATGCACTCGCATACCATGGAATCGAAAATAAGATCGACCAAGTCTTCACTCTTGCTGGTCCAACTGGTTTCAATTATAAACAAGAACTATTCAACTCCTCCACATCAACGTACCTAGGTGCGGCGGATCGAAGTGTTACCGTCGATGGGGTGAGCTTCATAGATGCTATTTCGGCTGCAAACGGGTTGGGTGGATTACCTGATTGTGCCTTTTGGTTAAGAGGAGATTGTGCTGATAAGATACAACTCAATAGAGCTTCAATGTTTACTGACTATACGGAAACAATTGATGTTGTTACTACTATTGGCACAATAACCTCTACCTCCACCTACTATCACGATATATTCAATGTTCCTTTTGCTGAAGTAGATCTTAATTATCCTGGAGTAGCAATACATAACATCATTGGGGCAAGTGACTATGATTGGTTTAAGGCTTCTAGTAAATATTGGTATGACAGCATAACCGCATCGAGTAAGACAAGAGATGTTATGTCAGGAGTAGGTCATGATGTTTTCCCTTCAAACGCTGTTATCCTTAAAATATTAGGCTATCTTGGATTACAAGATGTTGCGGTTGACAGCAATGTGTATACTGATACAACACCTCCGACACCTCCTGCAAGTGTGTCACTGGTTGAACAGCTGTCACCAGTATCACAACCCAGTGTCGATATTGCGGTAGGTGGTGCTACTGATAATGTTGGAATTTCACAGTATGAGATATATCGGGATGGTTCACTAATAGGTGTAGCAGAGCCGAACACTATTTTTACTGATAAGTTTGCTCTCCCTGGAACTACATATACCTATACGGTGGTTACGGTTGATACTGCCGGTAATAAGTCTGTCCCATCTAGCCCGTACAGTGTCACTACAAGTGGAACGCCAGCACCAACAGCGATTACACTACCGACAATAATTCCAGGAGCTCCTCCTGCGGCACCTGCCATACCACCAGCTCCCACCACTTTACCGCCGGCTACTCCTATCACCGTGATTAGTGATCCGTCTTACATCCCTCCCTCCATTCCAGTCTCAACGGTGACAGAGACTGGTGGTCTAGTGACGTGTGGAGATCAAGGTGAGCCAAGCTGTGAGTTTTGCTACCTAGTATCAATGATAGACGGAACGTTGCAGTGGCTGGTGACAGTATTATCAACTATTACTGCAATACTATTTTTAGTATCAGGGTTACGTATGGTCACTTCTGCTGGTGATATAAAAGCAAAACAGGCTGCTAAAAAAAGAGTAGTCAGTACGGCGACTGGTTTTATGATTGTATTGGCTGCCTGGCTGATAATAGACTTTTTGCTGCAAGCATTAGTAGCAGCTGATTTCAGTCCGGTGTGGTACACGATTAGTTGTGTGTAGTACGATTGCGGAATAGTTCCATAGCGTAGTAAACTTATCGAAGTTACTGTATAAAAAAATTTTATGAAACGTACTCTTTTCTTGGTCGTACTTCTGCTGTCTCTATTCTGGATAGAACCAGCCTTCGCTGCACCGTTTGTCCCTTGTTCTGGTACAGAGTGTTCTGCTTGTCACCTGGTTCAGATGGGGAATACTATTGTTAAATGGTTAATCGGAGTGCTTTTTGTAGTATTTGCCATAGTCGCAGCGATGGGTGGGTTTGGGTTAGTCACTTCGGGTGGTAACCCAGAAGCAAAATCAGCTGCTAAACAGAAATTAGTTAATGCTTTGATAGGAATACTTATCGTATTGGCCGCTTGGTTACTGGTGGATACGATTATCCGCGGTTTACTTGAAGATGGAAGTGGTACGATTAACGGAAAGTTTTGGTATGAAGTTGAATGCGGGACGCAGGCAGCAACTTTTGATGCGCCTGGAGATACTGTGACTGGCTCAGTTCCACCAGAGCCACCCGCACCAGTGCCGCCTGGAGCAATACCATGTCCAGCGGGTGTAACGGCCAGTTGTAAACCCTGCGTCAACTGTACGGTAGTGAGTGGTGTCCCTAATAAAGGATGCGGTGGATATACCTGCTACCTTGATACTAGTCTGCTATCAAAAATTAAAAATATTTCCGGGGTTACAGGTTGGCGTATCACAGAATCATGGCCGCCAACGGTCTCGCACTTAAGTACGTGTCACAAGGATGGAACATGCGCAGACCTTAATAATTCTGGTGGCCCGACAGACCCGGCAACTATTAAAAAGTATTATGATGCTTTCAAGGCCGCTGGCTTAAATGTTTTGTATGAGAGTAAAGATTGTGCCCCGTACATACAAGCTGGGGTAACTAATTGTGCGACTTACTCTACGATGACAAACCTTTCCTCATTCCACGTTAAGTGATTTATCGTCGCTTTAATCTATGAAACCGCCGTACGGCGGTTTTTGTTTTTCACTGCGGGTCCACGAGGGCTCGGTCACTCTCGTAGATATTTTCTACGTCCTTCAGACTTGAAAATAGCTCACTCCATTGACCTCCACTCGCCGCGGTCCTCGGCTTCGCCTGCGGACTTTGTCGCGGCTCGGTTCTCGCCCTCGTGACCCTCGCTCGCAAAACAAAAACAACCTATCCAGGTTGTTTTTGTTGCTCGCGGGTCCACGTGGACTCGAACCACGGCCGCTGGTTTTGGAGACCAGAATTCTACCACTAAACTATAGACCCAGTGAGGGTGGCAAAAATCGAAGATTTTTGCCACCCTCGCGCATCAAATATGTACGCGTCGGCTTATAGTAGGCGAAAGAGTGAATATGGTCAACTAGGCTATTCTGTAAGGAATGACTCAACGAACCTAAAAATCATTTCATGACTTTTGGGTGGAAACCACTCAATTTCGTTGTCTCGCTTGAGCCATGTTAATTGCCGTTTAGCAAACTGACGGCTTTTTGTTTCGAGTTGTTCTAGCATCTCATCTTTTGTGAGTGTGCCTTGTAAGTATTTTGCAATGTACCGATATTCTAGCCCGAGGTCGTCCAGACGTTCGTAACTGACGCCGTCTTCGTGTAACTGTGCTACTTCTTCAATCATTCCGGCATTGATGCGTTCCTGCAGTCTGGCTTTAATGTTGTGGTGCAGTGCTTCTGGTGTTATCTCGGTACCGAGGATGAGCCACTCATAGGGACTTTCGGTTGGTGTATATAGAGGCACAGCGCCAAGCGCATCAATAATCTCAAGTGCCCGAATTACCCGCCGCCGATTCGCACTGTCTATTGTCGCCGCTCTCTGTGGGTCTTTTTTATAAAGCATTTCTAGAAGCGTAGCAGTAGATAGGTCAGCAATGCTGGCGCGGAATGTCTCATTTGGTGCAACCGGTACGGATTGCATTTTACCGCGTAAAAGATCGAGGTAGAAAAAGGTTCCACCGGCTACGATAGGGAGGTGATTACGCATTTTGATTTCTTCAAGGGCGACGGTTGCATCTTTCACAAAATCAGATCCGGTGTATACATCCATTGGTTTGGCAATATCAAGTAAATGATGTGGTACGCCAGCCATTTCTTCTTTTGTTACTTTACCAGTACCGAGATTCATACCCTGATACACTTGCCTTGAATCTGCCGAAATTATTTCACCAGAAAACTGTTTTGCGATGGCAATCGAGAGTGACGTTTTTCCTGAAGCGGTTGGTCCCACGATAGCGATGACTTTTGGCTTTTTACTCATGGTATGAGTGTAGCAAATAGTGGCAGGTAATACAGCAGTATTGTGTTATGATAGCGTTGTTTACAGTCTAATTTTGTTTATATATGGAAACGTGTCAATGTGGTGATTATTTTGGGTCGTTCTCGATTGGAGATGTGGTACCTGAAGAGTTAGAATTAAACGTGTACCAAGGGAATGCTGAGCGAAAAACAAGTTTTAAGGAACTACGTGGAAAATGGGTAGTGTTGGTTTTTTATCCAAAAGATTTCACATTTGTGTGTCCAACAGAACTCGAAGATATGCAACGACACTATGAAGCGTTTCAAGCTGAGGGAGCAGAGGTCATTTCTATGTCTACTGATACGGTTGAAGTACACAAGGCGTGGCATGATCATTCACCAGCAATTGCAACCCTCACTTACCCGATGGGAGCAGATCCATCGCATGAAGTGTCAGAAATTTTTGGTGTATTGATACCAGAGGAAGGAGTGGCACAGCGTGGTACATTTATTATTAGTCCCGAAGGGAGTATCTGTGGTGTAGAGATCACTGAAGGATCAATTGGTCGCTCGGCTAAAGAGACACTGCGCAAATTAAAGGCAGCAAAGTACGTCAATGAGCATCCTGGCAATGTGTGTCCAGCAGCTTGGGAGGAGGGTGATGATACTCTGACGCCAGGTCTTGATCTGGTGGGGAAGATTTAAGGTGTTGCAGTGGCAAAAGAAATGAGATTCAGTTGTCACTGACCATACAAAAGCCCGCGCCAAAGGCGCGGGCTTTTGTATAATTTCACTACTTTTGCATTTTGGGAGGGAGTTGGACTCTCAAGCTTTTCGGCACACGATTTTGAGTTGTGCACGTACGATGCGTTTAAAAATACTGTACCGAAGGAGGGAATCGAGCCCTCATTTCTTGCGAAATACGATTTTGAGTCTTGGTAAAATAGTCTCCGAGACTGCTGTATTTACCAATTTCTTGTGCCTTGGGAGGGAGTCGAACCCTCAAGCCTTTCGGCACACGATTTTGAGTCGTGCGTGTATACCAATTCCACCACCAAGGCAGGTGTCAAAGAGTGTAGCAGAAAAAGAGAAGAATGAGAACGGTGAGTAATCCCGCATCTGTGATGTACGAGTCGGTGTGTATAACTCAAATATGTTAGAATGCAGGGAACGAGAATATAGGGCTCGGGGTAATATTTATTATGGCATTTCAAGGTGATTCAATTTATTGGGTAGAGGTCGAGAAAATCGTTCCTAACCCTTTCCAACCACGTCGAGAGTTTGACCAGAATAGGCTACAAGAGTTGGCTGATTCAATTCGTATGTACGGTGTTTTGCAACCACTGACGGTAACTCGCCGGGAAATTCAGCGCGAAGACGGAACATTTTATTCAGAATACGAACTCATCGCTGGTGAGCGCCGACTTCGTGCGAGTAGACTAGCGGGTATTGCACAAGTGCCAGTTATTATTCGCGAGGGAGAGCAAAGTGAACAGGAAAAACTAGAACTCGCGATTATCGAAAACCTGCAACGGGAAGATCTAAATGCGGTCGATCGCGCGATTGCTTTTCGTCAACTAGCAGAACAGTTTGGACTCTCTCACTTGCAAGTAGCCCAAAAAGTAGGTCGAAGCCGCGAGTATGTTTCAAACTCGATTCGTCTCTTAGGACTCCCTGAGCATATGCTCGATTCACTCCGTCGGAGTGAAATGATGGAAGGTCACGCTCGTACCTTACTGATGCTTACTGATCGTAAGGAGGAGCAAGAAGTCGTTTACCGAGAGATTCTTCTCAAGAAACTTTCCGTGCGCGAGGTAGAACGAATTGTGCGCAAAATTGCCACTGATAAAGTCCGCAAAAAGAATCCTGGAGAGTTCGATGCGACACTGATTGCGTTTGAAAAAAAGTTTACCGAGACACTTGGTACCCGGGTGCAGATTCAAAAAACTGATTTTGGTGGAAAATTAACCATCGATTACTTTTCTGAAAGTGATCTCGAGACAATTCTTCGTCGGATCAAAGATGAGACAAGTCTACTCACTACCTCAAAAACAGAAATGATGGCGACCGTAAGCGGCGCCACCCCACTTGAAATTCCACCAATCGTTCCGGCTCTAGACCACTTACTAGAAAATGACACAGTGCTGGTGTCAGACGCACCAGCTGCGCATTATGCCGAACCAGAGCATTGGGCAAACGAAGTTTTTCCTTCAAATGTTGTCGGAGAATCAATGTCACAAGAGACACAAGATTCTACGACAGTAACTACAGAAGGGTATACCGACACTCCCATAGTGACTGAAGAACGTGCCGTTGTTGCGCCAGTTGCTACTCCTCCGTATGTTCCCCCTAGTACACCCGGGTTCGTCCCCCCTGTTGCGGTAGAAATGCAACAGGAAGTCGTCTCTCCAGCTGCCCCACAACCTGCAGTTAATACTCTATCTAAACTAGAAGAAGACGACAGTGACCTTTACTCTATCAGAAATTTCTCAGTCTAAATTTCTTGTTCGAGAGCGCCTTTGATCCGGCGGCGGGCGACAGACGTTTTCGCAAAGTGTAGCCATTTCGGACTTGGTTTGGCTGATTTTTTGGTATCAATTTCTACGATGTCGCCATTTTTGAGTGTGGTATCGAGTGATACTAATTTGCGATTCACTTTTGCACCAGCGGTGTGATCACCAACTTCAGAATGAATGGCATAGGCAAAATCAATTGGAGAAGCACCGACCGGAAGGTCAACCACGTCACCAGTAGGAGTAAACACAAAAATTCTGTTGGTGAAGAAATCAGATTCAGCATCGGCAACAAAGTCACTGGTTGGATTTTTAGAATCGACATTATATGTCTGTCCGATTTGTGATATCCACCGCGGAATTTTTTGCGTGTGTGGGGTGAGACTCACCGTTTTGTCAATTACTTCTTTAGTAGCCGAGGCACGGAAGGGGCGGAAGAGTGACGGTATGAGACTTGAGAACACTGAAGGCTGTTTAACGACATCGGTTACTGTTGGTGGTTTATATAAGACATGTGAAGCAACACCGAACTCGGCCTCCTGGTGCATTTTCTTGGTACGTATTTGAATTTCGAGAATGGTACCACTCTGTGTGGCAACGGTAGTGTGTAGTGAGCGGTAACCGTTTGGTTTTGGGAACGCAATATAATCCTTCACCCGTTGGGGGAGCGGTCGCCAGAGGTCATGTACAATACCGAGGGTACGGTAGCAATCTTCGACAGAATCAACGAGGACTCGCATCGCCATAAGGTCGTAGATAACATCTATCTCCCACTCCTTTCGCTTTAGTTTATGGTAGAGACTGTACAATCCTTTGACGCGATATGATGTCTTAAAATCACGAAGCCCGACTTCAGCTAGGCGCTTTTGGAGTACTTTTCGTTCACGCTCGAGTATTTCACTAGCGTTGCCATATTTCTTTTTTAGTAATTCAGTTACTCGTTTGGCATCGTCTGGGTAGACATACGGAAACGCCAAATCTTCTAGTTCTTTTCGGAGCTTTCCCATACCGAGTCGGTGTGCGACAGGGACATATATTTCGAGTGTTTCTCGAGCGATGCGAAGTTGTTTTTCGGCGGGAACGTGCATTAGTGTCTCTAGATTATGCAGTCGATCCACCAGCTTAATAATAAGTACACGAATATCTTGGCTAGTCGCGACAAAAAGTTTCCGTAGACTCTCATTGTGTCGGTCGGTACCGTAGTAGCGAACAGAACTGAGTTTGGTCACTCCTTCCACTAAGAAAAGTACCTCATCGCCAAATTCATTTTTCAAATCCTCAGAAGTCACAGGAGTGTCTTCAATGGTGTCGTGTAACAGTCCAGCGCAAATAGTCCGTGGTCCCATTCCCATGGCGGCGAGCTTGTATCCTACCGCGGCGGTATGCACCATATATGGCTCACCGGAGTACCGTTTATGGTTCTTGTGGGCTTCCGCCGCATAGTCGTACGCCTTTTGTATCAGCGCTCGATCGGGATCAGTGGGGCTGTCGAGTTGAACAATTATTTCATCTGCAGAATACATAATTCTATTCTAGAGATAGAAAAGGAAAAATACAAGGAAAATCACTGGCGTTTGTTAGAAACCTCATTGTTAGCAGAGTTCGTATGCGTTATTTAAGTAGTTCGATGGCAATCTCCAGTGTGATGGCGTCAGTCGCTACGCTATCAGGAATACCGATTCGTTTGAATCCTTTCTTCAGGTATCGTCCAGATTTTGATTCGTACACATTTATAAGTTTTTTGGTTTTAGGGTTTACGCCTAATTCTTTTAGTAACTTTTCTCCTTTACGCAGTTGCTTGGGTTCAGAAAGAATCGTCAGTGCCCGGTCATGGGTAATCGTGTATGGATCGTCGGTTCCTTTAAGTGACCGAAAATCTCCGGCGTGCGCAATGTAGGGTCCAAACTGACCAGTGTTTGCTATTACTGGTTCGTCTGTCTTGGGGTGGAGACCGAGCTCACGTGGGAGGAGTAGGTATTTAACTGCGCTCTCTAGGGTAACATCACTAGGCTTGGTGCCAGTCGGAAGAGAGGCACGTTTAGGCGCTGGTTGTTTTTTCCCTTTTACTTTCTCTGGTGTTTCACCGAGTTGTACGTATGGACCAAACCGACCGTTCATCACAAAAATCGGTTCACCAGTTTCGGGGTGGTTGCCGATTGGTTCGTCAGGTTTTACTTCGCTGCCATCAATTAGTCGAGCACCAGTACATTCTGGGAATTTTTCACAGGACAGGAAGGTACCGTTACGACCAAGTTTCCTAACCATGTCAGCACCACAAAGTGGACAAGGAAATTCTTTTGGTCCAGCACCAAGGGTAGTGAGTTTTTCGATGTTCTCTTTAGCAGCGACTGCTTGCCTAAAAGGGGTGTAAAAATCACTCAGGGTTTTTTTATAGGAACGGCCGCCAGTGGCAATGTCATCGAGTTCATCTTCCATTTCACTCGTAAAATCATCGCTGATATATTCAGCAAAATGTTCTTCGAGAAAAGAAGATACCACATCACCAGTATCGGTAGGGATAAGTGTGCGTCCTTCCTTGGTGACATACCCACGGTCCGTAATAGTATTCATAATAGAAGCATAAGTGGAAGGGCGACCGATACCACGCTTCTCGAGTTCTTTGATAAGTCCAGCTTCAGAATACCGACTTGGTGGTTGAGTCTGCTTGGCTTCGATGTCGACGTTGTAGCAAGAAAGGATATCGCCTTCGTGGAGTTTTGGTACTTCGGTATCCTCGCCGCGAGTACGGGTATCTACCTTGAGCCACCCATCAAAAATAACTCGTGAGCCGTTTACAGCAAAATCGGGGATGGTCTCAGGTGAGTCAATCACATTAGTGAGAAGTTTGGTGCGCTTCAACATGGCGTCTGCCATTTGTGAAGCAACGGCTCGTTCCCAGATGAGTTCATAGAGGGCTTTTTGATCAGCGGTAAGTCCCGCCGATCTTTTGCCAAAATTACTTGGTCGAATTGCTTCATGGGCTTCTTGGGCTGATTTGCTTTTGCTTTTGTATTGACGGGGTGCAACATAGTCTTTTCCGAACTCAGCACTCAGCAAAGCGATAATTTGCTTTTGCGCTTGAGCACTCAAGGTCGGACTATCAGTACGCATATAAGTGATATGACCAGATTCGTAGAGTTTTTGTGCCGTACCCATGGTGCGAGAAGGTGAGAAACCGAGTCTAGTCGAAGCGGTTTGCTGCAGTGTTGAGGTAGTAAACGGTGGGCGCGGCACACGCTTCGTCTCACTTTCTTTAATAGAAATTATTTTCCAGTCATGCGTTTCACCGATTTTTTTGATACGTTTCGCTTCTGCCTCTTCTTTTGGCTCGATAGTACAAGTGAACGGAATAGTGTCTTTTTTGTTGGTAAGTGCAGCGGTGAGAACAAAATAGTTTTCAGGAATAAAAGCACGGATTTCTCGTTCACGTTCCATAACGATGCGGAGAGCAGGAGATTGTACTCGTCCCGCTGAGAGTCCATAGCGAACTTTTTTCCAAATGAGTCCAGAGAGGTCGTAGCCAACGAGACGGTCGAGCACTCGTCGCGCTTCTTGCGCTTCCTTCAGATGCATATCGATATCGCGCGGATGGGTGATAGCTTCCGTTACCGCGTCTTTGGTGATTTCGTTGAAGGCTACCCGTTTGAGATTTTTGTTGTGTTTTTTGATGAGTTCTGCGACGTGCCAAGCAATCGCTTCTCCTTCCCGGTCAGGGTCAGATGCCAGGAGTACTTCGTCGACTTTTTTAGCAGCTTTTTGTAGCCCTTCTATAACACTAAGTTTTCCCGGAGAAATGATATATCGCGGGATAAAGCCACCCTCGATATCAACCGCATCGGTATTACTTTTAGGGAGGTCACGCACATGACCAATCGAAGACATGACTCTGTAGCCAGTCCCGAGATATTTTTCGATAGTCTTGGCTTTTGCCGGAGACTCAACAATGACGAGGGTTTGTTTTGACATATTTTATTAACGGTAACAAATACTAGCATACTGAGCATATGTCAACTCGGTGGCAGTGTATTTTATAAATATTCAAATGTTAGCGTAGACGGCGACGGTAAATATTTTGCTCAGAAATGATGTGTCCTTGGAGTTCCATTAGCATCAGTATTTGCGTAGCTTCATGGGTAGGAAGCGTGAGTTTTCTGATAAGTTCGTCACGGTGCACGGGTTCGTTAAGAGATTGAAAGATGAGTAGTTCAGTCGGCGAAAGAGAGAGGGTTGGTTGTTGTGGCGTGTTATCTTTTTTCTCTATGTGTAGTGCTTCAAGAATATCGTCACTACTCATCACTGGTGTGGCGCCGAGCTTTAGGAATTGGTGCACACCACGGCTATTCTCAGAAAAAATACTTCCAGGGACGACGAGTAGATCGCGGTTGTAATCGCTGGCGAGGCGGGCAGTAATGAGCGTGCCCGAAAGTGACGCCGCTTCGACGAGCAAAGTGGCACGACTGATACCAGCCACCAGACGATTGCGCTGTGGGAATGACCAATTCGTCGCGTGGAACTCAGTATCAAACTCAGAGAGCAGCCCACCACCACTTTCTAAGATGCGCTGCGCCAATGCTTTGTGTTTGGCGGGATAGATGACAGCGTCAGAGAGACCACCGCCGGGAATGGCGAGGGTGTAGAGATTTTTTTTGAGTGCTGCTTCATGGGCGAGTGAATCAATACCAAGAGCGAGACCAGAGACTATACCTATAGGGTACCCGCACAGACCGCCAACGAGTTCGTCGACAACTTGTTTGCCATAGGTGGTGTACTTGCGTGAGCCGACGATAGAAAGAAGAGTAAGGTCGTTAGCTGGAAGTACACCGCGATAGTTGAGACTTTGTGGTGGCTGCGGAATTTCCCGTAAGCCTACGGGAAATTCCGCAGCCGGTATTGAGATAATCGGAAACTGCATACACCAATGCTAGCATGAGATAGTGTTGCTGCCCTTCTCTCTATATACAGCCTCGCTAGTTACAAGAAGTACATTCTGCGTCATAATTACTTTATATGAGAGAGACTTTTCCGGTGCCAAATTATAGTGGTAAAAATGAATTATCTCCAGAGGAAAAGAGAGTTGATATTTCTAATACTGACGCGGTAGTGCAGGTTGAAACGCTTCCTGTTAATGAAGCTGCAAATGACAATTTATACGAACGGGTCGCTGCGAACCCAGTAGAAAATATTGACGATATAAAACGCCAGATTGACGATATCAACGACACAGTTCGTGAAGGTAAACTAAATACGACACTTGCCGACCAAATGGTGGCTGATTTAGAACAAAAAATCTATGCTGAGGAAAATATCAAAAAGCTAGAAAATCAGCAAAATACACTAGAACAAATTGACCGATTAAAGAGCGAAATCACTCATATCAATGTTTTGGTTCGGGACGGAAAAATGAACACGACCATCGCCGACCAACTGGTTGCTGCGCTTGAAAAGCAACTGTATAAAGAAGAAAAAACCATCACTCCTACTGTTACTGTAAAAAAAAGCCTAGTGAGATAGAAACGGAAGCACCAGTAGTGGTTTCAGAAATTCCAAAATCCGAGTCGGTAGATTCTAGTCAGTACGAACCTGCACCGCGTACGGATTCAGCTACTACCAACGAAAATCAAGAATCGAAAAGTCCTATCTCGCCCGAAGGAAGTCCGGTAATTGTCGAAAAAGAAAGTGAAATAGTTTTAGATGAGGAGGGAGAAGGAAAAAATCTTGAATACGCTCAATATAAAAAAGAATTCAAACAATCGAAGCAAGCATATTTAGCTGCGCTCGAACAGGATTACGCAGACCGAAGTGTTATTAATAAAGTACTTGGGCATGGGCGTAAGGACTTGAGCCCAGCGGTGCAGTCTGCATATGATTTGTTTATGAGCGCTAATCAGGCTTTCTATAATTACGCCAAAACGAGTGGTCATTACGAGCGGGTAACCGACCGGTTGAATCGGAAATATATCACAAATGAGCAAGTATCAATCAACCCGCTGGTAGCCGACCGTCATATTTTGGGACCGGCAGAAGAACGATTAGAGCGACAGCAAGTGCGTAGTCCTGAGGGTGTACTGCAGGTAAAAAAGCTATTGCGGAGAAGATACGACAGAATCCTAAAATCGCTTTAAGTGTCGGGGCACTAGTAACAATACTTAATCCAGCGGCGGTTTGGGCGGGATTTAGTGCTCGCTATATTGGGAATTCATTTTATGTGGTACCAAAAATTACTGCTGAACGTCAGATGACTACAACTGTTATTGGTGCGGTGGGGGAAAAGACAGATGTCCGTGATTTGGAAAGTCAGCAATTTGAGTTATCTCGTCAAGCGTACGATGCCAAAATCCGTAATGCAGCTGCAGCTGCAGCCGCAGCGCTGGTTGCGGGAGGATCGTATAGTTCGTATGGAGAAGAAGCTATTGTCCCTAACATGAAATAATGTACGCTGAGGATTACGTGCGAATTAGAAATGTAACTGCCGCATCTTTAAAGGTGTTACCACTATTAATAAACCATAATCATCATGAATGAAACTACACCACAGAGTCGCCTAGTAGCGCTACTTGCTCTCGATACCTGGTCTGATACCGAACGGAATATTTTTTTAGAAAAGAGCGGACAGCTGATACTGGATGCTGCCGTGGCGCGCTTGCTCTTGGTACTCAGTGAAGCCGAGCTGGCAAAACTAGAATTGTATCTTGATAGCCATAAAAATATTAAAGATATAATTGGCTACCTATCAGATACGCACCCCCAGTTTGTTGATATTTTGGGCGAAGAAGCGGTGGCACTACAAGCCGAAGCCGAGCAGATTGTTTCGCCACTGTAATGGTACAGCGCTGTCTTACTGGAAAATTCGTGTATAATCGGGGATATGTTGGACATCAAATTTATTCGAGAAAATCTCGATTTGGTAAAATTAGCGGCAAAGAAGAAAAAATCATTGGTTAATCTTGATCACCTGGTGCAGGTTGATGACGCCCGCCGAGAAATCATGCAACAACTCGAAGAAAAGAGAGCAACGCAAAATCGTGTTTCAGACGGCATCCCAACCGCAACCGACCCAGTACAGCGACAGCAGTTGATTACCGAAATGCAGGCACTAAAAACTGCTATTCAAAAAAATGAAGAGTCACTCAAACCAATCCTCGAAGAGTGGCAGGCACTGATGCTTCAAGTGCCGAACATCCCTGATATGTCTGTCCCCGATGGTGACAGTGACGCTGATAATGAAGAAATAAAGACCTGGGGAGAACAGACAAAATTTAGCTTTCCGGCCAAGGATCACGTTGAATTGATGGTGCATCATGGCATGGTGGACTTTGAGAGAGGAACAAAAGTGCACGGGTTCCGAGGGTATTACTTACTTGGCGATGGAGCGAGACTCTCGTGGGCAATCTGGAATTACGCCAATGCTTTCTTTGGACAAAAAGGATTTGTACCGGTTATTCCACCAACCATTGTTCGTAAGGCAAATCTCTACGGTACGGGACATCTTCCCAATGATGCGGACGATGTGTACCGTACGCAAGATGATGACTATCTTATTGGTACTGCTGAAGTCTCGGTGATGGGATTTTATGCCGACGAAATACTCGAAAAAGCGCAGTTCCCGATTAAATTTCTAGGATTTTCTCCTTGCTACCGCCGAGAGGCAGGGAGCCATGGCAAAGACACTCGTGGATTAATACGCGTGCACGAGTTTTATAAACTCGAACAGGTCATGCTCTGTGAAGCGTCACACGAAGAAAGTGTACGTTGGCACGAATGGCTCAACCGCAACACGGAAGAATTTATTGAATCGCTCGGTATCCCGTACCGAACAGTGCTTAACTGTGGTGGTGACATCGGACAAGGGCAAGTAAAGAAGTACGACGTCGAATTGTGGGTACCAGGTGAACACACCTACCGTGAAATTAGTTCCGCATCATACTTCCATGATTTTCAGACTCGTCGCTTCAATATTCGGTACCGTGATGAAGCGGGGAAGACAAGGTACGCTCACTCGCTCAACTGTACCGCTATTCCAACGCCACGTATCTTGGTGTCACTTGTAGAAAACTTCCAACAAGCTGATGGTACGATAAAAATCCCGGCAGTGTTGCAACCATATTTTGGAAAGGAACAGATTGGGTAGAGAAGGAACGTGGCGACGACTATATTTTGCTTATAACAGACGTGCCCGTCATGATTCAGTCACTTCCTAGGGCTGAATCTGGCGGCAGTGGGATGGTACGACTAAGCCTAGGACTCTACTAAGTAAAGAGAATATACTTACTTTGTGTGTATGGTCGGACTGTCAATTTGAAAAGCATCTAATTTTTGTATGCTACGATAGGCGTACATGAGACCACGACGAAAACGGATGAACCCCGACACAGTGCAACTGCTCAAACATATTGTGGTGGGGCTTTTTGTGATTACTATCGTCGGGCTACTGATTACTGGTGTCTGGTTTGGCACAAGAATTGCTGCACTCACCATCACCGAGGTTAGCGCTTCTGGTGGCAAAACTATTGACCACACTCGAGTGGTGCAGGCGGTGCAAGAAACGCTTGCCGGAACGTATCTCGGTCTCGTACCGCGACGGTTCGCTTGGTTCTATCCAGAAGAAGAAATTGTCGCTGCCGTTTCAAAGACAGAACGAATATTTAATGTGGAAGTACTGCGTGAGAGTGGAACCTCGCTAACAATTACCTATGATGAATATGTCCCGATAGCGCTGTGGTGCACAGCTGATGCTGATGAGTGGTGTTTGTTTTTGGATAGTGAGGCGTACGCCTTTAGCAGTGCCCCCAAGCTTACTGGCGGTAGTTTTATTAGGTATGTCACCGCTGGACGCGAGCCAGTAACTGGAGAAGTTGCTGTCCCAGTAGCGGTGTATACTGATATTCAAGAAACTGTGCAGTTACTTACTACCGAAGGTTGGTTTGTCTCGCAGGTGGAAATAGATCAAGTCGGTGATGTATTCTTGGCAATTGTCGGTGGAGGAGAGCTTAAAATCGACCTG
>JAACPT010000043.1 GCA_009995385.1 Candidatus Parcubacteria bacterium
CCAGCAAAAGTAAGTGATAAACAACTGAAGGAACTGGGAATTAAGATATAATGTACTGACTTTATTCTCTATTTAGGAGGTAAATAGCTTGACTTTAGGTGCTAAAGGTAGTATCATAAATTTTCAAATCAAGTTTGTATTAAGCACAAGTGTTTATTGCAATCTCATAAAGGTTTGAGATTTATTCACTTTGTTCAAAATAAAATGCAAACAGGAACTATCGCTCGTTTAAATAACGGGTACGGATTTATCACACGAGATGGAGAAGACAAAGATCTTTTCTTTCATGTAAATGAACTTCATGGCGTAGCTTTTGACGACCTCCGAGAGGGCGACAAGGTACAGTTTGAAGTTGGTGAGGGTCCTAAGGGTCCAAATGCTGTGAACGTAAGTCGCGTATAAGCGTACTTGCAGAACAGACAACAAATAAGCGCCTTCGGGCGCTTATTTGTTGTAAACGGTTCTCCAGTGTATACACGAATTTTTAATAGAAAAGAGTTACACCAGATAGTACGCTTTATGTGATGGGAAAACGATGTATGATAGGGAACATATGTTACATGAACTAGCGATGCGCCCCACTGGTATTGTTATTTTTGGCGGAACTGGTGATCTCGCAAAGACAAAATTATTTCCCGCACTCCTTAATCTCTTTGTGGCTGGTCAGCTTCCTAGTCGTTTTGTAGTCATTGGACTCTCTCGCAAAGAACTTACTAATAGTGAGTACCAGACTTTTGTGGAGGAGAGTATTGCTCAAAAAGGTCAGCAATATGAAAAATCCATGGTACGTGAATTTTGTTCGCACTTCCGCTATGTGGCGGGTAGTTTTGGTGACGAGACGTCGTACGAACGAATCAAAGAAGCCCTACATCAGTATGACGAAACAATTGGGCAGTGCACTAACAAACTCTTTTATCTGGCAGTACCGCCAGAATACTATGAGGTGATTTTTGAGCATCTTCATACCAGTAATGCGCTCGCGCTCTGTGATGAAGCCGATTCGTGGGCACGATTGTTGGTGGAAAAACCATTTGGAAGAGACCTTACTACTGCTCAAGCACTAGAAGAAAAATTGTGTGCATTATTCGCCGATAATCAAATTTACCGTATTGATCATTACCTGGCTAAAGACGCGATTGAAAACATTATTGCACTCCGGTTCGTGAATACTATTTTGGCAGACTCATGGAATGGGCAAACCATTGAATCGGTTCATATAAAGTTGCTCGAGACGAAAGATGTTTCCAATCGGGGCTCATTTTATGATGCTATCGGTACACTACGCGATGTTGGTCAAAATCATATGCTGCAGATATTTGCCTTACTTACTATGCCACCAGCAGATATCCATGACCCACAAGCAATCCGGATTGCACGGGCGGCGGCGCTGCGCACTCTTGTGCCTCGTCTGCCAGAGCAGATTACTCGAGCGCAATATCAAGGATACGGCACCACCACTGGAGTGACTGAAGGAAGTGATACGGAGACGTATTTTAAAATATCATTCACGGTGGATACTGCTATGTGGAAGGGGACGACGTTCACCTTTGAAGCTGGGAAGGCATTAGATCATCATACCAATGAAGCGGTCATTACATTCCTTCCTCGCAATCTTTGCAACTGCGCTGCAGAGCCGACCCCACACGAGCATCGCAATGTCTTGCGGATGCAGTTTGCACCAGAGCAGCGTATGTCTGTTTCGATGTGGACAAAAGCGCCTGGATTTGCATTTTCACTCCGAGAACAAGAACTGGTTTTAGTTGCAAGCGATGGAGAAGAAACCGCTTCTCCGGAAGCATATGAACGAGTGTTGTTTGATTGCATTACTGGTGACCAAACGCGCTTCGTCAGTGGTGAGGAAGTCGAATTGGCGTGGCAATTTATTACCCCGATTTTAGAACAGTTTAAGGAGTTGCCTCTTTATGAGTACGTGCCAGGGTCGACTGGGCCAGTGATAGAGTAAATATATTGCTACAATAAAAACATATAATGAATTATTGTGACTTTTTCGTTTTTGCGAACGTCGGTTGCTGAAGCAATTGTGTATGCAATTAGTACGGAAAAGAGACAAATTATAAATCAACTACAAATGTCCGGTGTCTACCTAACCGTATGCCAGCCTTTATTTTGCATGAGTTATCGGTGGTGACTATTTTCATAAACCAAACCAATATCTCGTAAGGTAAGGAGTGACACTTCTCAAGCATGCATGGTGTATGTGGATGGCGACTTGGAATTAAACCATGTAGAATAGGGCAATATGAAAACAGTACAGCTCTTATTGGCGCGTGAACACCGCCTGGAACTCGCAGCAATTTTAGTAGTGGGGAGCGCGTCGCTACTTTTTTCGGTGGGCTTGCTTTCTTTGCCGCTCCTGCTGGGAGCAGTTTTTTTTGGTCTTTTTATCATCGCCAAGGAGGCATTTTTGGAATTATTCCGCAATTTTAAGATTGGTACCGAACTCTTCATTACTGTGGCGGTGGCGATAGCCTTACTTGGTGGTGAATACTTGGCGGGAGCAGTAGTACTGATGATCATTCTAATTGCTGAGTACATTGCGAGCGTTTCTGGCGAGCGTGCTCGGGCATCGATACGTGAACTCATTGGTACAGTACCCAAGGTGGCGATGGTGACGCGCGCTGGTGTTCAAATCGAGATTGCTCTAGACGAAGTTATCATCGGTGATGTCGTCTTGGTACGCGCTGGTGAAAAGATACCAGTTGATGGTGTGGTGAAACAGGGTGATGGCGCTGTTGACCAATCACCAATTACCGGTGAAAGTATGCCGCAAGAGAAATTTGTTGGTAGTGATGTCTTTGCGGGGACGATACTTGAAACTGGAGCGCTCGATATTACGGTCACCCGTTTAGCAGAAGATACTGTTTTTGCTCAAATCATTTCATTGGTTGAAGAAGCAGAAGGGCGAGAACCGCTGATTCAGAAGTTTACTGACCGGGTCGCGACCTGGCTCATTCCGATTGTGTTTATATTTGTTCTGGGGGTATACCTCTACACACACGATATTAAACTCATCATTGCGCTCTTGATTTTTACCTCACCAGCAGAACTTGGATTAGCTACTCCACTTGTCACTATTTCTGCGATTGCGCGAGCGGCGCGCGAAGGTATTTTGGTAAAGGGTGGGCGTCACCTCGAGGCACTCGCGCAAGCTGATGTCTTTGTGTTTGATAAAACGGGCACACTCACGCTTGGTACCCTAGAAGTTGATGAAGTAAGTGTTGATGGTGGGGATATGTCTAAAACTGAGCTCCTGACCTTTGCTGCTGCTGCTGACCGTCGATCGGGTCATCCTTTAGCACAAGCAATCGTCTCGTACGCTGATACACAAAATATTCCACGCCTTGAACCAGAATCATTTGAAGTGATTAAAGGAAGAGGAGTACGAGCAAAGATTTCAGGTAAAGATGTTTTAGTAGGAAATCAAGCTCTGCTTAAAGAGAATTCGATACTGATAGAAAATAGTGATCATGATGATGAGTCAGACACTATAGTGTACGTTTCAGTTGATAATCAGGTGCAGGGGCATTTTCATCTTATTAGTACTGTACGCCCTGGGGCACGAGAAGCAATGCAGGCACTTAAAGCGAGTGGTGTTAAAAGGATTTTAATGTTGACTGGTGATCATGCTGATGCGGCAAAAAAGATTGCTGATGAACTTTCCATTGATGAGGTGCAAGCTGATTTACTACCACAGGATAAAATACGTATTGTAGATGAACTGCAGGCAAATAAGTATTTGGTAGCGATGGTTGGCGATGGGGTCAATGATGCACCGGCATTGGCTGCCGCGAGTGTTGGAGTCGCGATGGGTGCGATGGGAACTGAATCTGCTATGGAAGCTGCCGATATTGTGCTTGTTAACGATGATCTTAATAAATTAGTGCTCGCTCGAGCGATTAGCCGCCGCGCGTATCGTACAATTAAAGAGAATATTATTGTCGGTGTTGGTGTCGTACACGTCGTGGGAATTATTCTAGTACTCACTAAAGTTATAGGCCCAGTCGAAGCGGCGATTATCCATCTAGTACCAGACACACTAGTGTTTCTCAATTCGGTAAAACTGCTAAAAGTGAAAATCTAGCCAGTGTCAATTTTGCACCCCTTTCACTACCATTTTTTCTTAAATATGGTTATACTGCGAAAGTATAAAAAACTCCTTTTCGGTCTTTTCTAATACTCCTTAGACCAATAATGTGATTACTATAGTTAGTGTAATATTTTCTTTATGGAATGGTTCGTTTCTCTTGGTCCAATATCGCAAGCGCTTTTAGCTGGCTTGTTCACGTGGGGCGTGACTGCGGTGGGAGCCGGAATGGTTTTCTTTTTTAAAGAAATTAATCGCCTGGTTTTAAACGGTATGCTTGGCTTTGCTGCTGGAGTGATGATTGCTGCTAGCTTCTGGTCACTCCTCTCGCCCGCGATTGAGATGGCAGAAGGTGGGCCGGTCCCGGTTTGGGTACCGCCAGCAGTTGGGTTTATGATGGGTGCGATTTTGCTCTACGTGATGGATAAGGTTATTCCGCACCTTCACCTAGGGTTTCCCGTTAGTGAGAGCGAAGGACCGAAGACTTCTTGGCATCGGAGCATTCTTTTGGTCTCAGCCATCACTCTGCATAACATTCCAGAAGGATTGGCAGTTGGTGTTGCCTTTGGAGCAGCGTATGCTGGTCTTGAAAGTGCGAGTTTAGCAAGCGCGATCGCTCTTGCAGTCGGTATCGGTATCCAAAATTTTCCAGAAGGCGCGGCGGTGTCTGTGCCACTACGACGAGAAGGAATGAGTCGAACCAAAAGTTTTTGGTACGGGCAATTATCTGGCGCGGTAGAACCGTTTGCGGCAGTGCTTGGTGCGGCAGTTGTCTTGGTAGCGGCACCTATTTTGCCGTACGCCTTAAGTTTTGCCGCCGGTGCAATGATGTTTGTGGTTGTTGAAGAGCTTATTCCAGAAGCACAGAGAGGTGGAATGACCGACTTTGCGACTTTGGGAGCTCTCGCAGGTTTTACGGTCATGATGGTGCTTGATGTCGGATTGGGATAGTCGAAAAATAATTTTCTGAGGTGACAGTAAGTAACAGTAGGAGTAGAATATGTGGGTATGACACACAACATAAAAGGTTCACAACCAATGCATCCGAACAGACATGTGGGTCAGGCACAAGCGCCACATCGAGTGGCATCCCGAATGGAGGGTGTCGTCAAAAACACCGGTACTAAAAAAGCGAAAAAATAATTCCCCCGTGTCGACCTACAATCGAAAGTGAGAAAGGACTTATGAATAAAAAATAGCAACCACATCCATTTTTGGAATGTGGTTGTTTTTAATGAAATGAAACAGTACTATTTTCAATAGGGTTATTTCTAGAAGAACCCTTCAGTATATATCTGATGCTGTTGTATGCCATTAGCACGAAGTGTTTTCCATAAAGATTTTGTAAAATCCATCGAACCGCAAAGAAAATAGTCGGCGCTTGTAGATGCTGGAACGAATTTTTGCAAGTGTGCAGGTGTCATTCTGCCGGCAATGTATCCATCAGCTACTAATGTCTCGCGAGTAATAAAGCAGTGAACAGATAGGTGAGGATTTTGCTCGGCTACTACACTGAGCTCGTTTTGTAGCACAGTTTCTTGCTCAGTTCGGTTGGAATAAAAGAGGAATAGTGGTCGAGGGTCATTTTTGTGTGACAAGTCTTTTAAAATACTGAGGATTGGAGTGATACCAATTCCTCCAGCAAGAAAAACAAGTGGAGTTACTCCATCTACATCGGGGTAGAAAAAACCATACGGTTTTGAAGTGGTGAGGATATCTCCAGTCTTAAGTGAAAGCAGTGCATCTGAAAATGTCCCCATCTTTTTGACGGTGATACGTATGAGTGCTTCGTGTGGCATACTAGAAATGCTGTATGCCTTACCTTCTACTGGACCGAGGTTGGGAAGTTTAACGGTAAGGTATTGTCCGGCGATAAAATCTGGTCGGTTTGTAATAGCCGAAAGGTATATACTCTTCACCTGTGGTGTTTCTTCCTGTATATCGTTGACCTTCCAGGTATATTCAGTTTGTCTTTCCATGCTGCTTTGGTTTAGATTCATAATCTTCTATTGCCTCTCGAAGGGCAAGATGTCCGAGGACGGAGCAATGATATTTTTGCGGTGGAAGTCCACCGAGACGATCAAGAATTGCTTCTGGCGTAAGTCTTTTGGCGTGTGAAAGGAGCATCCCGCCGTTTTCAGTCGCCATAACTGACATCATCGATGTGGAAGCAATTGCTGAGGCACAGCCGAATGTGCGCCAGACACATTCCTTGACGCGTGATGTGGTCTCATCAACTTTTATCCATACCACCATCATGTCGCCGCAAGCAGGGCTCCCGACGATACCGATACCATCTGATTCGTATTCGGCCTCGTCTAGAAGAATGTTTCGAGGGTGAAAAAAATGATCTTTGACAGTGTCACTGTATATCCACGATGGGTCGCTATGGCAAGATTTTATGTCAGGTACGTTTGGCATATAGAGACTGATTGATGAACGGTGTTGCAGATAATTTCTGCAGACGTGATACCACGGTAGCTAGCGTTTCTGCGGTGTAATCGAGATCTTCTACCGTAGTGTCCTTTCCTAGTGAAAAACGAAGACTACCATGGATAATGTTTTCGTCTCTCCCAATCGCCCGGAGTACATGAGAGGGTAGGAGATCAGTAGCGTTACAGGCGGAGCCAGTGGCGGCACAGATACCAGCCTCATCAAGCATAAGGAGCATTGCTTCACCTTCAACATCGGGTACACAGACGTGTATATTGTTAGGTAGTCGTTTGGTCGGGTGACCATTCACGATGATAGTGGGAATTAATTCATGAAGTGTCGCAAGAAAGTGGTCTCGAAGCACAGTGAGTCGAGATGAGGTGACTGCCATCTCGGTAACTGCTTTTTCAAGCGCTTTGGCAAAGCCGATGGCGAGAGCAATGTTTTCGGTACCGGCTCGTCGTCCTAATTCTTGGTGACCGCCGACGGTTGTCGGCAATATTGCAATCCCGTCTTTTACGTAAAGCAGTCCAATGCCTTTCGGTCCATATATTTTTGCACTGTTGATAGTCATGGCATCAACGCCAAGTTGATTTGGTGTGATTGGTAAGAAGCCAGCTGCTTGGCAGGCATCGGTGTGCAAGATTGGTTTGCGTTCACTTGGGTATCTTTCAGCAAGTAATTTTGCAATGTCGGCAATTGGTTCAATAGTCCCAATTTCATTATTGGCGTACATGATTGAGACAAGAATAGTCTCATCGGTTAAGGCATTGCCTAACTCAATTAGCTGCACTAGTCCAGTTTCATCAACCGGGAGATACGTAACACGGAATCCTTCTGTCTCCAATCGGTGTGCAGCTTCAAGTACGGCGGAATGTTCGATTGTTGATACGATGATATGATTACCGTGTTCAAGGTTGGCCCGTGCAAATCCAAGCAAGGCAAGATTGTCAGACTCAGTCCCGCCACTGGTGAAGATAATTTCTTGTGGTCGTACGGCGAGGGAAGTAGCGAGACTAGCTCTCGCTACTTGCAGTGTATCAAACGCCCTTCGACCGGTGTGATGGATCGACGATGGGTTGCCGTAGTTTTCACGTAGCTGTGGCAACATCACCTCGTACACTTCTTGGCTGAGTGGGGTGGTAGCCGCATGGTCTAAATAGATAGTTTTTTTTATCGCACCAGACATATTTTTACGTATTGTTCCATCGTCTTTCGTAAGGCTTCAAATTCTTCGTCAGTGTAGACGGTTTTTTTGCGGAAGGCAGGGTTGAGTAACTTGGTGGGAATAAATTTTTGCAGGTAATATTTGTGAGCACCAGCGATGAGAGTGCCGATTTCTTGGAAATCTTCTAGTGGTAACAGGGCTTTTACTACGGTGGTTCGAAATTCGTATGGCACATTGCCTTCTAGAAGGAGTGTGACGCTTTCCTGAATCTTTGCAGTGTCAACCGGTCGCGCTACGGTGGAGTCATATTTTTGTAATGGCGATTTGATATCCATGGCGATGTAGTCGACCTGCTTGGCGTTGATGAGTTCCTGTAGCATGGTGGGGTTGGTACCATTACTGTCGAGTTTTACTAAGAATCCTAGCTGCTTGATACGAGCAATAAATTGTGGGAGATCATCGTGAACAGTTGGTTCACCGCCAGTTATGGTAACGGCATCAAGGAGTCCAATGCGACCTTCAAGGAAAGTAAAAAACGCTTCTTGAGAAATTTCAGCGGCGGTCTCATCAACTAATTCAGGATTGTGACAGTAGGGGCAATGAAAATTGCAACCGATAGTGAATACAATTGCAGATACGCTACCAGGGTAATCAATCAATGATGTTTTTTGTAATCCCCCTAGGCGCATGATTTTTTGGTAAGCGTTTCAGTGGTGAGCGTGGTTATCGGTACAGTCCTTCGGTCAGCAAACTCACTTTTTTTACCTTTATTCCATTGTTCTAGTGGACGTAAGTACCCAACTATACGGCTGTACACTTCACAATTTTTACCGCATTTTGGACACTCGTGCACCTCACCGTGTAGATACCCATGCTCTTGGCAGATACTGAAAGTAGGAGTAATAGTGAAGTAAGGTAGTTGGTACGTGGTGCAGATTTTTTTAACCAGTTGTTTGATTACAGTACTATCATTGATGCGTTCGCCGAGGAATAAGTGAATTACGGTACCACCAGTGTATTTGGTTTGTAAGCTGTCTTGGAGTTCAAGGATTTCAAAGATATCGTCAGTGAAATTAACGGGCACGTGCGTGGAGTTGGTGTAGTAAGGATCTTTTACGTCTTCACCAATACCATTTGCAAAAGTCATCTTTTCATATTTTTTTTGATCGAGTAGTGCGAGTCGATACGAAGTACCTTCGGCTGGTGTTGCTTCGAGATTATAGTTATTACCAGTTTCTTCTTGGTACGTAATGAGACGGTCACGCATTTTGACCAGTATTTCTTCAGCAAAAGCACTTCCTTTTTTTGTGGTGATGTCGACCCCAAGAAGCTCCTTGAGTGCTTCATTGGTGCCGACTAATCCAATTGTCGAAAAGTGGTTTTGCCAGTATGAACCATACGCCGTCTTGATATTGTCAAGATAGTATTTGGTGTACGGGTAGAGGTTACTATCAGTCATTTTTTCGAGTACCTTACGTTTAATTTCAAGACTTTCTTTGGCAAGGTCCATGAGTACATACAACTTTTCAAAGAAATCTTCTTTCGTTTTGGCCTCGCGACCGAGACGGGGCATATTGATGGTGACGACACCAATTGAACCAGTGAGGGGATTGGCTCCAAACAGTCCGCCGCCACGCTTTTGCAGTTGTCGGTTATCAATTCGCAGACGACAGCACATCGAACGTGCGTCGTCTGGACTCATGTCTGAATTGATGAAGTTTGAGAAATAGGGGATGCCGTATTTAGCAGCACTTTCCCAAAGATTAGTAACTCTCTTGTTATCCCAATCAAAATCCTTGGTAATATTATAGGTTGGAATTGGGAAGGTAAAAACACGACCAGAAGCATCTCCTTCACTCATCACTTCTAAGAAGGCTTGATTGAACATATCCATTTCACGTTGGAAGCTAGCATAGCTTTCCTCTTGCTGTTCTCCGCCACGGATGACACGCATCTTGGCGTAATGAGATGGGATAGTGAGGTCGAGGGTAATATTGGTAAATGGTGTTTGGAAGCCAACTCGTGTTGGAACATTTACATTAAAGACGAATTCTTGCAGAGCTTGTTTCACTTCCTCGTACGAGAGGTGGTCGTACCAAATGAATGGCGCGAGTAACGTGTCGACGTTTGAGAACGCTTGGGCGCCTGCCGCTTCACCTTGAAGCGTGTAAAAGAAGTTGACTATTTGTCCGAGCGCACTACGGAAGTGCTTGGCTGGTTTGCTCTGCACTTTCCCTGATACTCCCCCAAAGCCTCGTAACAGAAGATCATACAAGTCCCAACCAACACAGTAAACTGAAATAAGATTAAGATCATGAAGGTGAAAATCACCTGAGAGGTGTGCCGTCTTGATTTCTTTTGGGTAGATTTTATCAAGCCAGTACGTTTTGCTAATTTCGGAAGCGATGTAGTTGTTGAGCCCTTGAAGGGAGAATGCCATGTTGCTATTCTCCTTCACTTGCCAATCCATCTGGTCTAAGTATCGGTCAATGAGGTCGACGTGTTCGGTGGTAATCAATCGTCGAATCTGGGCGTGTTGCTCGCGGTAAAGGATGTAGCGCTTGGCGGTCTCGTCGAAACCCTGACGCATGAGCATTTTTTCAATCAAGTCTTGCACGCCTTCGACTGAAGGGGTGGCAAGTGGTTCAGTGGTTTCGATGAGTATTTCAACTACCGCTTGTGTAATTGCTTCTGGGAGTCCAGCATTGTGTTCTCCTGAAGCACGCATCGCTTTTTCAATCGCGCGGACAATTTTTTCTGGACGAAAAGGAACGGTGGTTCCGTTACGTTTTATAATATGTGCCGGTGTTGATGGCAGCGTGGCATTACTCATACGAACTGTGCTTAGATTGCTAACTTCACGCCACAGTGGAGAGGTGTGGTAGTATAGATGGATATCTATACGAGCAGTATATCCATTGATGGTCGTCTATGTATTTGGCAAGCTGTGCATAATGTAGAGAAAGTAAGGAGAGGATAAGAAACCATGTAATTACGGAATAGTATGAGTGAAAGTAAAGAGGGAAGAATGTTTAAAACGCCAGCCTGGGTCAAGCCTAGCGGTGTTCGTGAGGAGTACTTATGTTCAGATTGTTTTAAAGTGGTGGGGGTACGCAGTCGATATGAGCTGGTGTGCAACCTAGGAAAAGCACTTGAGGGTGCAACGGTGACTGAACTCACACAAAAACTCGGTCTACAACAGCCAACAGTAACGCATCATCTGAATGTGCTGCGATCGGTGGACGCGGTAAAAGTAAAGGAGCGTGGCCGTGAGCGTATCTATACGCTTAATCGCGAAGCACATTGTTTTGAGGAATGTAAAATACCGTATTAGTAACGCTGCCTGCTGACATTTGGGAGTGTTGTGCTATGGTATAGGGACTTATGATACGGACGATTACCGAAACAATCCAGGATGAAACTAAAAAGTGGTTGATAGCAGCCGGTGTAGCTGAAGGTGTGGTCGTCTTGGATCGAACGATACAGCCAGAATTTGGTGAATACACCACAAACGCCGCCATGCGGTGCGCCAAAATCCTCGGTCGCAGTCCTTTTGAAATCGCTGAAGCACTGGCGGCATTTTTACGCCAGCAAGGAATCGGCGGCTTGGCTGACGCAGTCGCGGTCAAACCCGGTTTTGTGAATTTTTATTTGACAATAGAGGCAAAGGTACAACACCTCTCGACTATCCGCGGTGAAGATACTGATTTCGGTAAAAATAATTACCATGCTGGTGAAAAGTGGGTAGTGGAGTACATCTCACCAAATCCAAATAAAGCCATGCATCTTGGGCACTTACGGAATGCTCTCGTGGGGGCTGGTATCATCGAATTACTGAAGGCTTCCGGCGCTACGGTGGTGTCCGACACAGTTTACAATAATCGAGGCATCGCGATTGCAAAAGTAATGTACGGATATTTGGCACACATGAAGCAAGCTGCCAATATTCCGACTGATGTTGCTTATTGGGTTGAGCATCAAAGTGAATGGTTCACTCCCGAAGAGAAAAATTTGAAACCAGATTTATTTGTGACTGAGTGCTACGTACTTGGCGAACGTGATATTCAAGCGAACCCAGAGATTGATCAATTCGTTCGACAGTTAGTAGTAGTTTGGGAGGCTGGTGATACGACTGTCTGGAAGCTTTGGAGATATGTGCTAACGCTTGCGTATACTGGCATTGACCGTACGCTCTCTCGCCTTGGTACTACTTGGGATAAAGTATGGTATGAGCACGAACACTACCAAAAAGGAAAAGATTATGTGGAGAAAGGTCTGCAGGCGGGTATTTTTCGTCAGCTCGCAGATGGGGCGGTACTCACCAATTTAGAAGAGACATATGGTCTTACCGACACGGTGCTTCTCAAGAACGATGGTACATCGCTTTATATCACACAGGATATTGCTCTCACCGATCTAAAGAAAAAGACCTATGAAGCGGACAAATTGATCTGGGTCATCGGTCCAGAACAATCTTTGGCGATGAAGCAACTTTTTGCGGTGTGTGAGCAATTGGGAATTGGCAAGCGCACGGATTTTACCCATGTACCATACGGGTATGTCGGACTCCGAGATGAGTTCGGTGCATTCAAGAAGATGGCGTCACGAGCAGGTACGGTGGTACTGATTGATGATGTGCTCGATGAGGTTAAATTGAACATTAAGAAACGTTTTACGGAAGAAGGGAAGCATGACGAAGCGACTGCCGAGATACTCGGTGAAAAGTTGGCGCTAGCAGCGGTAAAGTTTGCCTTTTTGCGTTCTGACCGCGAACAAGGAATGACATTTGACGTTGAACAATCTGTTGATATTCATGGAGATTCAGGAGTGTATGTACTGTATGCATATGTACGAACCAAATCTATTTGGCGTAAAGTGGGAAATCCTAAAGAAATTTCATATATCGCACCGACGGTACTAGGTGAAGAAGCTGATTTGCTTCGAACTCTATTATATTTTGAAGGGGTGGTAACAAAAGCGACGGCGGATCTTTCTGTCCACCACATTGCACAGTATTTATTGGAACTGAGTAGCGAATTCAATCGTTGGTATGCGAGAGAAACGGTACTCGACGGGAGCGACCAAGAACAATATAAATTAGCAATCGTCGCAGCGGTCGGTACGGTGCTAGAAAATGGTCTTTCGCTACTTGGGATTGAGACCGTAGAAGAAATATAAACTATGCTCGTAGGTCGAATCACTGAAGCACATCGTAGTCACTACACCGTCTTTGTGTCGGGTGAAGAAGTGCTCGCAACGGTGCGAGGATTGTTCCATGAGACTGGAGACTTTCCCAAAGTCGGTGATTACGTCACTCTTGAACTGCTCGCTGATAAAAAAGCGGTCATCGAACGAGTAGAACCGAGGCGAAGTGTCATCAAGCGACGTGGCGCTGAAGATGATGAAGTACAAATTATCGCTGCTAATGTGGATCTTATCATTATTGTGATGGGGCTGGATGGTGATTTTAATTTGAGTCGATTGGAACGATATTTACTTCTAGCCAAACAAAGTGAAATTGCCTCAATTGTAGTACTAAATAAAAAGGATTTAGTAGAAGACGTGGAAGTGGTTTGTACCGAAGTTGCGGCTGTCGCTGGAGCAGTACCGGTCTACGCGGTTTCAGCAACGACGGGAGACAACCTTACTGTCATTTCTGAGCACATACCACCCGGGACAACTGCGGTGCTTCTCGGTTCTTCTGGGGCCGGAAAATCAACCATTACTAACTGGCTTCTCCAAGAAAATCGACAGGTAGTACGAACAATTCGAAAAAATGATAGTAAAGGGCGTCATACTACTACCTCGCGACAACTGTTTACCTTACCAAATGGAGGTTATTTAATTGATACACCAGGGATGCGTGAGCTTGGTGTACTGGATCAGAGTGATAGTAATGAAGAGGCGGTCTTTAAAAAAGTGACGGATCTTGCTATGCGTTGCCGATTTAGTGATTGTGATCACGATAAAAGTGCAGGCTGCGCGATAGTAGCAGCAGTCGCGTCAGGTGAACTTTCGCTCCGTGAATGGCATAATTACCAAAAACTTCTTCGAGAGCGAGTTTTTGTTGAGCAAAGAGACGCGACTGCTGCACTTCGCCATGCTGATGAACACGCGGAACGTGTCGCAAAGCGAAATGAGGCACTGCGCCGTAGGCGTTTAAACAGTGGCGGGTGACGTCTGTTTGTTAAATTGCCATTTCCCCACAGTCAAATGGCACTTTTGATATGGTATACTAATAATTACTTATTTTTAGTGAATCATTGATCATGCAAGAACAAAACAATACCAGTCCACAAACTTCAAAACAGACTACCGATGCAGTTGGACCGCAGTCCTCACTGTTAAAAGATTTTGCTATTCCACTTTCTATCGTTACCGCTGGTGTATTTATTGGCGCTGGTCTGTATTTCGGGGGAAGTACTCCAGCTGCTGCGCCTACGCAAGCTGTTTCTTTAGAGAGCAAATTACTTACTCTCGCACAAGCAGCCGGTGCTAATAAAAAAGATTTTACCAGTTGTCTGGAAAAAAAAGAAACATTGGCGTTGGTACAAGAAGATACGAACAACGCGGTGTCGACCGGTGGTCAAGGAACACCATGGGCCATCATCGTTGGTCCAAGTGGAAAGAAGTATTCCGTCAGCGGCGCGCTTCCACAGGCGACCATTGAACAAATGATTGCACTGGCAATGGCTGAAGGAGAGAGCCCTGTAACCGACAGTGCGGCTGTTGAAGCTTTAGAAAACATGACTCCCGTTAATGACGGTGATCATATCAAAGGCAACCTCGATGCCAAGGTAGTGGTTGTTGAATACTCAGATTTTGATTGCCCATTCTGTGCTCGTTTCCATGCAACACTCAATGCCATTGTAAAGAAATATCCGGCTACTGATGTGGCGTGGGTGTACCGTCATTTTCCGTTAGAACAACTCCATCCTAATGCCGAAACAGTAGCAGTTGCTGCTGAGTGCGTAGCAAAGTTAGAAGGGAATGAGGCATTTTGGAAATTCGCAGATAGTTATCTAAAGTAGTATGACTAAAGGTGTACTGAAACGAGTATTTCGCTACCCTCGGTATTTTGTAGGCGCTTCTTTTGTTGCATTTTTGGTATTTTCGGCAGCACTGCTACTTCCTAATTGGTCGGCAATTGTACAGGTTGTTAGTTCTGGTGCTGTTAGTGTGAGTGATAAACTGTTGTTCTTGTTCACACTTTACGGCACTTTGACTACTAATTTTACCTTTTTCTCGATAGTTTTGCTCACGTTCACCGCTATTTCCTTTGGATTAAATATTGCATTACTCACTTTCTACATTCGACGCCGACAAGAAGCAAGTCGAGGCACCGTCGCACAGTTTGCCAGTCTTGGTGGTCTGTTCAGTGCACTACTGGGCATTGGATGTGCTGCTTGTGGTTCGGTTGTCTTAACAGCAGTCCTGGGATTATTTGGTGCCACCGGGTTACTTCTATTGTTACCATTTGGTGGGGCTGAGTTTGGCGTGCTTGGCATAATATTACTTATTATTTCTATTCGTTACTTACTGAGACGAATCGATGATCCAATCATTTGTCCCAGTAAATATTAAGAACCTCGACCGTAGATGGAGCGAAGTTTTTGCACGTGTATCTCGTACGTAGGAGAGCAATGGTACGTGCCGTCTTTAGTATGGAAATAGAACAGACAATCAGTTTTGATAGGATTTAATGCCGCAAGGATAGCTTCTGCTGACGGATTCGCAATGGGGGCAGGAGGAAGCCCACTGTGTTGGTAGGTGTTATATGGAGAGTCAAGGTACTTATCTGGCGGACGTACTGCTGGCCACCATCGTGGTTGCTCTGGATTCCCTCCTTTTACATATTGCAGAGTAGCGTCGAGCTGGAGTGGCATACCAATGAAAAGACGGTTCCAGATAACTCCGGATATTTCACGCATATTAGTAAAATCGCTTGCTTCTCGTTCGAGCAGTGAGGCAATGACGAGAGTCTCATCAAGTGGGACTGCAGCGGCTACTTCTTTTGTGTATCGATTGAGTACTTCACTGGAGAATGACTCATTAAGAAGCGTTACGATGTCAGCGGGGTTGGCACTACGATGCGCCACATATTGCCCAGGGAAGTACTTTCCTTCTTTGAGGACTGGTTCTGATGAATCTACCAATCGTTGAAATTCTATTTGATTGTCAGCACTCCAACCGAGGACGTCACTGATATTTTTTGTGATTTCTTCTTTTCTCTCGCCTGGCCAGATAACGATAATACGACTGACCGGAGACGCCAAATTTTGGTACCAATGCTTGCTTGCAAAAAGAGAGGCAACTTGATTCCACCAATTATTTGTAGACTGTTGGCGGTTTGCGAGGGTGTCAAAAAAGTAATTACTTACCTCTGGATTTTCTGTGATGATTTTTGTATGAGCATTAACGCTAAACGGGAAAGGGAGTGCTGTTTCTACAGCGGTGGTGACTGGCTGTGCGCTAGAAAAAATAAGTGTTTTAGATTTTAGTAGTACTACGGTACCGATGACTGAGAGAAGGGTGAGTAAAAATACTACACCATAAATAAGTTTAATAAATGATCGCCTAGAAAACATTCGCTCATTATGCCATGAAGTTGGAGTATTATAGGAGTGGAGTCAGGCCGTACCTGGTGATACAATAAGACAGCGTTACTAGGTAATAAGGCTGCGTATGAAAAAAAATTCGATGAGAAACGTGTTACTTTTGGGAATTGTGGCAGTTGGATTATTAGTTTTTGGATACTACGCACTTTTTGCTACACCAGCACAGAAAATGGCCAGCGAAGCGAAGGAGGTTTCAGAAGAACTCTCTATTGAATCTAAAGATACTGTCACAGAGTCGGTAACTCGACAGGGGACAGGATCACTTGAGATGCTACGTCTCCTCGGAGAAAATCTTGAGTGTAAGATTTCTTATACCGAAGCGAAACAAGGATCGGTAGTCGAAGGAACCTACTTTGTGAATGATGGAAATATGCGGGGTGATTTTTTAACAGAATCACCTGACCTATCTGGTCAAATACTCTCCTCGATGATTATTAATGAGACGACCATGTACATATGGAGTGAAATTGAAGGGACTATGTACGGTATGAAAATGGATCGTTCACTAGTGGATGATGCCACCTACGATGCGCGTGAACCCGTTCCACTTGATGCTGTGGTCAATTATGACTGCACACCATGGAAGAATGTTGATCGCACTGTGTTTGTACCACCGAGTACAGTGTTGTTTCAAGAAGTTGGTGAGATGATATCTAGTGGTATGGAATATGGCACTGTGTATGAGGACACTGAACCACAATAATAAATTTTATTGGTAGTCTTTTTCCGCGTAAATAGAGATAGTACGTCGCTTGCGCGCTTGTCCGTGGAATACATGTTTGTGTGAACGATATATCTTTCGTACGATGAATTTTTCACTGAGAAAAGCTACTAGCTCTTCTTCACTATAGACATATTCAGGGACGCCCATAATGGGATGAATGTAGCTGCCCATTTCGGTACCAGGGTAGTCTTTAAGTAGTCGTGCTGTGTGAAGGTCTTCGTCTTTTAAAAAAGTCTTCATGAAGAAGTATCCTCCTTGGGTGAGTACTCGGAATAGTTCATCACGCAATTTTTCTCGTTCCTCTCGATTCAAAAAATGGGAAGTCATCATGTCGAGAGCGATGGTCTGACTTTCGTCAGGCAGAGGAAGCGGGGTACCAGCAGAACCAACGGTATAGTGTATCGGAAGGTCAGCGGAAAGTTTTTTTGCTTGCGCAATAGCAGCGGATGAAATGTCTACACCAAATCCTTCCATGCCGAACTCACGCGCTAGAAAGTTTAGATTGCGCCCATTACCACAACCAGCATCAACGACACTGTTACCAGTTGTCAAAAGATAATTACTTTCAGTGCGCTGTAACCAGCGGGTAAATTTTGCTAGGTCTTCACTCACATTCTCGGACAGCTTTAGATGCTGTGGATTGGTGTACTCGGTATCCCAAAAAGTCGCGCCATGTACTTGGCGTTTTTTCTTCCGGGTGAAATTAGGTTTTCTAGCCATAGGTAATGTTAGAAAGCTACGTCACTTTGTGCTGTTTGTCCACCCAGGGCACCAAATATCTATTGGCAAACCACTTTGATATTTCGACGAATAGAATGTTCAATACTATCCAAAATGAAACAAACCCTACCCACGGTACGGTGAGTGTGGTAAGAGCGAAAATGGATTGGAAGAATGGCACGGTGAAAGTAGCGACAAGCAACACTACCCCAACTGCAATTCCAAAAAGTAGTACTTTATTTTCAGTGAGCGAATAGCGGTAGATTGGTTGAGTGAGGTCGCGGAATGATGGTGCGATGAAGAGAACGTAACTCGCAAAACAAGCAAACAGTACACTTTGGGCAACAGCGAGCGCGACACCTGAAGCGATGAGCTGATAGTATAGAGCGAAGAGTGCAAGTGAGGTTGTGATGCCGACGAAGAAAGTAAGGAACAGTACTCGTGTATCGAAGAAGTTCCGGTTGTTGTCATGCTTCATCGGCTGACGATCAAAGGCAAAGGCGATGGCTGGAATACTTCCTGTAAAGAGATTGACCCAGATTATTTGTACCGCGGAAAGTGGCAATGCTACTCCCATGATGACGGCACCACCGATTAAGATGAGTTCGTCAACTGCATTTGACATCAGATATACAAACATCTTTTTGATATTAGAAAGAATCTGTCGTCCTTCTTCAATTGTGGCGACGATAGTTTTAAAGTTGTCATTGAGTAAGACGAGATCGGCAACACTTTTGGCGACATCACTACCTGAACCAACAGCAATACCAATATCAGCTGCTTTGAGTGAGGGGGCATCATTTACTCCGTCACCAGTCATGGCAACGATTTCTCCCTGTGCTTGAAAGAGTCTAGTGATGCGTAGTTTATCTTCTGGAGTCACCCGAGCGAAAACTTTTATTTTACCGATGATAGCAAGGAGATCATCATCAGAAAGTTGTTGCAACTGTTGACCAGAAAGGACATTTGCTTCGGTGATATTCCAACCAAGTTCATGTGCGATGGCCAGTGCGGTTCCTGGTAAATCACCAGTAGCCATGACCACCTTAGTGCCGTATGAGTGGATGCGTGCTAGTGCCGCGGGTACTTCAGGGCGGATTGGATCGTGAAAACTAAGCACGCCGAGGAACGTCACATTAGTAACGCTTTCAACACTAATAGAGTGAGAACCTGCTGATGGAGTAAGAAGGGCGATACCTAAGACACGCCGGCCGTAGCGGCTATGCTCAATAATTGCTTTCCTCAACGTCTCTTTGGTTTCTGCATCGTGACAGGATAGATTGATGAGTATGTCTGGTGCACCCATAACAACGTGAGGGTCTGCAAACTGACTGAGATGATGAGGAAGATAGCTGGTCGGAATACGAACTACGGAGAATTTGTATTTTGAACTAAACGGCACTCGAATTTGAATGTCGGAACGATCAGTATCGGTCTGTATGATGTGGTATCTGCCTGCTGCCCGAGCAATGTTGACTTCGAGATCTGAACCACTGATGACCCACTGTTCCGCTTTCTCTTCTCCATTTTCTATGGTCACGTCACTAGCTGAACGAGCGAGTGTTAAAATCTCTCGCTGTGCAGTATCGAAATTGATGGAACGGTCTTTTGGGCTAAAATCAGCGGCTAACAGATGGTCGATAGTATCAATATCGACAAGTTGCATATTTGCTTGTGTCAGTGTTCCTGTTTTGTCAGTGATAATAAGTGTCGTTGAGCCAAGCGTCTCGGCAGCAGTAAGGCTACGCATGACACCACGTTTTTTAGCGATGCGTCCTACACCGATGGCAAGAATAGCAGTAAGTCCGACTGGGAGTGCTTCTGGCACTGTACCGACTAAAATCGCAATTGAGATGAGTAACATCTCATACAGTGGCTGTCCTTGTGAAATACCGAGTACAAAAATACCAGTGACGGCGATAGATGCGAACACGATAATTGCCCAGGTCAATTTTCCGACTACTTTTTGTAGGGGAGTTTTTTCAACTACTGTCTCTGAAACAAGTAGAGCAAGCTTCCCAATTTCAGTCTGGTACCCAGTGGTGGTGACCACTGCATAGGCAGAACCGTCAACATTTAGTGTGCCAGCAAAGACCATGTTGATTCGATCAGGAAGTGAGGTTGTCTCAGAAAGTTGCCCGTGCTCTTTTTCTACGGGGAGTGATTCACCGGTGAGGATTGCTTCATCGGCAGTAAAATTGATTTCTTTGATGATTCTAGCGTCAGCGGTAATACGGGCACCATTGCTAATATGAAGTATATCACCAGGTACTAGGTATCGTGGATCAATTTCTGTTTCGTGTCCGTCGCGAATTACTCTAGTACGCTCAGTAATGTATGAGCGTAAGTCGGTAATGGCTTTTTCAGCTTTTAATTCTTGATAAAAACCAAGGACGGCATTAGTGGTTACTGCGAGAGCAATAATGGCGCTATCAATCCATTCACCAAGAAAAGCCGTGAGGATTACGGCAACACAAAGCATGAGAATTAAAGGGCTCGAAAATTGTTGGAAAAAAATGCGTAAAACACTTTTCTTATACTCAGATTCGAAATTATTCTCTCCAAACTGACTGTACCGTGCTTGTGCTTCGAGAGTGGAGAGTCCTTTTTCGAGGTCGGTTTGTAAAGTCTTTTTTAGCTCCTCTGCGGTATTTGCCCAAGGGTCGTGTGGTGTCATTATCATTATAGTAAGTGTACCAAATAATTGTCTGTCTAGAGTGAGTATCAGTGGGGGAATGTGATACACTAGTCCACGTATGAAACGCTATATGAAAAATCCATGGATCATTATTAGTATTATTATTGTCATTTTGCTTGGAGGTTCTTTTTGGTTTTCTAGCTCAACGGTAGGGCAAAGTGATGAAGGAGTAACACTAATAGAACACCGTAAAGGAAATCCTGATGCATTGGTAACGTTGGTTGAATACAGTGATTTTCAGTGCCCAGCCTGTGCCGCTTTTCAACCGATAGTAAATGGCATGATTGAACAATATGGTGATCGTCTGCAGTTTGAATATAAACATTTTCCACTTCCACCCCGTATTCATCCATATGCCTTCCAGGCCTCGGTAGCAGCTGAAGCTGCTGGACAGCAAGGGAAGTTTTTTGAGTTTGGCGACATGCTGTTTGAAAAACAGGATGCATGGGCAAAATCAGCAGTGCCAGCAACACTCTTCGTGCAGTATGCAAGTGATTTAGGACTTGACGTTGACTCATTTAAACGTCATATGAAATCTTCATTACTTCGCGATCGAGTACAAGCTGATTTTTCTGCAGGGGAAGTACTTAAGGTTGATGCGACCCCAACATTTTTTCTTAATGGAGAAAAAATGAAGATAGAATCATATCTTGATTTTGCTCAACAGATCGGCTATGCCATTGATCCTGCTATAATGTCGACCACTACCGCTTCGACTACCGATAGTACTAATGGCGTGCGCTTTGGGTTCTAGATATCTGTAAAAATATGCCAAAGATACACATTGGCACGTCTGCTAAATCGATTGTGGAGGTCACACAGCTGGCTGCAGAATTGCAGTCTAGAGGGTGTGAGGTAACGTTGATACACGGTCAACCAAGTATTGATTCTGCACTTGACGAGAGTATTTTTACACAGTATTTGGATGCAGATCTATTGTATTATCGATCTGGACTGGGAGATATATTCCGCTCAGAATTAGGGAGTAGGATTGGTGACCAAAACATAATTAATCGAATATATCTTACTAACCCATATCAATCAAATAAACTGTACCAAGCACTGACAGTAGCGCGATGTGGAATAGTGATTCCGAAGACAGTTTTGATTGGGGGGCAGACATACGATTCACTCCAGTCGCAAGTAGGTGAGACATTTGTAATGAAAGGAGCTTATGGTATACAGGGTAAGCAGGTGTTTCTTGTACACTCTACTGAGCAGTATGTCAGGGAGATGGACTCGCTCCGTGGAGAAATACTGGCGCAAGAGTTAATTCCAAACACGGGTGATTATCGAGTTTTTGTTATCGGCGGCAGGGTACATGAAATATTCAAACGAGTACCTGCCGTCGGTTCATTTAAGGCTAATATTTTTCAAGGTGGTCGAGGTGAAACGGTCAGTGACGATTTGCTTCGAGAACGACTATCCAAGATAGCTATTAGGGCGGCTACCGCTTTATCGCTTGATATTACTGGCATTGATATCATAGAGCATCAACAAACTGGAGAGCTCTATTTTATTGAAGCTAACGTTAATCCTGGTTGGAAGGGGCTTGATACAGCGCTTGGCTGTAACACGAGTGCGGTAGTGGCTGATTGGTTTTTGGAGCGATTACGGTAACTCTACCGAAGGCTATCGATATACTGCGTCAGTATTTTTTCGGCGATGTTGAACCCCGCTGCTTCATCAAAAGAAGAGATATCGGGTGCCTTGTTTACTTCAAAGATAAGGGGGCCAGAA
Source organism: Candidatus Parcubacteria bacterium (assembly GCA_009995385.1). Classification (GTDB taxonomy): domain Bacteria; phylum Patescibacteriota; class Minisyncoccia; order Phycocordibacterales; family UBA918; genus OLB19. The sequence continues at coordinate 22,207 of JAACPT010000043.1, forward strand.
GTACTCCGAACAATATCAACCCCAGCGAGCTCTAGATTTACTGCTTTGGCGGCGCGTTTAGCGAGGGCTTTTTCTTCATTTGTGATCGTGGTACCTGCTGCAATACCACCTTGTGAGACATTATTGAGAAAGCCGGTGGTGCTACTACGAGAAATCGCTGCGATGATCTTGTTTTGAAAGACTACGACACGAATATCCCCTTCGTTCCTAATGAATTCTTGAAAAATTAGTAGGTCGTCACCCATTTCATTTTTTAGTACGGTAACTTGTTTTACAAGAGCGGTTTCAGAGTCACATTTCCAAACTCTTTGTCCAAGCCCGCCGCGACCTTTGACGACGATTGGGAAGGCAAGATCACGGATGATTTTATCTTTGAAATCACTGAAACTCTTAATTGGAACTACCCACGTGCTCGGACTAGCGCAATCTCCAGCGGCGAGTTGAAAAGTTTGTGAGAGTTTTGAGGTTCTGATCTCATGTGCGGTGTTTGCTTTTGCGTCAGTAAATGGCACATGGTGTAACTCCAAAAAAAGTGCGAGCAGGGCAGTTGCGTCTTCTGATGGTGCCCAGCGACGTATAAACCACGCTGTTCTGTCTAACGACAACTTTTTTCCTTTGTAGCATAGTATACACTCGTGTTTTTTACGTGAATAATAGTACCCACAATCTAAAGATGAAAGTTGAGTAGTACTAATGCCAACTTGGTTAGCACTGGCGGTAAACGTTTCGGCAAAGGTGGGTTCTTTGACTTTGTTGTTGACGAGAAAGAGTTGCTTGATTTTGTGCTTCATAAAAGTAAATAAACGATGGTAGTATTGTGCAGTCTTTTATAGTATGCGTGTTTTGTCAAGGGTTGCATGGTGACAATATGTGTGTTGGCGTTGGAATTTTGGTTATTTCCATTGTATGCTTTATGGCGTCTGAATACAGAATGAGATACACGCAGTGTGATAGTCAGCTGCTTTTTTATTTATAGAATTAAACCGTATGGAGTCACAGAGAAACATTGTCTTGTTCGTCATGAATTTACCTTCGGGTACAATTGCGGCAATTCGGAAATATGAGCAAGAATTTGGTGCGCCACTTCGAATCATGCTCCTCATGGATTCACGAGTGCGTGACAATAAAAACCTAGCTACTACTCAAGGGTTAGATATTTACCAATCTTGTGATTTTTCCAAGTCAGAAAAAATTGCTGAAGCACTTTTACCTTACCAAAATCAGTTTTTGGCAGTCACCTGTCGTTCGGAACAGTACATGGGGCGTTTTACTGAAGTACTCCCACATCTTCCATACCTCCGCACTCCTTCAACCGAGTCGTTGCGCTGGGCAAGTGATAAGTATGAAATGCGCAAGCGCTTGAAACTCTTTGATCCAAAAATTACTCCTACTTTTACGTTGGTAAAAAAGAATTCCAAGGAAGAACGTGCTCGTATCGCTAAAAAGATAGGATTTCCATTGATTGTAAAGCCCACCAATCTTGCTGCCAGTCTCTTTGTATCAATTTGCTATCATGAAGAAGAACTTGATTTGGCTCTTCGTACAATTTTTAGAAAGATGCGTAAAGCGTATGAAAACGATAATCGTCTAGAAGAACCAAAGATTATTGCGGAGAGTTTTATGGAAGGAGATATGTATTCTGTTGATTCGTATGTAAATTCCCGCGGAAAAATTAGTCACTGTCCGTTGGTGCGAGTTACTACGGGTAAAAATATTGGACGGGATGATTTTTTTAACTACCTGCAAATGACTCCGACAGCATTAAAGCCAGCTACGGTGAGTAGGGCTGAAGAGGTTACCGAGAAAGCGATACACGCGCTTGGTTTGCGCAGTACTATTGCACACACGGAACTTATGAAGATCGATGATGAGTGGAAGGTGATCGAACTTGGTGCTCGTATGGGTGGCTTCCGCCATGTGCTTCACGAGCTCAGTTGCGATATTAATCATGCCTTAAACGATATTTTAATCCGTATTCCAAAAAAGCCGATTATCCCAAAAAAGTGCAAAGGGTATGCTTGTGCAATGAAATGGTTTGCGGATAAAGAAGGAAAGATTGCCGAGCTCAAAGGAATCAAAAAGATTGAAGAGCTAGAATCTTTTCATAAAATTGATGTTAATAAAAAAGTTGGCGACCGATCGGTCTTTGCGCGCAATGGTGGACGCTCTGTCTTCAATTTATTTTTGTACAACCAAGATCGTTCCAACTTACTGGCGGATATTCGTAGAGCTGAGCAACTAGTAGAAATCAAGGTTGCTAGTCGTACTAACGGAACTAAAGAGAAGTAACTGTTTATAAAGTATTGTCAAGTGACGGTAGACGGTGGGTGAAAACTATATAAACGGAAATACGCTTGGGATGCACTGCGTCGTTTGGTATGATAGAGCGATGTTTAGGACACGTGATTTTTTATTATTTTTTATAGCGGCAGTTTTCATGTTAGTTGCTATTGGTGCTACCGTACTGTCACGGCATTTTTCTTCAGTAGCAACTACTCCGTCAGTCCAACTAGTTGAAATGACGGAAGAACAAGCGTTTACGGTTGAGATCGTGCCAAACGAAACGATTTCCCGTGAAGATCGTTTAGAAGCAATGCGTCGAAAGATTGCAGAAGGAGGGGCACTTACTATTAGTACACCAGTACAGACTGAGGGTGTTGCAGCGGTAACAGAAGAGGTCATGGTTGTCTCTGACAACGCTGTAACTCCTATAGTCATGAAATGCCCTCAGTATAAAACGTATCAGCAACCATGGAGAACAGAAGGGATAGAGTTTGCTGTTTCCGAGGGAGTGCGGACAGTATACAGAATTTCTAAGCAACCAATAAATGAAGTCAGTGCATCTTCTTCATCGACAGTAGATGCTCGAACTGTGCTCTTACAGCTCCCGATACAGCCATTTATTACTACACCGACGTGTATTTCAGGTGATGTGATTGGTGTCGCACATGACGGTTCTCTTATCCGGAACGAAGAAGCGGGGCTGTACGGTGTTTTTGGTGAGGGGACAATGATCGGGTACGCGCTTGATGGCCATTCGATATATGGTACTAGTGACATAACTACCGACAGTTGTGGTGGAACTATGATTGGTGGGGAATATCGCTATTACCTTTCTAGTGAACGTGCGACTATAGTAAACTGCTTTACGGCATCACCGATTTCTCTCTGATATGGGCACTTTGATTGTTGATGTTGAGACCAAGGCTACTACGTGGAGTGATCTACCGGGAATTACTCGAGGATCGTTAACACATTGGATTGACAAAGGAAATTATACCGAGGATGAAAAACGTAAGAAACGTGAAGATGTTATTGATCGTCTTTCGCTCTCACCATTTACTGCCAGTATAATTTCACTTGCAGTTTACGATGTTGAACGTAAATCAGGCGCCGTATATTTCGTGTCTGACAAAGTCGAGAAGAATTTTTTTGTAGATGATTTTACCTTTAAGCAACGTACAGAGAAAGAAGTGTTAGAAGATTTCTGGGAAGGAGCACAAAGTTATGATGTATTTGTCACTTTCAATGGCCGATCATTCACTCTTCCATTTTTGTACCACCGATCGATTGTGCAAAATGTATTGCCGACCGCTGATATCGCAAAAGAACGTTATGTGACGAGACAGGCTATGCCATATCACGTTGATTTGATTGATGAGTTTTCATTTCATGGCGCGCTAACTCATCGTCCGTCATTACAACTTCTCTGTGGCGCATATGGAATAGAAAACACTAGTCTACTTGGCGGTGAGGAGATAGCTGCAGCATTTGCTGATAAGCGTTTTCGTGAGATAGCAGAAAAAAATATGGGAGACGTACAAGCCATCTACCAGTTATTTGAAAAGTGGAAGCAGTATTTTGCTCCTCGAAGTTTTCTCAATGGTATTGAAATGTAACGGTGGTCTTTGCATTTACTATTTTTGTTATACTGCACGTATGTTTGAAAAAAGATTTCCAGAAGGATTTTATTGGGGAGCAGCGACTGCTTCTTATCAAGTAGAGGGTGGAATTGAGCATTGTGATTGGGCAATGGCGGCACGCAGAGAGCTTGTGCCGCCGTGTAATAACGCTTGCGACCATTATCATCGCTTTGAAACAGATTTCGATATTGCCAAGAAATTAGGGCATACCGCACATCGATTATCAATCGAATGGGCACGCATCGAACCAGAAGAAGGGAAGTTTAATATGGAGGAGATTGCACATTATCGTGCAGTGCTGACCGCCCTTGTCGCACGGGATATTACACCATTTGTGACTATTTGGCATTTTACGTTACCGCTGTGGTTTTCCGAGTCAGGGAGTTTTGAACGCCGTGATTCTCCAGAAATTTTTGCTCGCTATGCCACCTTTCTCGTCAAAGAACTTGGTGATCTTTGTACCCATTTTTCAACCATGAATGAACCTAATGTGTATGGGAGTAATGGCTGGCTCCGTGGTAGTTGGCCACCATTCAAGCGTTTTGTAATCACCGATTTGGTTTCTATCACGAATTCTGGTCGGGTGTATGAAGCACAAGCGACAAAAGGTCTACGACCACTGTTTCTCTATTGGCGCGTAATGAAAAATCTTGCTCGAGCGCACAACGCTGCATATAGTGCAATCAAACACATCGCACCACTGATTGAAGTCAGTGTGGTCAAGCACGTCATTGTCTTTGACGCTAATTGGAACCCATTTAATAAGCTGAAAGCCGCCCTTGCTAATTATGTATGGACCAGTATTTTTATGAATCGCACCCATCAGTATTGTGATTCGATTGGACTTAACTATTACTTCTATACACAGTTTGGCGATACAAGACAATGGAAAAGGACTGATATGGATTGGAATTTTGCTCCAGAACACATTTATGATGCCCTCATGATGCTTAAAAAATACAAGAAACCGCTGTTTGTCTCATAGGCCGGTGTTGCTGATAGTGCCGATAGAGACCGGGCTGAATACATTACGAAACAAGTGGCTGGTGTATGGCAGGCAATTGAAGATGGAGCGGATGTTCGTGGTCATCTCTACTGGTCAC
>JAACPT010000030.1 GCA_009995385.1 Candidatus Parcubacteria bacterium
GGATATCTTGACGCCGCAAAGTATTTACGAGCCTTTGATATTTTTCTTTTGCCGTCCCTTAAGGAAGGCTTACCGTATGTCCTCCTGGAGGCAGGACTAGCGGAACTAGCAGTAGTAGCAAGCGATCTTCCGGGCAATCGAGACATAATTGAACCTGGTGAGACTGGATTTTTAGTCGAGCCAACAACACCACTATTAACTGCTACCCTAAAAATGCTCAGTCGAGATGAAGGGATGCGTCGTCGACTAGGAACTGCCAACCGATGCAAAATTGAACGAGAATTTTCTATTGACCAAATGTGTACAGAAACTTTTTCACTCTACGCTTCGAGTACACTTGACGCTTGATACCGCACTGGCGCATACCGATGCATTCCCATTACCATCCCGACCGCCAAAAATTCCGTCAGTAAATGAGAGCCACCATAGCTCAAAAACGGTACCGTTGTTCCCGTCACCGGAAGCAACCCAATGTTCATCCCAATATGCACAAAAAAGTGCGCAATAAATAAGATGCAGACGCCGGAAGCAAACAGTCGTTCAAAATTAGTAGCAGCATTGATAGCATGGGTGAGCAGACGCCAGATTACCAATCCAAACAACGCAAACAAAATGGTCACACCAGTCAGTCCCCACTCTTCAGCAAAAGCGGCAAAAATAAAATCGGTTTCATACTCCGGCAAAAATAATAGTTTTGACTGTGTCCCATATCCGATTCCCTTGCCAAATAATTCACCAGAGCCGATAGCAACCGTTGATTGATAGGCATTGTATCCCGCACCCTGAATGTCAGACAGTGGATCAAGAAACGTGAGGATTCGGTCTCTTTGATAATCAAAAAATACAAACTGCCACATTAATCCAAACGTAATTGCACCTACTAAAAAAACCGTCAGTAAGTGCCCGATTTTAATACCCGACACTAGTATCATTCCTAACCACACAAAGAAAAGTATAATGGCAGACCCGAAGTCAGGTTGAATAAACACCAGCCCAAAAATACCCATAGCATACACACCTGAAACAATGATGTGTTTAAAGTCTCCTATCAACTCATGCCGTTTTGCAAAATATTTAGCTAATACAATAATTAGTACTAGCTTAGCCATATCCGAAGGCTGAAAAGAGAAAACACCGAGGTCAAATCGGCTCTGCGCTCCCAACGTTATCTCTCCAATGAACAAGACCAATATTAAGAGAAACAGAATGCCTACATACAGATAAAAAGCGGTGTTACCGGTACGAAGAAATCGGTAATCGGGAACAATTGCTAAAAAAAGTACCACCGTAGCGATACCAATCCATAACAATTGGCGATCAAAAAAACCATTATCTCCAGCATGAGAATACATAGTCACCAACCCCATCAGCGTCAAGCCGATGACACTAAGAAATAGCACTGCATCAAATCCACCAAAAAGTGTTCGCAACTGTTCCATATCAGCATTCTACGCTACTTTACTCTTTTAAAAACTTGCAGACGTTACCGTAGCGGGGCGAAATTAGTTTTAGTTTTAGCAATTATGTCAATTTTTGTTGGTCCCGCAGCACAAAGTGAAGAGGTGATTTCGGCATAAATCCCCTCCAGTTCCGCCGTAGTTGGAGCAATAAAAGCATTGGTGGAATCACCGGCAATGTCAGTGATAAACTGTTTATCAACACCAGCTCCGAGACCAATCGCATATACTTCAATATCGTCTCCACTTACAATTTTTGCTGCTTCAATTGCAGCACTAATGACATCAGCGTCTCCGGCGGCTGTTGGTAGGCCGTCAGTCAAAATCACCAGTACTCGACGAGCATCAGGATTGTGTCGATCAGAATTCAATTCAGCTTGGGCAGCGGTAATCGCCGCAACAGTATTAGTGAACCCTACCTCCTCTTTTGGATCAATAGTGAGTCCAAGGATACTATTAGCGACGGCGCCGTGTAGATTTGTAAGTTCCGTTGCCACACCTGCTTCGCTCGCAAATGTCACCACGGCGACCTGATCATTTTCATTAAGATCATTAACAAAAGCTGCCGCTGCCTCAAGAGCAGTTGTCACTGGCTGTGGGGGCACACCACCATCATTATTCATACTACCGGAGAGATCAATTGCCGCCACTACATCAGTCGGGATGATGCAACTCTTTACCGTCTTAGCGATTGAATTCGGCCAAGTGAAGATGATTTTCTCAGTGCTGCGGGGAGCGATATCTTCTATAAAAGTCTGTGAAGTTGTCACTGGTTCACCACCTTCACTAAAAATTGTCGCCACAACTTCAACATTCTTGGCAGCTACTAGTTCTGTATTTTCAATCAGTACATCAAGTCTCGGTTTTTCATCGGCACCAGTAAGGGCGATATCAATCGAACGAAATTGATTTCGACCAACTGAGGCTGGTAACCATACTTGTGCTGGCTCGAGAATAATTCGAGTATCAGTCACGACTTCTTTCCCTGGTGTAAAGATACGTCCTTCAAAAACTGGATACACACTATTAGGTGGTAAAATGGTGGTACCACTACGTTCGGTCACTAGTCGGTCACCATTCAAAAGTTGGAACGTGTAGGTTAGTGCTGGTGTAGCGGCAGTTTGGTTAGTATTCTCAATGTAGGCAACGGCATTATACTGCCCTTCGGTAATCTCAAAACTTTTCGCCCAGACGATTTGTGGGGGGAGCACGTCTGCAGCACAGATGAGTACACACGAACCACCGCAGTCAATACCTCTTTCCTTTCCATTTTGCACACTATCAAAACATGAAGGGGGTTGGTAGAAATTTACATAAAAGATGAGAGCACCAATGAGTGCCCACGCCGAAAAAAATCCTAGTCCGTACTGGAAACGACGTTTGATTGCCCACCAACGAGTAGCTGTATTCATATACTCATATTGTACCAGTCAAAGACCCATACAATCTATCGGTATACACAAAAACAGCCTCAAAAGAGGCTGTTTTTGTGTACGAAACACAGTGGAAATTAAATTTCTTGAATAGTTGGAATTATCTCTACCCAAGTAGTTTTTGTGAAGATTGTATTGCTGGTTGGTTCAGTACACCGCAACATAAATTCCGATTTCGAAGTAAGTGGTCCTGCACTTACAGTACCGGTAGCACCAGAAACACTTGGATTAAAGTCGTAATTTACCTGTGGACCAAGAATCTCGCAGTGCATTGGAAACGTAGCATTGGTATCATAGCTCAACACCGTAGATTGGCCAGTCCGCACTGTTTTTGGGTTGGCGGACAATTCCAATCCAGGATCAGGAACTGGTACGGAGAGTGTTACCACCAGTTCGTTATCACTTTCGTCTCCTTCATCAATTACATCAAACGTATCAACAATGAGTCGCAGTTTATGAGTACCAAAGGGTACGTTAGACGCCAAGTAGACTGGGAAAAGTGAACTATCGGCGCCAACGCTCAAACCGCCAGTGATAGATTCCACAGAATTCTCATATACCCCATCTCCTCCTTGATCAAATGAGAGACGATTAGTGAATGCACCAACCGATATTCCTCCATCGTTATGAACACTGTACTGCACATACACCGAATCATACACTCCGGTCACTGGATTGAAGACTGACGATGGATTAAGGCTCAATCCCGCTGGTACCAAATTGGCAGGTGCAATAGTCTGTACTGACACCGTCTCTTCGGCACTTCCGCCCGGACCAGTACAGATGAGTGTAAAGGTACGATTCGATAACACATTTGTCATAAGTTCACTACTATCAATTACCTTTGGTCCACTCCAATCGCCAGAAGCAAGACACTCATCTATTACCCCCGTAGTATTCCATGCCAAAGTGACGTCATCACCAACCGTAATGGTAGTAGCACCGATATCACCGTTTGCGGTGAGCGTCAGTGTCGGAGCACTATTAATAACGATTGTTGCGCAAGTCATACCATCCCAAGCAGTATTGTTTTCACACACCGCTGTCGCCTCTGACTGATTGAGTACCGTCACTCCGTCACGTGCCTCTATGTCATGAGTACCATACGATATCGTTTGTGGCACATTGGTACCACTAGCACTAGTGGAATACGGCACCGCTGTCGTATAGTTATAAATATTAGGCGAAGTCGCAGCGTGTATTTCCCAATTCATAGTAATACCACAGCTGTTTCCTCCTGCCACTATTTCACAGGAAGAGGTGGTAATTGTCGCACTTGGTGCTGCAGTAGCGGCGCAAATCGAACCATCCCAACTACTTTCTGGCTCACAGGTTCCATAGACTGGTACCGCTTCGAGTGTTGCCATGTCGTTAAACGCAGCGACGACGTTAGTTCCGTATTGAATAGTACGAGATTCGTTCGTACCAGTATTATTGTAACTGTAGACCGTATTGGTAGTCACATTTCGTACACTTGGTGCGGTCGCATTTGTAATACTCCAATTAAAATTAGTAGTGCAGGTACCCTCTCCAATTGCAATAGTACAGTTAGCACCAGAAAGAGCGGCGGCTGGTGAAGGATTTGTACTGACGCAATTTGTCCCATCAAAGACAGCGTTTGCACCACATATTACTGTCATCGATAAATTTCCAAGCGCTGAATTGAGTATATTTCCAGCTTCGACATACGCACGGGTGAACATATTTTTATTTCCCGGCGTGTGATATCCGACCACTGATTGATCAAACATAGTAGACGAATACGGGGTAAACGTACCAACAGTTTGTATAATGCCTGCCCCATCTTCAACTTCAAGACCGCCCGAAACAATGCTATTTCCACACCCAGTCACAAAGGCAGCACCGAAGACTTGTACCGATTCATCGACGACATACGTCGTTTTATCGGTATTCACCATAAACGTAACCGTGTCCATGCCCGACGCAACATTGATGGTAATCGCTTCGACAGAAGTGACACCGACACCTAGAAGTACACTTGCACCCAATCCAAATGAGATCATTACCGCACTTATGTTCAGAAGAGAAACACTCTCTCTTACAGAGCCTGTTGGTTCGTACTGTTTAGGATGTAGAATTTCTCTGTTCTTAAGTACATACTGCAGGAGCTTGATGGCTACTATTACCAACCCCGCCATAGCGACTAGTATTCCGAGTACAATGAATACCACCATTGAAATGGCCGTCGGAGATTTAAGTTCTTCTTGCATCATCACTGGCGTATATTCGTATGACTGAGAGGTGAGCAACGCTCCGTTTTCAGTTGAGATTCCTACCAAAAGTTGTGGTCCGACACACGTTCCAATGATTGGTACCTTGGCTGCAGTGACCGTACTTCCATTCTGCAGTGAGACGATGGTCGGGCTTGAACAAAATGTACCGGCCATATCGGCGACAGCAACACTAAGCGAGAGAGCCGTAAGTGCAGTCCCTCCTCCACGAGCACCTGAGAAGGCATCGGCAGCGAGAGACCAGGTGATTAAAAGGTCAGCAATATCACCAGAAGCGTACGAGGCTTTATCAAAAATAACGTTCTGCACAGTGGCGCTCGCTCCTTGTAGTACATAGTGGGCGATGACTTTCGGTGAAACAACCACCCCAGCGTCAGTAACCAACTCAAACACAGCATCATACGCTTGCGGTTTTTTAGCTTTGGGAATTTCAAAAGAAATATTCGTTGCAACTTCTTTGGGTAACGTCATCTGCTTTCCCGTTACGATTTCTGTCTCAACGAGCGGTCCATACACTGAACGCTCGTGACTCGTAAATTGCGGACCAACGTCAATTGCTTGTCCCGACTGATTGAGTGCGACACAATCAATAGTCATTGCTTCTTCATCTGACACATCAACCCCAGCGGTAAGTGAATACTTTTCGCCAGCAACTTGGACGGAACAATCAGAAAGACTTACTCCTTGAACACTTCCTTGCAGTAACACGTCTCCCACTTTGTAGAGTGAAAGTGGCATACCACTGGTTGTTTTTGCAACAATCCAAACCGCATATGTCCCCGAAAAGAATGACGGTGCGTGATAGGTAAATGACACAGGTAGTGATTCACCAGCACTAAGCGTGAGTGGTTGCTCATTAAATGTGACCACATCGACCAACCGATTGTCTTGACGTAGTTCTACTCCATAGACAACGCCAGATTGCACTCCTTCGGCATTAAATAGTGTAAAGAGAAGTGTCACATCTGCACCATTCTTGGCAACAATTTGTGGATCACGAATATCAGTTGTCGCAACGACTATCGGTCTTTGCACCACCTCTTCTTTCCCTTGTGTGGACAAGCGAATATCCTCCGCTTGGACGGATTCAGTTTTAATCGTCTCTACCGCAAAGGCAGAAGACGGAAGCACTGCTACTACAAAGATTGCAAGTAGCCAAGACAGACGCGTTGATTGCGACATACCAATAATTGATTATTTAAAATAAAGACTTTGGAGTACACTGCTCCGCTTCAGAACTAGAAAACGAGCGATATAAATAATATTATGCATCTTTATTAAAAATAGTCAATAGCATAATAGCCAAAACAGCTTTTTAAGTGAAAAACTCATACAAAAAAACCACTGCTAGGTGGGTTTTTCTAATTTTTTATAGGGTATAAAAAAACACTTAAAGTTGGCGCCTACCTACTCTTCCCCTTGCGGAGTACCATCGGTGGTAGAGGACTTTACTGCCGTGTTCGGAATGAGAACGGGTGTACCCCCTCTCCCAAAGCACCAACTTTAAGTGTTCTTTTTTATTTTTCAACCGTTTCGATCGCGTGAAATGGTCCTGATTATGTAACGTATAGTCATATAATCAGGAGAAAAGTCGGGGTGGTTGGATTTGAACCAACGACCTCTGGTTCTTGACCAGTGCGCTAACCGAGCTGCGCTACACCCACGATGACGATTTAGAAAGTCGTAAGACTTTACAAACCATTTCACGCGATCGAATTCGCATATTCAGAATATTTGGTAAACACACACAGCTCAAAATTATACAGCCGCATACAACGTTCCCTATGGGAAACTACGTCCAATTAGTACACCTCGGCTGCATACATTACTGTACTTCCACCTAGTGCCTATCAACCTGATAATCTCTCAGGGGACTTAATGAATTCTAATCTTGGAGTTGGCTTCCCGCTTAGATGCTTTC
>JAACPT010000044.1:0-16686 GCA_009995385.1 Candidatus Parcubacteria bacterium
TATAAAATTTGGTGACATTAAAGGCGAAGCGCTTGAAGACCCTGAAACTGGTGAAAGACGTTTATCTCAAATAGCTATTGCTGCACGTGATATACGCAATTGGACTACCGAGGACCGCGAGGCTTTTGTGCGCTTACGAGAAACTGTAGCTAGCAATACTCCCGAAGCTGCCAGTTTACGTATTGTTGATCAGATGCTTACTGATGTTCAAATTGAAGAAATTATAGTTACCGAAACAGAAGCGCAGGTACGATACCGCACTAGTTTGCGATTGTTTGGCTTAATCCCACTTGAACGAGAAGTAGAAGCGCGGGTACAAGCCGGAGGTGAAGTAAAAATCCATTACCCTTGGTACAGTTTTCTTGCGACCAAACCAGATACGGAACGTATCCGTAATATATTCAACCTACTGATAGAATCTGCTGTAATTGGTGGTGGGGGAGGTGCTGGTAAGGTTAGATTTTAAGGTTTCAGCAAAAGGTGTGTAAAAAATAAAATCCCCGAAAGGGGATTTTGTTCGTGGGCGACGTCGTAGAGGATGTTAGAACTATTTTTGAGAGATTGGGGGATACTAGTATTTATATTCCTACGTTCTACCCTACACCTGAGTGCACTATTTCTTAAGGAGATATTTTAGCCAAACCGTTTTCTTGCCTGGCTTGGTCCAAGCATCCTGTTTGAGAACCTCCAAATTGTATTGTTGAAAAATGTCTTGTAACTTCTCTGGTTGCCAATACGAAAAGAACCTTTGGTACTCATACCCGTAATCATTTTCTTGAACCACTTTTTCGTCATCTCCTTGTTTGAGAGCAATATGGAGTATGCCGTTTGGTTTGAGTATTCGACAAATTTCACCAAAAACAAAATTGATTTTTTCTTTTGGAATATGGAGCAGTGACGCTTTGGCAAACACCCCATCAAAATACTCATTGTCGTATGGTAACTCTTTGAGCATATTTCCTTGCAGAAAGATCGCTGATGGTATTTTTTCATGAGCAATCTTTAGGAGACCTTCAGACAAATCAAACCCTTGCACATCAAAACCCCGCAATGTAAGTTTTTTGGTTTCAACATCAGGACCACAACCCAAGTCTAGAACTTTTGCATTTTGGAAAATGGCTTCACTAAAAAAGTCTATAAAGTCATCGTCCCAGCTATCATTCTCGTGGTCATTTGCATAATCGCTGGCAATTTTGTTATATGTATCTGCAAGTTCGTTGGTTTCCATTCGAAAAGTATAACAAAGTTCCGAATTCTCACTAGGGTATCGTTTGGCTAGAACTAAAAAATCCCTACAGTATAGAGACCTTTTAGATAAATTCTCGTTAGGGCGGCTATCGGGAATCGAACCCGAATCGAAGGCTCCACAAACCTCAGTGTTGACCGTTACACCATAGCCGCCAGGTTGGCGTCGGGCTGGATGTGTGGCTATTGCCACACATCCAGCCCGACAGTGGCAATAGTTATACCTATTTTTTAGTGAAAAGTCGAGTCAAAGACTAGTACAGTATACTGCTATGATATACGGTATAAATATCTTTTGTGGTATATGGATCAAACCTCACTATTAGTAACTCTTTTCTTCACCCTGATTTTAGGTGCCGGCGTAGGTTTTTATGTGGCGAAACTTCTTTTTTAAGTGGATACTACTTTCTGTAGTATTAGTATCTTTACCTGTTTCTGTTTCCCTGGCACAGGAGCTACATAGTGATTTTAAAGAAACACTCTCGGCTGAAGTATTGGAGATAGTCGGTGAACATGAGCGGGAGATAACTGGCACGAGTGCTATGGTAATAGTGCAAGAGGTGCGGGTAGTGTTGCGCGAGGGAGAACGGGCGGGGGAAGTGGTGCGTTTTGAAAATGAATTGGTGCCACTAAAGCCGGGAGATAATATTTTTGTTAACCGGTTGGTTACTCTCAGCGGAGAAGAGCATTTTTCCTATGCTGATTTTGAGCGACGACCAACACTGATTATCTTGCTGATCATTTTTATTTTCCTCCTGCTTATCTTATCGAGATGGCAAGGACTCCGTGCCTTACTATCGCTTGGCGGTAGCGTGGCTGCGATTTTCTTTATGCTCGTACCTGCTCTGCTCGCAGGATGGGATCCGGTGTTAGCGAGTGTGAGTATAGCTGGTGCGATTTTAGCGTTAGTGTTTTTTGGAACTCATGGAATCACCGCGCGATCAACTATTGCTTTTTGTGGCACTTTTGGAGCGGTCATCGTAACTGGCTTGATCGCGTATATTTCTTCAAGTGCTATGCGACTGACAGGGTTTTCTTCAGATGCGTCGGTGTATCTAAATTTTGCCACCAACGGAACACTTGATCTTTCGGGGCTGTTACTCGGGAGTATTATTATCGGCATTCTGGGTATGCTTGATGACGTTTCAATTACACAGGCTTCAGTCGTCGAGGAACTTAAACGTGCCAATCAGACTCTACGTTTCATTGGACTGTACCAGCGCGCAATCAAGGTGGGGCGCGATCACATTGGGTCACTAGTGAATACGTTGGCATTAGCGTACGTTGGTGTCTCACTCCCACTTATTCTTTTGTACGCCAAAACTGAGAGTTCACTCTGGCAAACCCTCAATCAAGAGGTGGTGGCAGCAGAATTACTTCGGATCATCGTCGGAAGTATTGGACTTATCTTGGCGGTTCCCGCTACGACAGCGGTAGCGTCGTGGTATTTTGAATATAAAAAATTTGACGAAACTACTGACGTATCATCTTCTCACTGTACTCATCACCATCATCACTGAAAAGAGGTATACTTTTGTGAGAAGTATTAATAATCATTTTAAATATGAAGAATTTCATTGCAGAATTTAAAGCCTTCGCAGTGCGAGGGAACGCCATAGATTTAGCGGTTGCAGTGGTCATCGGGGGAGCATTCGGCAAAATAACCACATCGCTCGTGAACAATATCATCATGCCGCTCTTTGGTGTGGTGCTTGGCGGTATTGACTTTACTGATAAAGTAGCAAAGGTTGGTGATGCAACGATTGCGTATGGTGTCTTTGTACAATCTATCCTAGAATTTGTTATTATCGCATTTGCAATCTTCCTCGTGGTCAAGGCACTGACTCGCTTGCAGAAAAAAGAAGCTGAGAAGCCAGCGCCAGAAGCACCGAAAGAACCATCAGAAGAAGTAAAATTACTACGTGAAATTAGAGATAGTTTAAGAAAATAAGTTGCAATACTTGCTTAAAGGGGGCGGTGCCAAAGGCACCGCCCCCTTTCTCTATGTCAAGTGCTGTTTCTATCAAAAAATAGAAACAAATCTTTGTATAGCTTGGCAAAAGTCGATTCGTGAATTGCTATTTTTTCTGTACCGCAGTTATCCACAGATTCTAGACTGTATTTTATAAAATACCCTTATTTATCAGTTTTGCTCACTACACTGCACGGCAGTAGGTAGTGTTATTATATGGCAACCACACGAGCGACCATCGTGTGTCGGAGGTAAGACACACAATTTTCTCTAGGCTATGCAGAGAAACTATGCCGAGTTATGGCGGTGTGTTTATCCTGCCCTCTGATTGCGCCTAGACCTGATCAATTGCGTCATTTTGTCACGCTTTTCTTCCACTGATCATGTCTGTATGCAATCGTTACATTATTCAACCGAAGTATTCATTTAGAACGACCGATATGGAAATACTAAATATCCGGAAACGAGATGGCTCAATCCAGGCATTTGATATCATCAAAATAGAGAATGCGATTACAAAAGCTTTGGCCGAAACCGGGGAAGGAGATCGTGCAAATGCTTCAGACGTCGCTAAATTAGCACATCAGAAAGTCGTTGCCATGTGCGTAGAAGCAAGTACCGCATCCGCGGATGACCCGATTGCTCTGCGCTGTATTGATGGGAATCCTGCTGTGGAAGAAATTCAAGATCAGGTGGAACAAGCACTGATGGAAAAAGGGTTTTATGCTACTGCTAAAGCCTACATCATTTACCGAAATGAACGGAAGAAACTTCGTGAACGTGATATTTTTGCTAAACGACAGAACCTTAAACCGTATGAATACCCTGAGCTTTACGAATATGTGAATGCTATTCGCCATTCGTACTGGATTCACACTGAGTTCAATTACACTTCGGACATTCAAGATTTCCACATCAATGTAAGTGATGCTGAACGTAATGCGATTAAGAATTCTATGCTCGCGATTGCACAGATCGAAGTGGCAGTGAAAACATTTTGGGGAGATATATACAAAAAACTTCCTAAACCGGAGATTGGAGCAGTTGGATCGACATTTGCGGAATCCGAAGTGCGCCATACCGATGCCTACTCGCATTTGCTAGAAATCCTTGGCCTCAATGACGAGTTTAAAAAGATTAAGGATATTCCGGTCATCCAAAAGCGTATGAATTACCTTGAAAAGGTAATTGAGCTTTCCCGCGGTCAAGAGAGTCGGGAGTATGCTCACGCGGTCATGCTCTTCGCACTCTTTGTTGAGCACGTATCGCTCTTCTCACAATTTCTCATCATGATGTCATTTAATAAGCATCGAAACTTATTTAAAGGTATCAGTAACGCTGTGGAAGCGACTTCAAAAGAAGAGAATATTCATGGACTGTTCGGTATTGATGTGATCAATATCATTAAGGAAGAACACCCAGAATGGTTTGATGAGGAGTGTAACAATTTCATCACCAAGGCGTGTGAAGAAGCATACGAATCAGAAAGTGAGATTGTCGATTGGATTTATGAAAAAGGAGAGTTAGAGTTTTTGCCGGCCGCTAACGTAAAAGAATTTATTAAACACCGCTTTAATAATTCTTTAGCAGCGATTGGGTTACCTCGTATTTTTGAAGTGAGTGAAGCGCTCCTTGAAGAGACTGATTGGTTTGACAATGAAGTGATTGCTACCAAACACGTCGACTTCTTCAACAAGCGTTCAATCAATTACAACAAGCGTTCTTCGAGCGTGACTAGTGAAGATTTATTCTGAATTTACTAAACAAATAATACTCTGCATATTTATGGAACCCTGGTACTGGTTGAATGAGAATAGTCGCGCCTTCCTTGATCGTGGATATTTAGCCCCTGGCCAAACAGCTGAAGAACGCATACGGGTAATTGCTGAAAAGGCAGAAGCATATCTCAAGCAGGAAGGGTTTGCTGATAAGTTCTGCGACTACATGTCAAAAGGGTGGATTTCACTCGCGTCACCAGTGTGGTCAAATTTTGGTATCGACAAGGGGTTACCAATTAGCTGCTTTGGTTCATACGTCGCTGACAACATGGGCAGTATTCCAGACGCACGCTGAAGTAGGAATGATGAGTAAATACGGAGGTGGTTGCTCTGGGTATTTTGGTGCAATTCGTCCGCGTGGAGCGACGATTGCGAGTGACAACGGACAATCTTCTGGCTCGGTGCATTTTATGCAACTTTTCGAAACGCTAGTTGACGTAGTGAGTCAGGGTTCGGTTCGTCGGGGTCATTTCTCGCCCTACCTTCCAGCTGAACATGCTGACATCATGGAATTTCTTGATATCGGTACCGAAGGAAATCCGATTCAGAAACTTACCCATGGCGTAACCGTGGGGGATACCTGGATGGAAGAGATGATTGCCGGTGATGAGGTGAAGCGAAAAATCTGGGCACGTATTATTCAGCGTCGGGGTGAGATGGGGTACCCATATATCATGTTCAATGATACGGCGAACAGAAACACTGTCGATGTCTATAAAGATAAAGCATTGACGATTTACGCGAGTAATATGTGCAGCGAAATCATGTTACCTTCAAAAGAAGACTGGTCGTTCGTCTGTTGTCTTTCTTCGATTAATCTCCTCCATTACGATGATTGGAAAGATACGGATCTTATCGAGACAATGGTATGTTTCCTTGACGCTGTGATGGAAGATTTCATTGTAAAATTAGAAGCCCTGCGTGACCACAAAGAAAAAGAAAAGCGTCTCGCATTTGGGTTTATGGAACGTGCGTACAACTTTGCGAAAGCAAATAGAGCACTCGGCTTAGGTGTGCTTGGATACCACTCTCTCCTCCAATCAAAACTTCTGCCTTTTGAGAGTATAGAAGCAACCAGACTCAATACGGAAATATTTTCTCTCATGAGAGAAAAGGCTGATAGTGCGACTGCGCAATTAGCAAAAGATCTTGGTGAACCAGAAGTCCTTAAAGGATATGGACGCCGTAATACGACCACAATAGCGATTGCACCGACTACTTCTTCCGCCTTTATCCTTGGACAAGTATCACAGGGGATTGAGCCAATTTGGAGTAACTGTTACACCAAAGATGTCGCTAAAATGAAGGTGACCATAAAGAATTCTAACCTCCAAGTATTGTTGACAAAGAAAGGTGAAAATTCAAAGGCTGTCTGGGACAGCATTCGTGATAACGATGGTTCGGTACAACATCTTGATTGTCTCACGGTTGAAGAAAAGGCGGTGTACCGGACTTTTGCAGAAATCGATCAAGAAAAGATTATCGAGCAAGCAGCGGTGCGTCAACAGTATATCGACCAAGGACAGTCACTCAATATCATGGTGGCACCTGATACTCCAGTCAAAGACATCAATGCACTGTATATCAAAGCATGGAAGATGGGCATCAAGAGTTTGTATTATCAGCACTCAATGAATGCTGCACAGCAGATGGTGCGTAAGAAGTTGACCGAACACAACGGGAAGTAGGGATTATGCTTGAAATAACGACTGAACCAAAGTAAACACTAAAAAATTGGGACGAATGACGGATGTTGATCAGATAAATACACGAGTAATTTAAACTTGTTCAATAGTTCGAAGAAATCTTGTCGGCTGATTTTTAGATTCGATTCCCAATGATAAGATACTTCTATATGAATGAGCAAATACGGCGGATTATTATTGGTTCAGATTCTCGCGCTCTGGCGACTAGTGGTCCACAGGGGGTGAACGTAGTGCCAATTTCAGTCGTGGAGCTTATTGGCGATGAGGTTTATCTCTATGATTTCTTTATGCACAAGACGGCAGAAAATATTCAGGTAGAACCACAGGTGGCGTTTACTTGCTGGCAAGGTTTTCATGGTGTACAGGTAAAAGCGACCGCTGTCTATGAAACGAATGGGGAAGTGTATGAAACGGCAGTCATTAAAATGAAAAAGCGCTTTAAAGACCGTACTCTTCGAGCGGTTATCCGGCTCATTCCTACCGCCATATACGATATTGCGCCAGGTTCTAGCGGAGAAAATCTAGTGGGGTGAGATAGACTACGAGGTACATTGCAACCACCGCACGTCTTGCGCGACGCACTGCGTGATGATTTTAAATAACGTACTATAAAGGTTGCAAAAAATCTGATATATTAGTGTAATCCGGCATAGATTGCCGCCACATATCGTACCTGTTGAAATCCTTTTATTATCAGGGAAAGAAATGCGGTATAGTATACGAGCGTAAGAGTACTATACTCTACGTACATGTTTCTATTTTTTAATTCCCATAAAAGGCATCCAGCAGGGACTACGTATCGCGACTGCGCAGTCCCCGCTGGGTGTCTTTTATTGTTTTGTGCCTTTTAATATGGTTAGCTTGTACGGTATGAGGACAGCATATCTGATTATCTTTGTTACGGTACTCTGCGGAGCGGGCATATATTGGTACCAATCCACGGTACATATCTGTCCAGTGCCGTTGCTATATACCATAGGTGATATTGATCCAGCCTTCGATATCAGCCGGGAGCAGGCGGTACTGTATGCCGCAGAAGCAGAAGCGGTTTGGGAAAAAACGGTAGGCAGAGAACTCTTCCAGTATGAAGCAACAGCAGCACTCACCATCAGGTTTGTGTATGATACTCGGCAGGAGAATACTAATTTTGAAGCAATCCAACGGGCGGTTTTAGATGAGCAGCGAAAACAAAGTGAAACGGTAAATGAAGCACTGCGACGACTACGAGAGGAACATGAACAATTGGTCGCTACGTATAAAGAACGCAAGGCAACCTACGAAACAAAATTAAGACACTATAACGACGAAGTTACTACGTACAATGACCGTGGCGGAGCACCAACGGACATATTTGCAAAATTACAGAAAGAGCAGACTGTACTTGACGATGAAGCGAGTGCCCTGGAAGAACTCTCAGGAAAACTCAGTCTATTAGCAAAGAGCATCAACGAATTAGTAGATCGGGGGAACAAATTGGTTAATGCATACAATAACGGAGTGTTGAAATATAATAGACAGTTTGGTTTCTCGTATGAATTTACACAGGGTGATTACCAGAGTGATAGTATAAATATCTATAAATTCTCGAGTGCTGACGAGGTGGTTGCGGTATTAGCTCACGAGTTTGGTCACGCGCTTGGCATTGGTCATGTTGAGGGAACTTCCTCTCTCATGTATTATTTACTAGAGAGTCCTGAAGCTGTTCCAACACTGTCTGCTTTTGATCAACAGGCGTACGCAGAAATGTGTGGGTATACAGAATCATTCTCACAAAGAATGCATCGGAAGATACGAGAGTTTGCAGCACTTATTACATAAGTAATTTATATGGATAAAAGTTTTTTTGGTACGACGCAGATGCGCATCTTGGTTGCACTGTCGCTGTTGATGGCAATCATTGCCCTTGCCTCTTATGCATCACTAAATTTTGAGAAAATACAGTATTCTAACCCTACGCCAGCCACGATCAGTGTCATTGGTGAGGGGGAAGTATTGGCAGTGCCCGATATTGGAAGATTCTCTTTCTCAGTAATGGCAGAGAATGCCGAAGCGAGTGTGGCACAAGAATTATCGGGGACGAAGATAAACGAAATTTTAGCCTACCTACGTGAGCAAGGAATTGAAGATAAAGACATTAAAGTAGAGCAATATAATCTGTACCCACGGTGGCGGTACGAAGAACGAGTCTGTCCAATAGGCTCATATTGTCCAGGAGGAGAACGGGTACAGGATGGATTTGAGGTTACCCAAAGCATTGCGGTAAAAGTACGAGAGACAAAAGATGCTCCAAAAGTTATCGCTGGAGTTGGTGAACGCGGTGCTACCGACATCAGTAATCTTAATTTTTCCGTTGATGATACCGAGGCACTTCGTGATGAAGCACGTGCTAAAGCAATTGAAAATGCGCAAGCAAAAGCGGTAGTGCTGGCAAAACAGCTTGGTGTTCGCATCGTCCATTTGACGGCATACTCTGAGACTGGAGCTGCTTATCAGCCGTACTACAAAGAAATGTCGATGGCACTCGATGCTCCTGATGGAGGGTTTGGCGGGGCAGAACTTCCGATGGGCGAAGAGAGTACTCTTGTCCGAGTGAATATCACGTACGAGATTAAATAGATGAAAAAGTAAAGACCGGCGCCCAAGGGCGCCGGTCTTTACTTTTTCCCATGCTCGGCGTACAATGAAACGCAATTAGAGCCCCGCGAGGGGTTTTATAAATGATAAATAAGCCTATGTCCGAAAGACAAGAAGCGATTTTATCTCTCAATTCCTGGTTTCGTCTCGCCAGAAATTGCTGGACAAAAGAAATGCTTATCAGATCTTGACTACCAACAAATTACCATGAACTCACTTATAAAATATTTTCGTGACACTGCGACTGAACTCAAGCAAGTGTCATGGCCGACGCAACATCAGGCAATGCTATACACTGTTTTGGTGATTTTTATTTCAGTTTTTGTGTCACTATTTACTGGCGCATTTGATTTCCTCTTTTCACGAGGTATTGAAGCATTCGTTAATCGCTTTTAAAGTATATGGCAAAACAAGTAAGCACTGGTGAGCGACACTGGTATGCGATTCACACCTATTCTGGGTATGAAAATGCAGTCACCCGTAACCTTAAGCAGCGTATTGATTCACTCAATATGAACAATAAGATTTTTAACGTAGTTGTTCCAACTGAGAAAAAAATTCGAGTAAAAGGAGGAAAGCGAGTGACCGAAGAAGAGCGTATCTACCCAGGGTACGTACTCGTGGAAATGATTGTGGATGATGAGTCTTGGTTTGTTGTACGTAACACTCCGCGCGTGACTGGATTCGTCGGTAGCGGTACTCAGCCGGTCCCGCTTACTGAAGCTGAGTATAATGGACTCATGAAACGCATGAGTAGTGATACGGTCAAACACATGGTAGACCTAAGTGTCGGTGATCTAGTGATTATTGCCGATGGTCCGTTCAAGGATCTTGAAGGAAAGGTGGGCGGAGTCGATGAAGAGAGTGGTAAAGTAAAGGTGCTCGTATCAATGTTTGGACGAGAGACCCCTGTCGAGCTTGATTTTCTTCAAATTAAGAAGGCGTAACCCTATAGGAAGTAAGAAAATCACCAACCGAAAGGTTGGTGATTTTCTTTACCAAAATTTTCTTGGAAGTACTTTGTATTTGATTAATATGTAGAAAGCTTCCAAGGCGTCAACAAATGAAATTTTTTTACCTTCAGCGATACTTCGTGGCTGGTATGAGATAGGAAGCTCGGCAATAGTGTATCCCTGACGAAGTAGTTTGGCGGTCACTTCTGGACAGAAACCAAAACGTTCTTCTTTGAGGTTGAGGTCTTGTAAAATTGAGCGCCTAATCAACTTATAGCAAGTTGGCTCGTCAGTAAGTGTGCTTCTAAACAACACATTGGTGAATAAGGTGAGAGAAAGCCCTCCGTAGTAGAAGATGGTTTTTCTGCCTAATGCTTGGTCGGCTAGTTCTTGCATTCGGCGGGAGCCATAAACGGCAACTAATTTTTTTTCGAAGGCGTGCGTGATCATTTTTTTAAGATCATGGGGGTTGTACTCCAGGTCTGCATCTTGTATGACTACGTACTCGCCGGTCGCAACTGCAAGCCCTTTTCTCACGGCACCACTTTTCCCTAGATTTTTCTTATTCTCAATTAAGGTGAGAGGGAAGTGCAACTCATTGATTAATTGTACTGTTTTATCACGTGAGCTGTCGTCAATCACTATGACTTCTGTCTCAATTTCCCCAAAGTCAACAGAAAATAATAAAGAAAGCAATTGTTGAATGGTCTTTTCTTCATTGTAGGCGGGAATGATGATGGAAAGCTTCGTGGGAGCAGTGTTAGCATAGTATGGCATATAGTAAAACTATTATAACAGCGAGGTTTATATCTTCATATCACGAAAAGCAAAAAATTTTATCAAAATAAAATTGATAAAGAAGCTGAACGAGAGGGCAATAATTTTGGCGATGATAACTGTGGTAAGAAACCATTCAACACAAACAATTACCACCGAAATATTTACTGCAAAACCAATAAGACTAGAAAAAAAGTGTTTTACATATACGGTGGACACGTTTTCATTGCGCGAAAAAACAAGGATTGAAGAAATTATGAAATTCGTACTAGTGCCCATTACAAAACCAAAGGCGATAGCAAATAAATAATGTAGGTTAGTGGTGTTTAGAAAAAGAAAAACAGTGGAAAGATCGCTAATCGCAGCAACTCCGGCTGCGATGAGATATAAGAAAAACTGCGTATGTATTCGCTGTGGTAAGAAAGAGAATTGTTTTTTATCGACAGTCATCGTTAGTGTAGCGTGATAGTATGCAAGGTGCACAGTGAAGTTTCCAAATGACTATGATAAAAGAATTTACGAAGCAGATAATTCGTCAATGGCCATACGCAGTAGTTTTTTTGTGCACAATCGTATTTTTGCTAGCCATTAAATATCCCTACAGTGCATTTACTGACTCACGAGATCCTTACTATCATACCAGACAGGCAATTTCCTACGCAACGCAAACTGAGATATCGTATCCAGCGCTAACATATTTTTCTGAGTATCCTGCTGATCCTTGGTACGGGTACCACAAAATCCTCGCACTTAGTTATTTTGGTGCTGATAACCTCAGTCGCGATCTGATCATAAAAAGGACAATACTGCTACATAGCATATTGAGCGCCTTGCTTATGGTCGCTATTGCATACCTTGGTGTACGGTATTACCGAACCATTTTTCCTGTATATGAGCGCCAGTTTTTGTCGAAAAAAATTCCCTTTCGCGTAAAGATGTTTTCAGACAAAAAGATTATCTTTATTGTGACGAGTACGATGACACTACTTTCGTCGGGGTTTGTGTTTCGTGCACTATTGATGGAGCGACCACACACACTCATGATTACCTTGGTCATGATAGGTCTGCTGTGTATGGTTAGTCGAAATTATGTCTGGCTTCTGATAATGGCAATAATTGCACCGCTGGTATATTCATTGTCACTTTTTATATTCATACCAGTCGTGATGATGTTGGTTGGTTGGTTGGTTGTTGATCGAAGTAGTGAAGGGTTTCGTCTCATACGAACACCATTTCTGTATACTACAGGTGGGTATGCTCTAGGACTGTTTGCACACCCAGATACCGCTGGGTACCTTTTGAATGGAGTCGCTTTTCATTTTTTTGCGGTGTTTCAGAGTCTTTTATGGTGGATACCGAACTCATTTGGAGAATTACCAATTCCAACAGAAATGCTCTTTTCAGATACAGCGATTAGGATTTTATTCTTACCAATTATCGTGTCGCTTGGCACCACTTGGTACCGGCTACGAGAAAGTGCAACTCGCGTAGAGGTTGTAGATCTACAGGTCAAATGGGTGACTATGCTCGAGGCTGGTTTTAACGCCACCGCACTGTTGTTAGGTGTGGTGTCACTGTTTATTTATCGGACGATTGAATATGCGGTCCCACTTCTTTTTATTGCATTCATTACGGTGTTATTTGGTCTCCTTATACCATTGGCACAGTATCTGCATCAGAGTCTCTGGAACTATCCGGGAGAAATCGCTTCATTTTATCAGCAGACGGTTTATAGTATAAAAAAATTTTCTGGTCGGAAGACTATTACTGCGATATCCTTGGTGGGAATTTTGTATGTAGCTATTTTTATAGTAATGGCGCGCGAACAAGCGACAAAAGTCAATTATGCTCCTGATAGGTTGGAGGAAGCAGTTTCATTCCTTGCAGATCAAAGTGGAGTAGGGCTTATCATGACGAGTGATTTTGCTATGTATACGCAGGCTATTTTCTATGGACCCACCAATCACTATGCGATTGGCATGGATCCAAGAATGACCTATTTTTATAATCGTGAGACATCAAGACAGTTGTATCTTTTCCTGGGAAATGAAAAAGATTGTTTGGATGGATGTAAAAATCAAACCGAAGCTGAAACACGGTCATTTTTGCAACTACAGGGAGTGACTCATTTAGTAATTGATGAGGACTCTATGAGTAAAAACAGAGCCACGTATATAAAAGAACAATCATTTCTTGAGTTGTTGTACCAAAGTAAAGAGTATCCTGATGTACAAGTCTACAAACTTAAATAGTTGTATATATACCCTGAGGTATTGCAAAACCACGTTTTCTCTTGTACGATACGCAAGCTTCAGAAGAGGGTGACTATGGAACACTGTCTTCACAAAAAATTAAAGAATACATATGGCAAAAAAACTAGTAAAGCAAATTAAGGTGCAGGCAACTGGTGGTAAAGCTACCCCAGCTCCACCACTTGGTCCAGTACTCGGTCAGGCTGGTATCAATATCGGCGAGTTCGTTAATCAATTTAATGAGCAGACTCGTGATCGAATGGGCGACATTGTTCCGGCAATCATTAATGTTTACGATGATCGTACGTTTACTTTTGTCACTAAAGTATCACCAATGTCTCGTCTTATTTTGAAAAAGATTGGTAAGGACAAGGGTTCAAGTAAAAACGCAACATCATTTGTTGGTTCCATCACCAAGGCACAGGTAAAGGAGGTGGCAGAACAAAAGATGCAAGATCTCAATGCTGCTTCAATTGAAGCGGCGATGAAGACCGTAGAAGGTACTTGCCGTTCAATGGGAGTTAAGGTGGTTCAGTAACTATTAGTATAAAAAAGCGGCGCCAAAGGCGCCGCTTTTTTATTTTCGTTTGTAATCCACCCACTGAAATGCTACTCCCTTATACTCTTCCATAGGGTATTCTTTTTCAATAAAAAATTCATTTTCAAACTCTGGGAAAAAGGCATCACCATCTTTCCGGTCAAAGTACCAGGTAACATAGAGACGAGAAACGAGGGGAAGAAATTGTCGATATAATTCAGCTCCTCCGCCGATATGTATCTCAGTTGGATTCTCTGCGTTTGCTAGAGCGATTGCCTCGTCAAGAGAATGTGCAACTTTTACCCCCTCGTACAAAAAATCTTGATCACGAGTGAGGACAATGTTGGTGCGACCGGAAAATGGTTTGCCGAGGATTTGAAGGATAGAAGCAAAAGTCTTACTACCCATGATAATAGGATTACCCATTGTGAGCGTCTTAAAGCGCTTAAGATCAGCGGGCACATGCCATAGAAGTTGGTTATTTTTTCCAATAGCACGGTCACCTTTACTCATACCGGCGACCATCACAATAGGTGGATGATTATGTTGTAGGTTTTCCATGGGATTAAAATAAGCAAGGCCTGTTACAGAAATTTGCGCTAGGAATAGCACAAATTTAGAACTAAATTCATAATATGCCCCTCCGGGCATTCATTCATTTAATTATGCCATAGTGCTTGCTCCTTGTCTTTTGGCGTGGTGGTGAGTGAAGCGCTATAATAGCTTAGTTAATCCTCTACTTATGTCACATTTTGAAATTGAAGTTAAAAGTTTACTCGGTGACAAAGAACGTGCCGAAGCACTCAAACGTAAGATGCAAGCACTCGATCCAGGTTGCGCCTGTGTCTCGACCAACACGCAGCTGAATCACTATTTTGAAGGGGGAGATATTCTTGCGTTGTATGAGAAAGTTGTCCCACTGCTCAATGAAGAGCAAATGATAAAATTTAAAGCAATTACGGAGCGTGGTGATTCATTTTCCGTTCGTACTAGGCAGCGAGACAGTGAAGTATTACTTGTGGTGAAGGCTTCGATTGATACTGGAACGAGCGAGAATACTGTGAAGCGAATGGAGTTCGAAGAACTGGTGGTGGTGACCCTTGATGCCCTTGATGCCTTGGTGCTTGAAGCCGGATATGTTTGCCAAGCGAAATGGTCGCGCGAACGTGAAGAGTACACCTTTAAAGGTGCCAATGTTTGTCTCGATTGTAATGCTGGCTATGGGTACTTGGCGGAAGTGGAGAAGATTGTCTCAGACGAATCCCTCGCTGAACAAGCCCGTGTTGAGATTGCTGCTCTAATGGCTGAACTTGAACTTGAAGAACTGCCACAAGCGAGGCTGGCGAGAATGTTTGAGCATTACAACAAAAATTGGTCGGAATACTATGGTACCAAGAAGGTATTTTTAATCGAGTAGTCTATGTTTCTCTCTGACCAAGACATCAAAAAAGCAGTGAAAAGTGGCGCGATTATCATCGATCCGTTTGATGAGAAACGGCTGCAGTTAGCAAGCTATGATGTTACCCTTGGTAACGAATTTGAAGTGGTCGATCGCCATCAAATCGTCGCATCTGACCCCGCTAAAAAAATCTTTCCAAAGACCCACAAGATTTTTATTGGAGATGGTGAAACTTTTGTGCTCCATCCGGGTGAGAATGTGCTTGGTAAACAAAAAGAATTTATCGGTACTGACCTCGAGCATCTTATTCTTCTTTCGGGGAAGAGTAGTCTCGCGCGGGTTGGGTTGGTGGTACACAACACTGCTATGCTTTTTAATCCTGGGCATAAATTCTACCCAACCTTTGAACTAGTGAATAGTAGTAACGTTCCAATTATTCTCCGTCCTGGAATGGAGATTGCACAACTTATTTTTGCGCGGCTTACGTCGCCGGCGACCAAGAGTTATGAAGACGTTGGTCGCTACGACAGCGAGAATTCAAACCACTTTAGTCAGCCTAAGGCACAATAGCATGAATAAAAAACATCCCGAATATCAATACCTAGAACTTTGCCAAGATATTCTTGATAACGGTGACGACAAAGAACTCTTTTTTAATGATGTGGTACTTGAAGAATATAAAAAGAAAGGAGAGAAGCCACCGTTTATTCGTTCGGTTTTTGGACGACAAATTCGTTTTAACCTTTCTGAAGGATTTCCGCTCTTGACGACCAAGAAGACTTTTTGGCGTGGTATTACCACAGAACTCTTGTGGTTCCTCTCCGGCAGCTCAAATATCAAACCGTTACTAGAGGGTAATAATCATATCTGGGATGAATGGGCGTGGAAGATGTACCATATGTGGGCAATCGAAAACGCACCTGAGGAAGACATGACTCAGGAGGAGTTCATTACTACACTTAGCACCCTTCCGGCAGAGGATCCATTTGTGATGAAATGGGGTGACTTGATCACTATCTATGGTCGAATGTGGCGTCGTTGGCCAGCCAAAGATGGACGAGAGATTGATCAGCTGCAGTGGGTGATTGATGGGCTCAAGAAAAAACCTGATCGCAAATCGTACGTGGTATCAGCGTGGAATCCAGACTTCATTTATGAGATGGCATCAGAAGGACAGCAGTCACAAGTGCCACCATTTTGTCACACGATGTTTCAGTTTCAGGTAGCTGGCGGCAAATTGAATCTAGGGCTTTATCAACGATCGGCGGATCTTTTCCTAGGAGTACCGTTTAACATCGCGAGCTATGCGCTCCTTCTTCACATGGTGGCGCAAGTGGTTGATATACCACCAGGGGATTTTGTGCATAGTTTTGGTGATGTACATATTTACTCTAATCATTTTGACCAGGTAAAAGAGCAGCTTACCCGTGAG
>JAACPT010000044.1:16749-26157 GCA_009995385.1 Candidatus Parcubacteria bacterium
GATGACATCGAGCTCATTGGGTACGAATCACACCCGTCACTAAAAGCAGAGATTGCCAATATTGGTGGCTTTGAAAAGACTAAGTCGTAGTGTGGTACCATTATAAAACAAAATAAAATATGAGTATGTCAGGAAAGTTAATAGTGGTAGAGGGGGCGGATGGTGCAGGCAAAGCGACTCAGGTCAAATTGTTGGTTGATCGCTTCAAGGCTGAAGGGATAGCAGTGGAAACAGTAGAGTTTCCCCGTTATGAAGAATCATTCTTTGGTGCCTACATCAAAGAGTGGCTTGATGAGGAGCATGGTAATTTTATCGAACTTGATCCACGACTCTCTGCAATCTTGTTTGCTGGTGATCGCTATGAGATACGTGACACGATTACTGGGTGGTTGGCTGAGGGGAAGCATATAATCATGGATCGATACGTGACCGCGAGTATGCTCCACCAAGGAGCAAAGATTTCAGACGTCGAAAAGCGAGGTGCATTCTTACTTTGGTTACAACGACTAGAATATGATGTACTAAAAGCAGCGCGCCCCGATTTGGTCGTATATTTAGATATGCCCGCCGAGATGCGACACGCACTACTTACCACTGACGAGTTTAAACCAAATCTTGGTCACACTGAGACTGATGAGCTCTATCAGAATGCCGTCCAAAGATGTGCAGAACATGTGGCGGCGCTAGAAAAATGGAAGATAGTGTCATGTTTTATGGACGGGAAACTCCGCAGTAAGGATAATATTAATACCGAGCTGTACGGGTTGATTCGACCATTACTCAATTAATAAAATTATATGGAAATTTTGATAAAACGGCTTTATGAAAATGCAACATTGCCAGTCTATGGTCGTGAAGCTAGTTCAGGAATTGAACTGTGTGCGCTCACTGGTGTCGTCATAAAACCAGGGATGACGGTACTGGTACCAACCGGAATCGCAATGGCCGTACCAGTTGGTTATATTGGCTTGGTGTGGGGGGCACCAACGATGGTAGTAGGTAATCCAATAAAAGTGACTACTGCAATTATTGAATCCAGACATCGTGATGAAATAGTAATAGAGATTAGCAATACTGGTACTGAATCAAAAAAAATTAGTGCTGGAGAGGTGGTAGCACAATTGCTAGTACAACAAGTCCACCATGCACAGTTGATTGAAGCTGAGGACCTTAGTAGTAGTCACTAGACGCACAAACCATTGCCTCGCGTATGTTGTGATTGATGCTTTGTCTCTATTAATAAACAGTAATGAATTGAAATCATGCAGCACTATCAATATATCAAAGCGCAAGATGAGGAGGTGTATACCGTCTTGGTCGGTGAAGAAGAACGTGAACGAACTGGCATTGAACTTATTCCAAGTGAAAATTATGTAAGCCTAGCGGTGCGAGAAGCCGCCGGTTCAGTGCTCACTAATAAATATGCTGAAGGATATCCTGGTCGTCGATACTACGGTGGGCAACAGTACACTGATGCAATAGAAACGCTCGCTATAGAGCGGGCAAAAAAACTTTTCAAATGTCAGTATGCTAATGTGCAGCCACTCGGTGGTGCGGCAGCTAACGTAGCCATGTATTTTGCACTCATGGAGCCTGGTGATACGGTGCTTGGGATGGACCTTTCCCATGGTGGTCATCTTACGCATGGCCATCCAACTACGAGTATCAATAAAGTTTTCAACTTTGTTCGCTACAAGATGAAGGATGTCGATACGGGTGAAATTGACTACGATGCACTTCGTACGGTAGCACTGCGTGAAAAACCAAAGATAATTTTAGCAGGTTTCTCAGCCTATAGTCGTGAACTCGACTATGCAAAGTTTGTGGAAATCGCCAAGGAGGTGGGGGCATACACAGTGGCAGATGTCGCGCACATTGCCGGACTTATTGCCGCTGGTGTACTGAAAAATCCATTTGATTATGGGTTTGACGTGATGACGACCACAACACATAAGACCCTGCGTGGTCCACGGGGAGGGATGATACTCGTACGGGAGAGTGAAGATATTGCGAAGCGGATTAACAAGGCAGTATTCCCAGGCACACAAGGTGGACCGCATATGCATATCATTGCTGCCAAGGCAGTTGCTTTTGGTGAAGCACTGGAGCCGAATTTCAAGAAGTATGCCGCCCAAGTACTAAAAAATGCCAAGGCGATGGAAAAAGTTTTTAAAGACGCTAAGATACGACTACTCTGTGGTGGCACTGATAACCACCTTTTGCTCGCTGACGTCTATGGTTCACTTGGTGTCACCGGTCAAGAAGCTGAGACTGTTCTTGATGAGGTTGGTATCACTCTCAACAAAAACATGATTGCCGACGAGACCCGTACAGCGATGGATCCTTCTGGTATCCGCTTTGGTACACCAGCCATGACGACACGGGGCATGAAAGAAGGGGAAGCAACCAAGCTTGCCGAAATTATGATTGCGACGATGCGCGCCAAAGATGATGCTGCGAAGAAAGTAGCACTCAAGGCTGAGGTAGTGGCTCTCTGCGAAGCCTTCCCGGTACCAGAGAAATTTGTGTAGCTAGTAATTAAATTATATGAAAGAAGGCTTCCCCGCAATAAATAAATTAACTAAGTCAGATGATTCTGAAACTACTGCGCTGATAGCTCCGCAGTTTATCAGAGAGTTTTCTCGCGAAAATTCAACTGAGGAACGAAGTCAACTGTCTTCTGAAATTAGAAAGAAACGTCAAGAGCGTGATGCTTTTCGTGTTGAACAAAACGAACTTACCGCTGAGCAGGAAAAGATTGTGTCAGAATTAAATGAATTGAGAGATAAGATTGAAGAATATGATAGTGCTGGCTTTTTGCATAAAATAACTGACTATCTAGAGTATCGGAATCTACAAGCAGCCGTCGCAAAGCAACTAGAAGCACAAGGTGAGGTAGAACAGGCTATGCAAGAGTTAGAAGAAACCCCCGCAATGTTTGAAGAGCCTAAAAAGATGCTGATTGAATTCTATCAAGGCGAAAGGCAAAAGTGGGCTGAAGCCGGTTATGACCCAGAAGACATCAAAAAGTATTTTTCTGAAGAAAATCTCTCCAGACTTTCTGTCGAAGAGTATGCCCTTCTGATGCAGCGTTTTCCTGGCGAAATGGTGACTCACGTGACGCGGCAAGGGATTCGCGATCATGCTTCAACTAGCTTTCACACAGCAGGTATTGGAGAATTCCATAATGGCTTTAAGTCTGTAATAGAAGATCGTTGCATACGCTCCTCTTTAGGAATAGCTTTACAAGAAAAAACGAAGGAAGCAGTCGTCGCTAAATATATGCATCTTGATCAGGTGGATAATATCAATCTTGATAGACCAAATGAATCAAAACGTAGTAAAGCACTCTCGTTGTATCAGAAAAATTTTTTATTCCGCCGAACTGATGATGTCTCTGCGGTTCATGTGGCAGCAGAATTGGTAATGGACGAAATGTATGGAGGCGAGACAGGAAATGAGATATTCTTTGCTTATCCTTCCGCTCACATAGCTGCTGAGCACAAATATAGTGGATTTATAGACGGTAGTATGGCTCGGGACTATCTAGGAGATAAGTCAGTTCACAATGATTCAAAAGTATATTTAGATGGATATGATGGTATGTCATTAGATGCCGCTTTGGTTTTTATACCAGAAGATGCTCAGGTAGATATCTTGACTGGGTCAAAGTATGAAACTACTGAGCGGAATCAATCGTTTGAGAAAGCTATTCAGGAAATTATTTCTGCTCGTTTCGATAAGTTAGGTTTTATACAAAAATTTGGACAACCATTACCATGGCAACTTGAAGGTCTTAATGATGAGGAAAGGAGAGAATTACTCGACGAAGCATATCGTAAATTTGGAATAACAGAACCACTGGCTCAAAAAATTGTATTAGACACGGAGTATATTACTAAGGTGATTAATGGTACTTGGGGGACTGATCATGAACATGATGCTTACCAAAAAGTCACTCTGGATTATTTGAAGAAAGATGTAAGCACACTAAAGCCACCCAAAAATACAGTCACATCGCGTGAGTATTGGGAGAATTATTTTTTACAAAATCCAGAACAACGACCATCAAAAATTGTTTATTACAAGAGCGGAGATCCTTCCGCGGCACTTAATACATGGCGTCGACAAAACGGAATAATTAAAAAAACTGAAGATAGAAAATACGGACTACCAGAAAATAATGTAAGTGAAGCTTCTCCTGAAGTAAATATTGACAGAGATAGACTCGCAGCATTAGCACTAAAAATAATTGATGACAGATTTCCTGAAACAGAAGACGAACGTCTTGCCAGAGAAGAAGAGGAGGAGATGGAAAAAATGTAAAAAATAAGGTAAACAGTATCCTTGATATTAAATTGCGGCAATGTAGTCGCCACCCATTAGGGTGTATGGTATTACCCAAAAGAGTTGTGCGGATGAAGCCTTGGTCTAAACAGCTCTGGTTAGAGGTTGATGATATATGGATTGACCCAGAATCTTACGATTCTGGGTCTTTTTTATTAAAAAATGGCCTTAAATATAGGCCAAACTAAAAAATTGTTTGCAAAATACCTTTTTCTATGGTATTATATAAATACTAATGCACTTTGCAGTTGCCATTAGTCTGTGACCCGAGGACCCTCCTCCCGGAGGTTGCAGTCTTCACACCCGATCTGTCAGATACGTCTGACCGGTCGGGTTTTTTTATTTATAAATCTTTAAGATATTCCACGTAACCAGCAGTGGTCATTTCGGCTTCAGGAATAAATCGCAATGCAACACCATTCATGCAATAGCGTTGCCCACCGCGTTCAGTAGGCCCGTCAGGGAAGACGTGACCGAGATGGTTATCGGCAGTCGCTGAGCGTACTTCAGTGCGGGTGCTAAAAAGTTTTTTGTCCTCATGAAGAGTAACTCTATCTTCAGAAATTGGTGCGGTAA
Organism: Candidatus Parcubacteria bacterium; assembly: GCA_009995385.1. GTDB lineage: Bacteria > Patescibacteriota > Minisyncoccia > Phycocordibacterales > UBA918 > OLB19. Next base: position 21,673 of record JAACPT010000044.1, read on the forward strand.
AAGACGGCCAGCCGGTCCCGGAGTCAAACTTCTCGCGTGAAGAAAAAAGCGGTTCACCAGATAAGATGTCGACGTAGATACCCCGACCGTACTCTTTGTCATACGGTGAAGTTCCTGCTCGTTCAGTGCCTTCTTCCTGGGTCACTCTATACGCGAGAGTATCTAAGCTCGCCTGCAGAGTTGCGGCATCTGGCTTTTGGTAGTTTTGCCAAGGGGCGGTACTGGTGGCAGCTGCCTCTGCCGGGTCTTTCTCCCAAGAGAGGGCGGGGGCCGTGTCGTTGCCCCAGTGCTTTTCGATAAAAGTATCACGACCCGAGCCAGTGCGGTAGTACTGGTATTTGAGGCCACTTAGTGTGCCTTTATAATAATCCTGATGGTAGTCTTCAGCTGGCCAAAATATTGGTCGGGGTAAGATTGCGACGGCAAGTGGTTTCTCGTAGGGACCGTTTTGGTCAATTGTTTTGACGAGAGATGACAGTATCTCTTTTTCTGCGTCATCCTCATAATATAGCGCCGGTCCATAGGCTACACCGCGGTCGTAGAAAGAACCCTCACCATCGGTTGGATCCATGTGTTTCAGAGCAAAGATAGCAATCTCCCTAAAAGAAATGAGGGTCGGATTGTAGGTGATTTGTACTACTTCTTTATGTCCACCCTGACGATAATTTTCGTAGGTGGGATTATCGGTGCTGCCACCAGCATATCCGGAGACAGCGCTCAGAACATTCGGTAGTTTTTCTAAATCAGCTTCGACACACCAGAAGCAACCTCCAGCAAGAAGCATCGTTTTGGTATTTGTGGTCTCGTTGTTTGTTTCTTGTTCGGTGGCTGTCGACATAGGTGCTGCTGTTTTATTATTGATTTTGCTATGATATGTAGTAAGTAGTAGGGCACCAAAAATACTACTAACAATACTCACTACTAGTATACTGCGTTTCATAAGAGTAAGTATAATGGAGGTATATCGATAAGTAAAAATTACTCCACAAACACGACGTATGCTTATTACAAAATTACGACACACGACTCTTTTCCGCTCGGTTTCGAGACATTGGCTCACGATAGCTTTCTTACTAGGTTTTGTAACAGACACCATCCTGCTTAATCGGGTTGATGACATTTTCGACAATTTCGTCTTGTTGGCATACGTACTGCTGGCAACTAGTGCGCTACTACTATTTTATGTTGGCGTAGCAGAGCGAGGACCGGCATTTATGGCTCGGTTTTTCCGTCGGTATGCTCCAGTACTAATGCAGTATTCATTTGGAGGTTTATTGTCAGGGATGCTTATCTTTTATGGACGAAGTGGTGACTGGCTAGCAAATGCTCCCTTCTTACTTTTTATCGTAGCGGTCATTATTGGTAATGAATTGGTTGGTAAACGGTCAGATCGACTCATGTACCACATTGCGTTGTACTTCGTGGGATTATTTTCATACGTAGTGTTTGTTATTCCAGTATTGATTGGGGAAATGGGTAGTGCCATTTTTATTCTCAGCGGTCTCATTTCGCTTGTGTTGGTGACTTTTGTTATACAGGTGTTGTTTCGAATCATTCCGAATTATCTAGCTATTAATACCCAGCGAATTATCTTCACTATTGGTTTGATATACATCACTTTCAACGTACTCTATTTCACCAGTCTTATCCCACCAATTCCGTTATCGCTCACGACACTCGAAATAGTGCAGTCAGTGGAAACTATCTCTGCGGCTTCTGTACCAAAACAGTACCGGATAACGTATGAGGAACAGCCGTGGTTCCGACGACTTCCGCTCTTGAAACCAGTGTTGCATCCAACTGGTGATACGATTGCTTGCTTTGCTCGGGTGTATGCACCGATGAGGCTCTCTACTGAAATATTTCAGCACTGGGAATACAAAGATACAAATGGTGATTGGCAGGAACAGAGTCGGATTGGATATGAGATTGTTGGCAGTAATGCACAAGGATATGGCGGGTATACAAGAATTAGTAATTTCTTTTCTGGGGAGTGGCGCTGTAGTGTAGAGACGGGTCGGGGACAGGTGCTCGGACGAGAAGTGGTCCGTCTAGATGTCGGAGGAACCGTGCAAAAAATCAACGTCAAGATTGAGTAGTGTTCTTCACTAAAAATGTAGCTACTAGCAAGCGGTATGTATGTAGTTTCAAAATTGGTTTTGTAATTTTCTACAGCAAGTAGAAAACTAAAAATTTAGGTAGGTGAATCAAGGTACTCAATCGCGCGCGTAATATGTCCAGTTCGTTTTTCAGCATCCATTCTGGCAAGCAACCGTGGCATCATACTGAGGCGATGGTTTTTTAGAAAGAAGTCTTGATTGGTGGCAATGAAGTTCCAGTACAGTCCGTCCCAGAGCGTCGACCATTCTCCGGTCTTGTAAGGTGACATTTTTCTAATGTAGTTACTTCCTGATAGGTAGGGTTTGGTAGCAAAGAGTCCGCCATCAGCAAACTGACTCATGCCGTAGACATTGGGTACCATCACCCAATCATACGCATCAACGTACATTGCCATAAACCAACTGTATACCTGCGTCGGATCTGTCTTGGTGAGCAGCATAAAATTACCACATATCATTAACCGCTCGATGTGGTGCGTGTACCCAAAACGCAGGGCTTTTTTAACAGTGTCATCAATTGGTGGTAGACCAGTGGTACCATCCCAGAAAGAATCTGGTAAAGCGCGGTAGTGTTGCCAGAAATTTCCGCTCCGCATTTTTCTTCCGTCTACCTCATAAGAGGCCCGGATAAATTCACGCCAACCAATCACCTGTCTGATAAAGCCTTCGACTGAAGAGAGGGGGACAGGATAATTTTTTTCATGTGCTAGTACCGAGTCAATAATTTGTTTGGGAGTAAGGAGTCCGATATTAAGTAGCGGTGATACACATGAGTGCCAAAGGCGGGTATGGGATTCGGTGATAGCATCTTCATAGGGGCCAAAGTCTGCGAGGCGTTCAGTAATAAAAGCTTGCAGCCAGGCGGCGGCTCCTTCATGGGTGTAGGGAATCCAGACTGCTGCATCGCCATAGTGTTTGCCTGGTATGGTATCAAGCCAAGCGATAGCGCTTTCTACCTCTTTTGTGCTAATCAAATCAGGGTCAGCCGGGAGCGCGCTCCCACGTGGAATTTTTTTACGATTGTCGACGTCAAAACTAAAGTGACCACCACGCGGAGTGCCATCGGCTTCCATCAAAATCCCGGTGTCCTTTCGGAACTGTTCGTAAAAACGAGCAAGATGTCGTTTGCTCTTCCTGTACCGATCCATGGATTCTCGTTTAGGGAGGAAGAAAAGCGGTGACTCATATGAGACTCGAGAAAGTCCCTCTCTCATACAACTTCTTTGTATTCGTTGTTCTAACCAATCATCAGTAGTGTCAACGATGTGTATCTCAGTGAAGTGCTTTGTCTTGAGCCAAGTAAAAATAGTAGCAGTGGTAGCCGTCGCAGTGAGGGGAATGATAGTGGCGGTATATCCTTCGTTTCGTAACCTGTCCCGGTAGGCTACTAAAGAAAGGTGGTGGAGTAGTAGTTTTTGTCGATGAGTCGGGACTTCGCTCATAAACAACGGTTCCTCAATTAAAAAGACTGGCCGCTCTGGTGCGAGCGCTGGGTGCGAAGCAAAAAGTTGATGGGGGTAGATAAGAGTTGCGGTTGACATCGGTAGAGTATACTACGATGCATGAGTAGGCTGGAAACGAAGATTTGTCTGACCTGTAAACGCCCCTTTGTTAATCGTAAAAGTTGGCGTTTGCGTGGTCAATGAGAACGCGTGCGGTATTGTTCCAAGCGTTGTCGGTCGTGAATGGATAGTGAGTTTTTTGCAATGTAGGGCTTTATGTGTAAATGTAAAATTCATGCTACCATGCTACTACAGCCTGATACGTTGTACTGCAAGGACACTTTGCATAATTTCGTTAAAGATGTACGTAAAACAGAGATATTGTGGAGTGTACTGGCTATGTTCTGATACACATAACTTTTAATCTATATGAATACAAAAATGCATGGTCGTGAAAACGACTCAGTTGCAGTTGTTACTGTCGCAGTTAAATCTGAAGTCGCCTTGCGTGAGGAGACCATATTAGATTTTTGGACTACGCACGATATTTTTAATAAGACGCTTATCACTCCAGCTGGAGCAGCACCTAAAGGGGAGTACGTATTTTATGATGGGCCACCGTTTGCTACTGGACTTCCACACTACGGTCATATTTTAGCTGGAACAATCAAAGATGCTATTCCACGTTTTTGGACGATGAACGGTTTTCGCGTGCGTCGACAGTGGGGGTGGGATTGCCATGGGTTGCCAATTGAAAATATAATTGAAAAAAAGCTCGGGCTAGCGACAAAGCGTGATATTGAGACATACGGAGTCAAGAACTTTAACGAGGCCGCACGTGCTTCAGTCATGGAATATGCCGACGATTGGGAGAAAGTCGTACCGCGCATGGGTCGTTTTGTCGACATGGAACATGACTACAA
>JAACPT010000040.1 GCA_009995385.1 Candidatus Parcubacteria bacterium
TCTTTAATTATACCCTTCTGTTACGTTTGTTTCTATCTGCTTCTGCGTTAGAAGTGCTTGAAGCGATTTCCTCTCTGGTACGCTGTTCAGTACGTTCATAGTCTTTTTTCATACCTTGAATCTCACGCAATAGCTCTTGCTGTCGCCCTTCCATCACATCAATTTCTGACTTGTATTTTCGCTTGGTGCGATCAAGTTCAAATTGTTCATCGCGTTTTGATTTAGTAATGGCAAACCGTAGACGATCTTGTTCTTTTGTTAGTTGCTCAATCCGCAATGAAATGCGAGTAAGTTCGTAATCTCTTGCCATAAACTTTAAATATGCGTTTACTATGTTTTTGTAATTAGGACTTTTTATTAGCAAAGTGTACCGCTTGTAGTTTTTTACCTGCCGCTTCGCGGTAGGGGCAGAATTCACAAGTAGGTCCACTTGACGGTAAGTCTTTTCGTTCCAGGCAAGTTTTGATGTCCTGTAAAGCGGGATCTATCCAACCAGTGTCAGTCTTGACGGGGATAAGTGTAGTTTCAAATACTAACGTATTATTAAACCCTGGTTCGCTTTTGCTGGCATTGGCATACACGAGATAGCCAGTTTCTTCAACCAGAAAACCATTTTGCTCCAGTAACCAGCGATAGATACCGAGCTGTCTTGTGTACTGCATCTCCCATGGTGAGTCGCCGAGCGCTACAATTTTTCCTTCTTTAGAAGTTGATTTGTAATCGACAATGATAAGCTTATTTTCTGGTGTAATCCAAATATCGTCCACTCCACCACTAACCACCAAACCAGTTGGCTGGTGGGTGTGAGAGATGCCAACGAAAGGGTCGCGCCATATATCCATGTGGTCATGTTGAAACGGCACAGCGTCTAGACCGTATTTCTCAATAATAGGATGTTTTGTGCCTGCATTTCGGTGTACGTCAAACTCTTTTTTGAAAAGTTCATCGACGGCTATGTTGAGATTGAACGAAGGAAAACCTGGACGTTTTGTACCCAGTACATTATCGAGGTAAAAGCAACGGGGACACTCAAGATAAAAATCAATCTTTGAGCGAGAGAGCCTCCATTTTGATCCGCCATAATTCCAGTCAGCTTGCCGATTAGGATTATATTTTTTTACATATTCAGCCATATTTTTAGTATATCACTTGCCTTGGCAAAATATAAAATCGGCTCATGATGAGCCGATTTTAGTAACGGAGCACAGTGTGTCCCTACTGAGCAACAAAGGTGTCAAAAATTTGGTCTATCTGGACATCATTTGCCAAATTGAACATGAAGTCACCATTCTCGGTGAACACAACAATGGCATATCGGTTACCGGCGGTAGTAGATCGCTGGAGGATGATTTCATTTGGAACCAGTCCTTGTGACTCACTGAAACGGACAACACCAAGAATAAAACCGAGTTGATCGTTGTTGTACTCTCGTACACCAATCCATCCCTCTGAAACTGGGTAAATAGCGCTTTCAAGGGCTATGGTGTTGGCTGCTTTTTGGTCAGCTACTACTACTGCTCCTTCACCGACTTGCAATACTGGTGTAATGACTGATTCTGTCTCACTAACAGTTTTGTCTTCCACTTCTTCATTGCTTTTGGTATTTTTTTCTGTTGAACTTTCTGTTGTCGTCCTGTCTGAGACTGGTGCAGTTGCATCGTCACCACCAAATGCCCAAACGATCATCCCACCGATGAGGAGTCCGACAATGAAGGCTACGAGAGTCTTCTGTCCGTCTTGTTGTTCTTCTGCTGCCATACGAAATGATTTGCTGAATTGACTAATGCAGTGAGTATATCATGGTGAATAAATGCCAGAGATTGACAAAAAGCCCAACTTTTATCGTTATTTTTGATCGCAGATACTGTGTACTTCTTGTAGGAGCGCCTCCTGTTTCTTGGGTGTCATATGAAGGTGTCGGAGGAGGTGTTCTTGTTTGACAAGATCGGTACAAAGAATAATGTCTTTAGCAATGAGAGTTTCTGCCTGCGCGGTGGTGATATTTTGCAATACGGTAATTGGGTAAACGCCGGCGCGTTGGATTCGATCGTGAAGATTGTCATTTTTAGGGTAATCCCAACTCAGCATTTTGAGCCCAACGCAAGTTCCGTAATTTTCTGCGGTGGTGGTGAATTTTGTGTTTGTTATCAACCAGAATTCGTTTATGCTACAGATATCTTCCTGACAAATTTTTCTATTCTTAAGATCAAGAAAGCGCGCATAAGAGTACATCGCAACTTGGAGGTCTGATTTTACTCCTGGTCGGGCATGAAATTTTGCTTCAGCCACAAAGCTATGGTCGGTCTTGAAGGCAGCGAGATCAATCTCGTGTGGTGCACAAGAACCCTGCAAGATAATGCCGGTTTTGGTGGTGTACCCACTTTGTTCAAAAAGACGAGCTAAAAAACGCTCAAAGGGAAATCCCGTTGGACCAAGATTGAATAATGCTCGACGTAGTGAATAGCGAGCGGCAGCTGATGGCCTGCTTTCACGAAGTAGTGTAAACGCATAGTGGTATATTTCTTGCGTTTGAATGCCGTCGAACAAATGCGCATCAACAGCAGCAATGATGTCAGTTACTTCCTTGGAATCTGCGCCTGCACGACGCAATGACCGTCGGAGTTTTTCTATTTTAAAAAACTCAGTACTCCTGTCAGCTTTTGTGATGATGGTTGGCATAAAAAGATCTTTTTAATCCTTTAGATGATACCACCTCCAATACAATGTGACCCTCTGTATAGTACACAGGATTGACCAGTTGCAGGCAATTCAGTTTTTTCATGCGGTATAACTATCAAAATGTCTTTTGTCGGAACGCGTACTTCAACCTGGAATGGTTTTTGACGATAGCGAAATTGTGCTTCAACAATATCTCCATCTTTGAGGTCGCTACGAAGCACTATGTCATGGAGTGTCATCTGAGTCCCATCTTTGGTGACAGTCCGCTCTGTCCCTACGGTGACCGTATTTGCTTCAATATTTTTACTCACTACAAACATTGGTGTTCGTCCAATGTTTTCAGTGAGGAGCGTAAATCCGTGCCGCTGTCCAACGGTGTACACCAGTGCTCCTTTGTGAGTACCGATTATTTTCCCTTGTTCGTCTAAAACATCTCCCGGCCGCAGTGTGGTGTAATGAGAGAGAAATTCTGGTATATCAATGTGCCCTAAGAAACAGATGCCCTGACTATCTTTTTTGGTAGCAACCGGTAGACCAATTTTCTCTGCCTCGATTCTGATTTCCTTCTTACAAGTGTCTCCGATGGGAAAGAGTGAAAATGCTAGCTGTAGCGAACTGAGTGTCCATAAAAAATAACTCTGATCCTTTTCGCCGTCTATCCCACGGTGTAGCTGTACGCCAGTTTTTTCGTCGATTCGCTGTGCATAGTGTCCAGTAGCAATAAAATCGGCGCCACGATCTTTTGCGAAGCGTAAAAAAGCCCCGAATTTTACGTATTGGTTACACATGACGTCAGGATTTGGTACTAATCCCTTGGTATAGCTATTGATAAAGTATTGCGCTACTTCATCACGATATTCATTCTCAGCATCGCAGGTAAGAAACGGAATCCCCAGATGTGCTGCTACGCGCATCGCATCAAGTCGCTCTTGTTCCCAATTACAGACCATGAAATTCGGGTGCCACACTTTTATAAAAACCCCGACCACGTTGTAGCCTTGTGCTAAGAGTCGTGCCGCTGCTACTCCAGAATCAACGCCACCGGAAAGTCCGACAAATACGGTCTGTTTTTTGTTCATAATCACTACGCTATCATACTCAATTACTTAACGTAAATAACGTTCAATATTATTAAGATGTTGATTGTAGGTTTCAGCAAAATGAAAGACGCCATCATTATCAGTGATGTAGTAAAAGTAGTCACTTTCTGCAGGCTCGAGAACCGCCATAATCGCTTCCAGTCCAGGGTTTCCAATTGGCGTCGGTGGTAAACCAGTATATAGGTATGTATTGTATGGTGAATCGATCTTTAAGTCGTCTGGTGTCAGAGCGGCTAGCGGTTTATCAAGAATATATTCAATCGAAGCGTCAGCCTGAAGCGCCATACCGATTTCTATTCGATTTAACAAAACACTTGCTACGAGACGCTTGGACTCAAGGTTATTCGCTTCACGTTCAACAATTGATGCCAGGACAATAATCTCATCCAGTGAAAGGGATGATGCCGCGACCTGTGCTTGGAGTGTTGCCGTCTTCGTATCAAATGTCTGGAGCATAAGTGCAAGTAATGCTTCATCAGAAAATGTCTCCGGTATAAAATATGTCTCAGGAAAAAGTTTTCCTTCGTATGGCTCCGCTGCGATAAGAAAACGTTCTTGATTAAATTCTGGGAGAACCAGCTTTGCCCGCTCAGCTATTTTACTGACTCGCTCCCCTTCTATGTGTGTAAAGCGAATCAAATTAGTAGCGAAGTCTCCTTCACTCAATCTCCTCGCAACTGCGACTGTCGTCAATGGTTCGGTAAAAATGTACGTACTGGCCTTTATTTTTGCTGGATCGTAAAGAACAAGTAAAGTGTAATATAAAACTACTTCAGAACGAACAACTCCCTCTTGCTCCAGAATGTTTGCAATTTCCCTTGCGGTGGTACCAGCTTCAATGATGATTGGTATGTCAACTGGAAATGCTGAGGGTGCTTTATTAAGTGAGAGAAACAAAAAGTAACCAGTCGCCACGAGCAAGAATATACTCACTACCATCCCCAAAAAAAACTTTTTGATGATGGGTCGCATATCGCGCAATGAGTGCGTGTACTCCTTGCTTGAAATCTCAGGACTAAATTGTGTAGGTCGTTCCAGCATAGTATGAAAGTATTATTTGAAATCACCAATTGGCAAATTGGCTGGTGCTTCGCGGCGAGTATTCTCAACTCGAGAGAGGCTAGGGGTGATGACCGAGGTTCCAGGTATGTGGTAAATGGTCGCGATTTCTTCCACTGACATAATGCGCTCGCGATCAACTTTTGATTTCTTATCTCCCTCGGTGTAATAGCGCGCTTTGTAGTTCTCCAGCTCATTTTTTTTAGCTCGAAGTTTTCTTTCACCAGTGAAGTCCTGAAAAAAGTTATAGTCAAAATCTGTTCTCCACATTGGTCCGATGCTTGCTCTTCCAATCATGTCATATTGACTAAAAGAACGGAGCATTGGACCGATCATGTCCCCATTAAACTTACCTACCTCAGTGATATACATGGCGCGAATGGCCACAGAGTAGGCATATTTACTGACATTGCGCTCGACCGCAGCGATAGTGTCTCGTTCTCCCATTGTGAGTACTGGACGGCTTTCAGTTTCTTCTGTACCAAGACCAAGTTTGTCTCTTCCCATGGAGGCGTCGATTGCTTTTTTTGCTGACGATTCCCACGTATCAACTTTACTGAGACTACCATTTTTAAAATTCCTTTTTACGTGTGGAGTCATCAAAATCTGTACCCAGATGCGCTCATGAGGTTTTGCGCTACCAAGGTGTTCAAGGAGCGGTGACATTGGCTCAAATTTCAATTCTTCTTTTGGTTGTTTATCAAGACCAAAGTCAATATACGTCTTGATTGGTAGAACATCTTCATCTTTGGTCTTACTCTTTTTAAGAATATGAAATGACATGATGTCCCATTTTTTTGGGTTCCAAATAACTTCTGCGGTGTAATCAATCACTTCCTCTGTTACTTCTATACCTGGGTACTGAGCATAGAGCTGTGACTCAAGCGCATTTTTTACTTTTTTTGTCGGGACATTAGCATAAAATCTGACCTCACCACCAATCGATGCTATCTCAAGACTTGAAACTAATGGATGTTTTCCATCAAAGTACGTCTGCATAAGATTATCTGGGCCATTTGGGTTGAAAATTAGCGTCAAAATACTTTCCATCGCTTCTGGCGATTTTAGTACCTCTTGAGGGAGCTTAATTCGCAGTGTTGTCCTTCCATTGTCGAATTTAAATTTTTCATGCACTGACCACATCCACATTTCAAAGGTAATATAGAATAGGGTGAATGGAAGCCAGATTGGAGAAAATGCGATCATAAATGTCAAAATACGTTCGACGTTTACATTCATCATCTTGAACAGATAGAACATGATGCCTATGGCAAAAAACATGAAAAGAGGAACCATGATGGCACCAATGATTGTCCTAGCTGTTGAACTCATGTCTTGCTATTCTACACCATAAAAAAAGCGTAGTTGGGCAAAATGCCCAACTACGCTTTTTATTCATTTATTCTGCAAGCGTGTACGTACCATTAGCTAGCCGCTTAAAGAGGTTAGTATCTTGGAGATTTACTAAAATAGTATTGTCTTTGACATAGCGCTCTTTTCTAACTTTATCGATGATTTCTTCTCGAGAAAGTGGGCCATCCTGAGAAATGATTTCTCGTAAAACATCTTTTACTACTCCTGATGTGTATCCCCACTCGGTCAGTGCATAGAGTCCACGACCAACCAAGACAAAACGTGGGTCTTTTATGAGTTCGTTGTGTGTCGTCGCGATATGTGCCCCGTGACCAAATAGTTCGTTGATGGCAGCGGCTACCTCTCTAAAATGCATTGGTGAACCGTGGCGCTTGACTGCAAGGTATGCATAATCACGAATTCCTTTAACGCGGACATTAGGACTATCTGCTGGTCCCCAGTCTCCAAGTGGATTTCGTCCGATTTGTTTTGAAATAGATAACCAGC
>JAACPT010000041.1 GCA_009995385.1 Candidatus Parcubacteria bacterium
TGAGCGCCGATATGCTGGACCACGTTCATAGAATTGATTGGTCCCCAAGCGAGCGCTTCAGCTGGATCTTTGCCAAGGATGATGGCAGCGGTAAAGGTCGATGAGAATGAATCACCCGCACCAGTACGATCGACTGGTTCTGCTGGGTCTGGATACATCGGCATATGCCAGGCTTGATCATCGGTATCAATCACATACGCACCATTCGGTCCATCGGTCACCACTGGAAGGGTTGGCCCAAGTTCACGCAGACCGCGAATAAGGGTTGGTATGTGTTGTTCAGTGCTTTTGAGAATTTCTTGCGCTTCTTCTTTGTTGCAGAAGAATATCTCGGTGTTTTCATAGACATCACGGATCGCTTCGTACCCAACTTTAATCTGAAACGTACCAGGCTGAAACGCTAATTTGGTGTCGTTATTTTTGACGTACGTAGCAATCTCGTGGTGGTATGGAACGCCATGTTCACCAACTGAAGAAAAATAAAAAAACTTTGGTGCCACCGGGAAATCGGGAAGGGAGTAGGGGTACTGCTCATGATTAATGAGAATGGTACGTTCTGGTCCATAGCGCAGTACATAATGGTAATTAGTCTTTTTTCCCTCGTGGAGTTTTACAAAGTCGGTGTGCACTTCTTCATGACGCAATGCCTCAAGACACTCCTTGCCAAATTTATCGTTACCGAGGTTAGTGACGAGCGCTGTCTCCAGTCCTAGTCGGTGCGCCGCAACCGCAGCGTTTGGTGAATTGCCAACTGCCGGCACTACCACTACGTCATTGTAGGGAAGTTTGCTCCCAAACGGCATATGCAATGTTTTTCGACCGGTGTCGAGGTCGATTGAAACATCAGCTTGGTCTTTGTTTAATTCAATAAAGGCATCAATGAGGATATCGCCAATGGCGACAAAATCGTATTGCTGTGACATATGCTATGAGTATAGCATCTGTCGTATCCTTGACTGGCATCAGTGTGGGGGAATAGCGTCATTCTACGTACGACGGTGCTACTGTTTGATTTTACTAATTTGTGCTAGGCTACTTCATATGACAATGACATTAGCGGTCACTGAACGTGATCAAAAAACCAGTCTTAAAGTATTACGAGCAAGTGGAGCTATTCCAGCAATTGTGTATGGAAAAGCCCAAGTGCCAATGCAAATTGTTCTGGATGGAAAGGAGTTTGATAAAGTACGTAAAGAAGCTGGCGAGTCCACAGTACTACAATTAACTGGTCTCAAAACTGCTGTCGAGGTATTGATTAAAGAAGTCGACTTCAATCCGGTTAAACAACGAGTCATGCACGCTGATTTTTACGCTGTAGAGGAAGGGAAAGAGATTTCTGCGCACGTGCCGTTACATTTCATTGGAGTAGCACCAGTAGAAGAAGCTCATCTTGGATCGGTCACAAAGGTTATGCACGAACTAGAAGTAACTAGTACGCCAGCTAGTTTGCCGAGTCATATCGATGTTGATCTTGGAGTTTTGCGTACCGTTGAGAGTAAAATACACGTCAGTGACTTGGTTACTCCTAAAGGTGTAAAAGTGACAATGGCCCTAGAAGAACCAGTCGCTATCGTCAATGCCGCAAAGCAAACACCAGCGACTGAGGAAGCAGAAGCTGAAGTTGATATGGCGGCAGTTGCAGTAGAAAAAAAGGGAAAGGAAGAAGAAGCATAGAAGCCCACTCCCACGTTGCTTTGGTTGGTGGTCTCCCAAACTCTGCTATAATATCGGCATGATACGTACGTTCATCGCCGGTATTTTTGTATTGTCACTGCTTATTCCTCCTACCCCCGCGTTCAGCGAAACAGATGCCGAGCGGCGGACTAGGCTGGAGACAGAGCTACAAAATGTAGAGCGACAGATTTTGACGCAAGAGCGTTTGGTAGAAGATAAAAAAAACCAACGTCAGTCACTGGAACGGGATATTTCTATTATTGAAGGAGAAATAAAAAAAGCCCAGCTTGGTATTCAAGCGCGGGCGGTAGCGATTGAACAGTTGTCTGACCAGATTGGTGAAAAAGCAGTCGTGCTTGATATTCTTGCTGAACGTTTGGAGAAACAGCAAGTGTCGTTGGCAGACCTAGTGCGAAAATCAGCCCTCCTTGAAGAATACTCTCTCGTTGAAGTGATGCTGAGCAAGAAGAATTTTTCTGAGTTTTTTACCGACGTAGCGACATACCAATCAATCAAAGAATCACTGAATGAATCACTAGCCGTGCTGCATGAAATACGTAGTGATACCGTTGAACAAAAAAATGAACTGGAGACCAAGCAACTAACAGAAGCAGAGATGAAGCGGATTCAAGAATTGCAGAAACGAGAAATCGAAGTGAAAGAACACGAGAAAGCACAGATCCTCACCGTAACAAAAGGAGAAGAAACACAGTACAAAGCGCTCCTTGATTCGCAGCGGAAAACCGCTTCACAATTACGAAATGCGCTCTTTACGCTGCTTGGCGGTGGGGGAGGGATTCCGTTTCCCGAAGCGGTCTCGCTTGCACAGTATGCGTCTAAAGTAACTGGAGTTGATTCGGCAATGATCCTCGCTATCCTAGAACAAGAGACAAACATCGGTTCTAATCTTGGTAATTGTCTCTTTAGTGATAGTCATAGTGCTCGACCGGTGATGCACCCAACACGAGATGAACCAGTATTTTTAGCAATCGCTGCTATTCTCGGTTTTGATCCATACTCTCGAACGGTTTCGTGTCCAATTGTTCAAAATGGTTCACGAGTCGGCTGGGGTGGTGCTATGGGTCCTTCACAGTTCATTCCTTCCACTTGGGCTATCTATGGCGGTATTGTAAATAATGGTAGTGGCTGGACGTACAGCAAAGACGTCGACGCCATTCGTCGTATCAACGGTACCAATAGTCCAGCTAATCCATTCAATAATAAAGATGCGTTTATTGCGACTGCACTACTCCTCCGAGATAATGGAGCGAATGGTTCATACAGTGGAGATCGTCTGGCGGCGCTACGGTACTACGCTGGTTGGGGAGGAGCAACTAATCCTGCTAACGCTTTCTACGGTGATCAAGTAATGAATCGTAAATCGCGTTTAGCGCAAGAGATTCAAATCTTGGGATCATAAGAGTTGCTAAAAGCATACTTTTTGCTATAGTGTGCGTCACAAGAAATTAGGTGTTCCCACTTATTATATTCCAGTGGTGGGCAGAAAATCTTAAAAAGATTTCTGCCCACCACACCGGGGGCGCCGAAGTATTTGTATATATGAAAAAAGATATTCATCCGAAGAACTACCGCAAAGTAATATTCCATGACAACTCATCAGGTGAGCGAATGCTGATTGGTTCTACAATTGAGACATCGGCTACTGATAAATGGACTGATGGGCAGGAGTATCCACTAACAACTGTTGATGTTTCAAGTGCATCACATCCGTTCTACACTGGACAAGAGAAGGTGATGGATACCGCTGGTCGCGTTGACCGCTTCAAGCAGCGTATGGCAAAAGCCGGAGCTACACGCAGCAAGAAAGAATAATATAAAAAACCACCCGCCAGCGGGTGGTTTTTTATAATTACCTAATTATGCTTGCTATTGCACCAAGATTCAGTACTATTGACCAACATGGAATTCAACCAAGATACATTGCAAGAATTTAAAGAAAATCAGAAAACGCAATTTTTGGCGTCACAATTTGAAAGTGAACTGGTGAAATTGCGTGAAGCAGAAGAATTAGCTGATTCTGATCCTGAAATGGCAGTGCTGGCTGAAGAAGAAATCACTCGGCTGACCGCACAATTGCAAAACCAGTTTGCTGAAATGGAACACATCATCGAGGCTAATAAGGAAGAGGAAGCAAAACCGTTTGGGGTGATGCTCGAAGTGCGGGCTGGTGCGGGTGGAGACGAGGCGTCACTTTTTGCCGCCGAACTAGCATCGATGTACTTACAGTACGCCGAAAATAACGGCTGGCAAACGATTCGTTCGCACGTGTCAGAGACGGAAGCTGGCGGGTATAAAGAAGCGGCATTTGAGATATTGGGCAGCGAAGTGTACAACCATTTGCGCTACGAGACTGGTGTGCACCGCGTGCAACGTATCCCTGCCACTGAAAAGCAGGGACGTATTCATACTTCGACCGCTTCGGTGGCGATTTTGCCAATGCGTAAGAAGCCAACTATCGAAATAAATCCAGGAGATATCGAAATGGAGTTCTCACGGTCGGGCGGTGCGGGCGGACAGAATGTTAATAAAGTAGAAACAGCGGTACGTCTCATCCACGTACCAACGAACATTGATGTCCGCTGTCAGAGTGAACGGTCCCAACTTAAGAATCGAGAAAAAGCAATGATTATGTTAATTGCAAAATTGGAGGCTATCCATGAAGAAGAGGAAATGCGAAAACACGCTGAGACCCGTAAGAACCAGATTGGTACTGGTGATCGTTCGGAAAAAATCCGTACCTACAATTTTCCGCAAAATCGTATCACCGATCACCGCATCAAGCAGTCTTGGCATACTATTGAATCAACGCTGGCTGGCAATATTGCTCCAATTGTTGAAGCGTTGCAAGCAGTCGCGGCTGGTGGGGAAGTAGGAACGGAGGAAGAGTAAGTCCTATTGCGCACACCAGGTGCCTATGGTACTATCACGCCGCTAAGCGCTCGGTGCGCTTTTTTAGGACTCAGGCTGTGCTACGCATGGCTTCCTTGACCAGGAATACACTTACTTATAACCAGTATTTCCGGCGCAATTTCGAACATGAGTCATCATAATATTATGTCAACAACATCAAACAACCCAACTTTTATCGACCGACTTTTTAAATCTGGATCTCATTTTGGTTTTAAAAAGAGCCGCCGCCATCCAACCGTCACTTCTTATTTATATGGTACAAAAGATGGTAACGACATTTTTGATTTAGAAAAAGTCGCTACATCGCTCGATGCTGCCAAAGCGATACTCTCCGACGCTGGAACGCAAGGAAAATCAGTTTTGTTTGTCAGCACAAAAGATGAAAGTGCAGTAATTGTCAAAGCAGCAGCGGAAAAAATTGCTGCGCCGTACGTCACTAATCGTTGGATTGGTGGGATGCTCTCTAACTTCAGTGAAATTAAAAAGCGAATCAATCGCCTTGAAGCGTTAGTTAATGAACGAGAGTCTGGAGAATTGGAACGAAAATATACCAAAAAAGAGCGGGTGGTGATTAGTCGTGAAGTGGATAAACTCACGTTCAATTTCTTTGGTATTTCTAAAATGGTAAAATTGCCAGATTTGATGGTGGTAGTTGACCCTCGTCACGATGCGATTGCGGTCACTGAAGCACAAGGGAAGCATATTCCAGTCATTGCAATTATGAGTTCTGATTGTGATACTAACAAAGTACAATACCCAGTGGTGGCTAATGATTCGCTACAAAGTAGTGTTTCGCTACTCATCGATGAATTAGTAGCAGCGTACGCCGCAGGAAAGACCGCGTATGTACCAAAGCCAGTAGAAGCACGTCGTGCACCAACTAGACGACGGGCAGAATAAGTCGTCTGTGTTTTTGCAGACTAGCTATTACTCTTGAAGTTAGTTCATTAAAATATTTTCTATGGAAATCACATCAGTACAATTAAAAGAATTACGAGAAAAAACTGGCATTTCGGTGATGCAGTGTAAGCGTGCGCTTGAAGAGGCGGGTGGTGACATGGAAAAGGCAGTCATCATTCTTAAGAAGAAGCGTAGCGAGGCAGCTGAGAAAAAGTCGGACCGAGTTCTTGGTGCCGGCGCGATTGGTTCGTACATACACAATACGAATGAAGTTGCTGCTATGGTTTTGCTCGCAAGTGAAACTGACTTTGTGTCAAAGAATCAGGAATTTATAGCGCTTGCTCGTGATATCGCGATGCACGTTGCTGCTACTGATCCAAAGTTCATCACTAAAGAAGAAGTGCCAGCCGAGACGATTGAAAAAGCGAAGGAAGTATTTGCTACTGAAATGGTGGGTAAGACCGCTGAAATGCAAGAGAAGATTATGGCAGGGAAGCTTGCATCTTATTTTAAAGATCAGATTCTTATGGAACAAGATTTCATTAAAAATCCGGAGACAACTATTGGCGAGATGGTTAATGGTGCAGTACAGAAGTTTGGTGAAAACGTCTCAATCGCCAAAATTGCTCGGCTGTCAGTAAAATAAGCCATTGTGGTCATGCCAGCCTTGACTGCCTTTCTTGTGAGCACTGTTTCATTGTTGCTCCTTGTTATTTTTACTCAGCAAGAACGTCGACGGGGTCGACGTTTCTTTGCGAGCAAATTTCGTACCAGACTTGACCGTATAGTCGGTTGGCTTGAGCAGGAACTTCAAGAAAAATGTACACATTTTATTAAATACATCGTGCAACTCAATTGGTATTACAGCATCCATTCTGTCTTAAAAGCCATCTTGCGCGCATTGGTGACACTGTATGCATATTTTGAATCAATCTTTGAGAGAAATCGAACCCGGGCAAAAGAACTTCGTAGTGAAAAGCGGATGCTTAATAAAAATAATCATCTCGGAGTAATAGCGAAACACAGAGTTGATACAGCATTAACGCCGGGAGAACAAAGACGATTGCGAAAACGAACACTTGAAGGTAAAGACTAATGAGAATTTAGTGCTGGTAAAAATTAGAAAATTTTGTTAGGATTTGCATCGTTGCAGTAAAAGTAAAATATTGTAGCTCAGTTGGTAGAGTTGAAAAGTCTGGGAGACGTTTCAAAGTTTTGTCACAAAACCGTTGTGCTCCAAGAAGTAGGAAGAAA
>JAACPT010000045.1:0-23593 GCA_009995385.1 Candidatus Parcubacteria bacterium
ACTGTCTTCAGGTAGAATGATGTAGTCTGGATCTTTTGCTAATGCCTTTTCCATTGCAGCCTCGAGCCCTTCAGTAGCTTGTTTCCTTCCCGCTTCAGTCCGGACAGTATTAGCATCGAAGTGGGTGTCGATTGTAATCACTGAATAAGTAGCATTTGTAGCTGGAATCACTATTTCAGGGATAAATAAAAAACTACTCCCTGACAACATAACCACAGTGATAAGCACTACATAGCGATATTTCGGATATTGTTCGAGACACCATAATGACACCCCGGCGACGCACAGCAAACTAATTGTCAGTCCATACACACCAGCAACTTTCGCAATGAATAACAATCCTTCATGGTGTGCAAGTAAGTACCCAACATACCCGAAGCTAAACGCTGATCCTATTGTGCCACCAGGACCATAAAAAAAGATTGAGAAAATGACTGATCCTACTGATTCGGCAATTACCCAAAGTAGTGGGTATAATAGTACATAATATGACCATCGTGGTAAATCAGTTTTCCGATGCAACAATTCACTAATTCCAACCAAAAAAAGTACTCCCATACCAGCGGTGACAGCAGTCATAAACCAAGAAAAACCAATTACTACCAGTTGCACATCACTCAGCTCTAATGGTAACCATTCTACTGGGTAAACACTCCACATCCAACTAACTGAAAATGCCACTTTGATTGTCCAGGCCAACCAAGCACCAAGCATTTTTTTCCAGAATAGGAAGTCTTGCTGCAAGAGATACAGAAAATAAATCGCACCAACAAGACCCAGTATCCAGGTGGGCGGAAACATAAATCCTATTCCCAAAAGTACTCCGGAAAGCAACCATCTACTTATCCAACTATGTAGTATGTTCATGATAGAGGATTATACCAGCGGCGACTGAAACATTGAGTGATTCTTTACTCCCAAGCATGGGAATTTCTACCACCATATCGGCTAAATTTTGTGCTCCCCTACTCACTCCATCGATCTCGTTGCCGAGTATATATACAACTTTTTTTGGAACGGTAAATTCTCGAAGAATAATTGCATTATCTGCCTGTTCGACAGCAACGACGGTATACCCTTCTTTTTTAAGAGACAGTATCAACATTTCGATATTTTCTTGCTGTTGCCAGGGTATTTCTTCACTCGCACCGAGTGAAGTTTTTTTGATTTCTGCCTGCACCCGACCGAAGCGATCAGTCGGAGCTGGTGTGTATCCGATTAAAAATATCTTTGTTACACCAGCTCCATCGGCAGTTCTAAATATAGCCCCTACATTATAGGCGCTACGAATATTTTCTAAAATGAGATATTTCACGTTACTGTAGACTAGCAAATAATCATATAAAATAAAAACCTTGGTCGCGAGCTTGTAGACAAGTGTCTGCATAATAGTACAATCAAACTACGATTTGTTCTTTACAAAGGAGACAGCATGGAAACAATCTTGATTGAAGAAGGTCACCCCATTGCTTTGTTTGACACGTATCTTTCTATGATTGAAGGAAGCGTTGGATCGAAGCAATATCTCCGTCTTTTTATAAAAACGAAAGAGGGTGTCCCCTGTGATGTGATAGAAAATGGACGATTTGCTTGTGCCTACTTTGCATCATCGATACTCACACTCACCGGTCTCTGTACCCGCGGTGTACACACGACAGTGACTGAGACGATTGCAGATATGCAGCAATCAAATTGGTATCAGATTGATCACCTTACAAAAGGCGCGGTCATTATTTGGAGTCCAAAATTATGCAGTGATGGCAATCAGCATCAACACATTGGATTCTCTATCGGTGATGACATGGCAGTAAGTACTGACGGACAAACTGGTATACCAACCAAACATGATGTCACGTACCGAACTATCCTTGGTCCTCCAGTTCGCGAAATTTCAAAGATCTTCTTTCATGATACATTACGATGATACTCATGAAGTTCGGTATGACAGAATAGTCATACCGATTTCTTTTATTACAATCTTCATCAGGTTGATTTCGCGCGTCATCATGGTATAGTTTCGCTACTCAAAAAGTAAAACCCACTGTCCGCCCATAGCTCAGACGGTAGAGCAGCAGCCTTTTAAGCTGATGGTCGCAGGTTCGATCCCTGCTGGGCGGACAGTGGGTTTTACTGTATTCGCTAACACGTGTGACGTTAATTCTTTTTTATCAACTCATATTAAGAGTACCCATTCTTCTAGAGCTAAATCCAATGCTCGTACTCCCGCGTGACCATCATGATAAAGTTCCAATAGTGATTGCGACAGTCGTTCCACTTCCCCATCTTGAAACTTCATCAAGGCTCGCTTCGCCTTATTGTACGGAAAATCTTTCATACCAGCTTCCACCGCAGTAGCAGTGTTCTTCGCTAAGCGTAGTGACTTTAACTGCCACCAAAGTATCCCAATGATTTCCTCTTCCCGTTGACCAGATAATTTAGCCTCTTGAAGTAGCACCCACAATTGCCGTTTGTCTTTTTGCGCTAGTGCCTCGGCGAGAGCAAATGGGTTAGCCCGCTCTTTTTTCTCTAGAGAAAATTCTTCATGAATTGCTGCTAACTTTTCATACTTTTTTTTCACAGCCGCAAGCAGTGGTCCTTCTAATATAATAAAAGTGTTATTCGACTCAGCCATTTCAATCAATGTATTTTCAACGTCTTTTGCAAACACTGCGTCGGCGGATGGAGTGTCGAGAATACACCATTCACCGCCGCCAAACAGCGAACGGGCACCAAGAGCATCTGCTACCTGCTCCGGCTGATACCCCACAGCTTCGATAGTAGAAAGAGTCCCGTCTGCCGGCATTTCTTTTTCAATGTATGCCGTCGCGGCATCACGGATGCTATTTCGATCAGTACCAAAAAAAAGCACGTACATAGCTTATATTTTTATTACCGTAAGGTGGTTCCAGTTTTCACCCACCTTGGCAGTGGCGATAAGTGGTACTCCACTACTTTCCTCCTCCGTCAAAATATGTTCCATGATAGAGACAATTTCTTTTGTGATTTTTAGTACTAGTCCTTTTTTTACCTCAAATACCAACTCGTCATGCACCTGGAGCAACATACGGACATCATCTGGCTTTTCTAATTTTTCTATCCACGCATGAACGCGGAGCATAGCAATACGCATACAATCTGCCGCCGTACCTTGAATCGGCGCATTGATTGCCATACGTTCTGCTTGCGCTCGAATGAATTGAATATTTGATGCAATACCAGGAAAGTATCGCCTGCGACCGATGAGTGTCTCGGTATATCCATGCTGTCTAGCAAACGTCTTAGTGCCTTCTAAATATTCTGCTAGACGAGTAAAGGTTTGGAAGTACGCATTTAAAAATTCTTGGGCTTCTGCTCTTGGTGTGTCATTGCCAAGGTTTTGTCGCAGCGCATTTACTCCCATACCATACAGAATACCGAAGTTAATCACCTTGGCTTTACGACGCATGTCAGGAGTCACCGCTTCTTGTTTTACCCCAAACACTCGAGCTGCCACTCCCGCATGGACATCTTCTCCTCGTTTAAAAATATCAATCATATTTTTATCTTGCGAAAGAATAGCTGCAATACGGAGTTCAATTTGTGAATAATCTATAGCAACCAATTGATATCCTGGTGCCGCAATAAATGCTCCACGTACTAACCTTCCTTCTTCGGTACGAATTGGAATATTTTGTAGATTAGGATCCTTACTCGCCATACGTCCAGTCGCAGCACCAGTCTGTAGTAGTGTCGAGTGGATACGACCATCACTTCCTACCATTTGTGGAAGATTATCAACGTACGTAGAAACGAGTTTTTGCAGTTCGCGGTAGCGTAATAATTTTTCAATAATTGGATGCTCTTCACGAAGTTTTTCTAGTTCTGATTCTTTTGTTGAACGCTGCCCACCAGCGGTTTTTTTAGCATTCTTAGGTGTAAGACCAAGCGTGTCAAAAAGTACTTCACCCAGTTGCTTTGGTGAGTTAATATTAAATGCCATACCAGCTAGAGCGTATATTTCTTTTTCAAGAGAAGTTAGTTCCGTGTGGAATTTTTTTGACAAAGTTTTGAGAAACGCAACATCAAGCATAATGCCTAACGCTTTCATTTTAGCCAAGACTGGAATGAGTGGTTGTTCAATCTCAATAAATATTTTCTCCAGTCCTGCCTCCTGTACTTTTTTAAAAAGCGCTTCTTTTGTATCTTTCCAAGTGGTGGTCCCTAAAAATGACCGACCATAATCTATAATATCCTCAAATGAAGCATTGGTCCGTTCACTCTCAAGAAGCCAAAGCATAATGCTCGCTTCCTCCAGCTCACTGGCATTTACGTCTTTATTTAAAATTACCTCATCTATTTCTACTACATCAAATAACTTCTTCACTCTATCCATCACCGCTCGAAATCCTAGTTCACTAAACAAACTAACCACCGCTTCCGTGTCAGCGTTTTCTTTCCACTCATTTTCTGTTACCACAAAAGTTTCTAGTGCATCAGTACGGATCGTTGCCAACATTTTTGAAAATTCCGCATCTTCTTTTCCTTCTCGTAAAAGGGTAAGGATACGTGGAGTAACACCTGCATCAATAAATCGCTGCTCGTCTTTTTCTAAAGCAGCGTATATTTTTTCCAAGGAACCAAAGGTATTGATTAATATCGATGCAGTCTTTTCACCAATTCCGACAATACCCGGAATGTTATCAGAAGGGTCGCCTCGCAACCCTTTATAATCAGGAACTAATTTTGGACCAAACCCAAAACGTTCTTTTACTGCTGTTTCATCATATAAGACGGTGTCCTTGATCCCTTTCTTTAGGGTAAAAACTTGCACACGTTTTTTATCAACACATTGGAGAGTATCCATATCACCAGAAGCAATGACGACCCGTAGTCCTTTTTCTCCAGCCGTGAGATGGGCGATAGATCCAAGCATGTCATCAGCTTCAAACCCAGGGCGTTCATAAATAGGGATACCAAAAGCTTTGAAGATATCTCGTGAACGATTGATTTGATTAATCAGGGAATCATCAGTTTTTGTCCTCCCCGCCTTGTATCCACCAAACGCTTCATGTCGATAGGTTGGTTCTGGTAAATCATAGCAGGCAGCAATATATTGTGGTTTAAATTCTTCAATAATCCGAAGCAACATCGTTGTCACTCCATATAGCGCTCCAGTCGGTTCACCAGTAGGAGAAGAAAAATCCGGTAATGCATGATACGCTCGGTGCAAAATAGCGTGCGCATCAAGCAGCACTAAAGTTTTTTCGGTCTGTTTCAGCATAAGGTAAGTATACGGGTTTTTACCTTATACGACCACCTACTCTCCATACGTCACCTGTACTATTCGCTGTTCCTTATCGCCAATAGTAATAGAAATCATCACTGCTTCTGCTGGAATACACGAAGCAATACGCTCTGGCCACTCAATACAGATTATTGCTCGTGGAGTAACTAGTAACTCATCAAGATGGAGCGGCTCAGCTTCTGACTCCGATTCAAAACGGTAGCCATCAATATGCACCAGACTGTCAAAATCTGTGTGGTCTAGCGCATACTGCTTCATTATGGTAAATGTTGGACTAGTAATAGATTCTCTCACCCCTAGTACTCTTCCAAGTTGCTGGGTAAATGTAGTTTTTCCTGCCCCTAAATCACCTTCGAGGGCGAGCACCAAAAAAGAATCCTTATTTTTTTTATAATAGCGTAGGATATCATTGATAACTGTCTCAAAATCAACTGGCTGATTAATGAGATATGTCGTTTCCATAAAATGACTATAGCAACCAACAATTAGAACGTAAATAGCAAATTACAGTAAAACTAGCATGGTATGATGTGGCATATGTTTAAATTTGATGATACCTATTCAAATAGTAGAATCACCGACCTCTACACTCAAGAGGAAGAAAGGACGGTTCAAATCAACGCCCCTCGCCTTGGTTTTGAATACATTAATCTTCGTGGTGTTACCATCAATCCAGAAGCGCTCGGAGTAATACCGGTAGCAAAAGCGCACGCTTTTAATATTACTTCTTTTGAATTAAACCAAAACAAACTCTCTGTCGCTGCCAAGCAGCCAAACAGTCCACAAGTACAAGCGTACCTGAAAGAACTAGAAAACCAACATTATGAGCTCACGGTCTATATATGTTCGACCGCCAGTCTCACCTATGCATGGAGTCGATATACCGACATCACCGATTCAACCGCAGAAAAAAAAGGAGTGTTTCAGATAAGCACTGAGGATATTAGTCGCCTCATGAATGCCATAAAAAA
Source organism: Candidatus Parcubacteria bacterium (assembly GCA_009995385.1). Classification (GTDB taxonomy): domain Bacteria; phylum Patescibacteriota; class Minisyncoccia; order Phycocordibacterales; family UBA918; genus OLB19. Next base: position 6,256 of record JAACPT010000045.1, read on the forward strand.
GAAGGAGGACGTTACGGAGATATTGCGTGGCATCAGTTCTATCAATAACACGAGGCGAGTTTCCGAGACTTTGGAACTTATCTTTGCCGGTGCGCTTGCATTAGGTGCCTCTGATATTCATATTGAACCAGAGGAATCAGTAATCCGACTCCGTTACCGTTTTGATGGTGTGCTCCACGACATAACTGATATAGAAAGCTACATTTATGGACGTCTCATGTCTCGCCTAAAACTTCTCTCTGGAATGGTACTCAACACTAAAGCAGAAGCGCAGGATGGACGTTTTACTTTTGATATCGAGAGTCGGCAAGTTGAAGTTCGCTCTTCAGTTATTCCCGGGGCGACTGCGGAATCAATTGTTATGCGTCTTCTCGATCCTTCGCTCTCCACTTTTAGTATGGATCGTATACAGCTTAACCCGTACATCGAAAAGGTAATGCACCAGGAGTTAAAAAAACCTAATGGACTCATCATTACCACTGGACCAACGGGTTCTGGTAAAACCACTGCCCTCTACGCATTTCTTCGAGAGGTACACTCTGAAGGGGTAAAAATAATCACCATCGAAAACCCAGTGGAATATAAAATTGAAGGAATTGTACAAACACAAATCGGTGATGACTACACCTTTGCCAATGGTCTCCGAGCTATTCTTCGCCAGGACCCAGACATCATTATGATTGGTGAAATTCGTGACCGAGAAGTTGCAGAAACAGCAATCCACGCCGCTCAGACAGGACACTTAGTGTTCAGTACCCTCCACACCAACAGTGCAGTAGCTGGTTTTGCTCGTCTCATTGACCTCGGTATAGACCCTCGGGTTATGGGTACCTCTATAAATATCATTATTGGACAACGGCTTGTTCGTCTACTCTGCGCAGACTGTAAGACAGCCTACCAAGCTACTTCTGATGAAAAACAACTAATTACACATGTTATGGAGGGACACCCTCATCCAATTGCAGTATCAGATCCTCTTACAATTTATAAAAGTACTGGTTGTAAGAAATGTGGTGGAACAGGGTACCGCGGTAGAATAGGTATTTTCGAAGGAGTAGTCATGGACGATGCTGTAGAAGAAGCAGTACTTCGTGACCCTCGTGAGCACATCATTGCAACAGCCGCTAAACCACAAGGTATTCCAACAATGATTGAAGATGGTATAGAGAAAGTTGTTAAAGGTCTCACTTCTCTACAAGAACTTGAACGAGTTATTGAGTTACCATATTTAGCTATTAAAAAACCCTTAGCAATAACCCCGACACAGCCTCTAGCTGGTGAAGAAGCAGATGAACTCGATTTCTTTTCTCACGTTGTATAATGCGTATACACACCTGAATATTTGATGAGTGAAATGGTCTATGGTCAAGACTGTTTTCTTGCAAATTATGCTACTCTCATCTTTGATAACGTTCATTCCAAAATATAACTCTCTAAGCAAAGCTTCCGCATTGAAAGTGAATGCCGCGCTAAGAAAGTTCTCCGCACTCTCACTCAAGGTGAGCGCCAAGAAACCCCTCGCAACGCACCCAAGTTGCTTAGAGAGTTATCGTCTGGAATAGCTTCAAAAACAGTTTGTGCCAAGTGGTTGGCAAAACAGAGAACTTATTACTATTTATATTAGCATAGTTTATATTTTTGTCAACACCAACACCCTATATCTGGTGTTTTTTGTTATACTATTTGCATTACTATGGAAAATCCAACAAAAAAGCAAATCGCTCGAGATGATGCCAGTGGTCTTGACCGAACCCTTCGTCCACAAACCTGGGATGAATATATTGGTCAACAAAAAACTAAAGAGAACCTCCGTATTCTTCTTACCGCTGCCCGTGAGCGTGGTCATGCCGCTGAGCATATCTTATTGTATGGTCCACCAGGGCTAGGTAAAACAACACTCGCAAATTTAGTTTCCAAGACACTCGGCACTAATATGAAGATTACTTCTGGACCAGCCATTGAACGGGTGGGTGATTTGGCGGCGATCCTCACCAACCTCTCCCCTGGCGATGTACTCTTTATTGATGAAATTCACCGTCTTTCCAAAAGCATTGAAGAAGTGCTATATCCAGCCATGGAATCAGGTGTACTTGATATTATTATCGGTAAAGGTCCATCTGCGCGCACTGTGCAACTAGAGCTCCCGCCGTTTACTATGGTGGCGGCTACTACACGCATTTCCCTCCTCTCTTCACCACTTCGTTCACGCTTCTCGGGTGGAACCTTCCGCTTAGATTTTTATACTGACAACGAAATTGCTACAATTCTTAAGCGATCAGCTGAGCTTCTCGCTATAAAAACCACACCAGCGATTTTAGAGCGTATTTCAAAACGTTGCCGCGCTACTCCCCGTACAGCAAATTATCTTCTCAAACGCTGTCGTGATCTGGCGCAGCTTGAAGGTGGAGCACTGACTGACGAAATTGTTGACAAAACTTTTACCCTTTTAGAAATAGACTCACTTGGTCTCGGAAAACCGGACCGAGCGGTGCTCGAAGCAATAATCCATAAGTTTGGTGGTGGACCAGTTGGACTCAACACCATCGCCGCCGCCACTGGCGAAGAACCCTCTACGATTGAGGATGTTATTGAACCTTATCTCATTCGTCACGGTCTCCTCGACCGTACTCCGCGTGGTCGAGTAGCGAGCGGAGAAGCGTATTCTCATATTAAAATCTATAATAATCAATAACCTATGTCTGGACATAATAAGTGGTCAAAAATTAAACACAAGAAAGCAGCTAGTGATGCTGAGAAGAGTAAAGTTTTTTCTAAGCATGCCATGCTTATCACCATGGAGACACGTAAATCTGGTGGCGACCAAAATTCAGCAAACGTATTAGCAGCTGTGGAACGGGCGAAGAAAGACTCAATGCCAAAAGATAACATTGAACGAGCAATTGCTAAAGGAAGTGGTACGGGCGGGGCCGCCCTTGAACAAATACTCTTTGAGGGATATGGTCCTGGCGGAGTCGCGATGCTTATTGAAGCAGTGACTGATAATAATAACCGTACCGCTCCCGAAGTTCGTCATGTTTTTACAAAAGCTGGCTTAGCACTTGGTACTCCTGGTTCAGCTGCCTGGGCCTTTACGAAAAAAGCTGACGGATACATTCCAACCAACCCAATGGAGCTTGATGACACTACCGGAGAAAAATTAGCTGAATTTATTGAAGCACTTGAAGACATTGAAGACGTAACTAATGTCTTCACCACTGCCGATACCCCAGAATGACCATGCGGGTAATTAGTATCGATCCTGGATATGACCGATTAGGAATCGCTGTCTTAGAATTAGTAAATGGGACTGAAAAATTACTTTACTCCGGCTGCGTTTTGACTGACAAAAAACTTTCTCTTAATGGGCGGTTATTTATTGTTGGGGAAGCATTCCAAAAATTAGTAGAAACATACACTCCAAATACTCTTGCTATAGAAACTCTTTTTTTTAATCAGAATCAAAAAACCGCTATGGGGGTAGCACAGGTGCGGGGTATCCTTATTTATTTGGCACAAAAAAATAATTGTCAGGTGTATGATTTTGGACCACAGGAGATTAAGATTGCAGTAACAGGATACGGCAAAAGCGATAAAGCAGCCGTAATTGATATGGTAAAACGGCTTGTCGCTAAGGCACCTAAAGATGCGCTTGATGATGAGTACGATGCAATTGCGGTTGGTATTACCTGCCTCGCACACCATGGTCGAAAATATCAAAAATAGTTATAGGATAGTAATTATGGATGAGCACTTGCGGCATTGCGACGCTCCTAGTAAACTACCCCGCAAGTATGTTGAAACTGATAGTAACACTACTATTTCTTAAGGCATACATTGAACAGCAACACTGATACACACCGATTGATTGTCAGTAGCGTGTAATTTTGATACAAACAACTATATAATCCATTATCTTAATTTATGATGAATTTTCAAATCGCTGATGAGGAAGAAGAAATAGAAACTCCAGAAGATGAAGAAGCGTCGTTAGCTGATGATTTATTAGAAGAAGTAGGAGACGTGGCGGAAGTGGTTGGTGAAGAGGAAATTGAAGGATTTGGTCACATAGCAGAAGTTGAGGAGGAGGAGGAAGAAGAAGATAAGGAAGAAGAGGAAGAAGGTGACGAGGAACTCGAAGAGGATGCTGAGGATGTAGACTTTGATACATTTGATGATGTCGATGAGATGTAAAATAAAAAAGCGCCTTGCGGCGCTTTTTTATTCAATCTTTATAAGACACATTTGCCGTTTTCCTCTTTTTACAAGAAGCAAGTTACTCCCTGTCTCAGGTAGTGCCACTACCGCAGCAACTTTATCTACCCTCTCGCCATTACAAGTAATGGCACCACTTTCAATAAATGTCTTTGCTTCACGTTTACTAGAAGCGAGCTTCGACTCAACTAAGATATCTACATATGACGTTCCTTCTTTTGCACTGTAGACTGGGGCGTTTTTTAGTAATACCACTTGTTCTCCTTCGGTAAGGTCGGCAATGGTTCTATTACCGAATAGTATCTCCGAAACATTACTAACAATATGTGCTATTTCTTCACCATGAACAATTTCAGTGACAGAAAAAGCGAGGGTTTTTTGCGCTAACCGACTACCGGGGTTGTTTTCCAGTTCCTCCATTAATTCTGCAATTTTATCAAGCGATAAAAAAGTAAATCTTTTTAAATGTTCAATTACACTTTCATCGGAAACATTAAGCCAAAATTGGTAAAATTGATATGGAGATGTTTTTTCTGCATCAAGCCACACTGCGTTTCCTTCGCTTTTACCAAATTTCTTTCCTGATATTTTATCAATAATTAACGGCACTGTAATAGCAAATACTTCAGTCTGTTTTTTACGACGTATCAATTCTACTCCCGATATAATATTCCCCCACTGATCAGAACCACCTATTTGTACTGTGCAGCCTTTTGTTTCAAAAAGTTGTAAGTAGTCATAGCCTTGCAGGAGAGGGTATGCAAATTCAGTATATGAAAGCCCAGTATCACTTGCTAAACGAGTTGCAATGGCATCTTTTTTAATTAATTCATTTACCGTGTAATGTTTGCCAATGTCACGCAAAAAATCAATTACTGTTACATTACCCAACCATTCAATATTGTTAACAAATTCAATGTCGCAATTTGTAAAAATTCGCTCCGCTTGTTTTTTAATTTTAGCAACATTTATTGCAATTACTTCTGGATCTTTGAGTTGACGCTCGGCATCTGGTTTTGGGTCACCAATCATTCCAGTTCCTCCTCCCACCAAAAAGATGATTTTATGCCCAGCGAGAGCGAGATGTCGAAGAAGCATCCAAATGACAAAATTTCCAGCGTGGGCAGAATCAGCAGTTGGGTCAATACCGTGATATATGGTACGCTTTTCTTTATCAATAATACCTTCTAGTGAAGGACCAGCTATTTGATGAATAAACCCTCTCGTTTGTAGTTCTTGTGAAAGACTCATAGTGAAACAACTCTATCACACATTCGTAGTAAATTGTCTAGACAACTCATGCTAATATTGGCTATATAAACTATATTTATGAAAATTCGCTCTTGGTTTCGAAAAAATTGGAAAGAAATTATTATTGATATCCTGGTCTTTTCATTGGCTATTATCATTCTCGTTTCGGCTACTATTTTAGTTTGGATTTCGACCCTTGATATACCTGATCTTTCAGCATTTGAGGAAAGGCGGATTTTACAATCAACAAAAATCTACGATCGTACTGGTGAAGTTTTATTGTACGACCTACATCAAGACGTACGTCGTACCATTATCCCATTTGAAGAAATGTCGCGCCATATAAAAAACGCTACTGTCGCTATTGAAGATGATCAGTTTTATAATCATTTTGGTATAGATCTTAAGGCAATTGTTCGAGCAGCATTAGCAAATTTTCAAGATGGAGACTTACTTGGTGGACAAGGTGGTTCAACTATTACTCAGCAAGTAATAAAAAATTCTATCCTTGATCGTGATAAAAATTTGAGCCGAAAGGTAAAAGAAGCTATTCTTTCTATCAAATTAGAACAAGTATTAGAAAAAGATGAAATATTGGCAGTATATCTTAATGAAGTGCCATACGGAGGTACTATTTATGGTATTGAAGAAGCATCGCAAGCGTTTTTTGGTAAAAAAGCTGCTGATTTAACTCTTCCAGAAGCAGCATATTTAGCGGCTATTCCCCAAGCCCCCACATACCTTTCCCCCTACGGAAGTCACCGGGATGATCTTAATCATCGAAAACAATTAGTCCTTGATCGAATGCGTTTAAATGGATTTATTACTATCGATGAGTATGAAGAAGCAAAAGCTACTGTTGTTGAATTTCAACCACAAGCAGTCACCGGTATCCGAGCACCCCATTTTGTTATGTATGTTATAGAGCAGTTAGTAAAAACGTATGGGGAAGAAGTTTTAACTGAACAAGGATTTAAAGTTATTACAACACTCGACTGGGAACTACAAAAAGAAGCTGAGCGAATTGTGGCTGAAAAAGTAGTAATTAACACCGAAAAATTTAATGCCTCAAATGCAGGATTAGTGGCAACAGATCCAAAAACAGGTGACCTATTAGTTATGGTTGGATCTCGTGATTATTTTAGTGATGAGGTTGAAGGCAATTTTAATATTGCTCTAGCTGAGCGCCAACCAGGGTCAGCCATTAAACCATTTGTCTACGCCAATGCGTTTAGAAAGGGATATTTACCATCTACTATTCTCTTTGATGTACCGACTCAATTTTCTCCACAATGTGAACCCTGGAGTCGTAGTTCAGAATCTCCTTGTTATGCACCAAATAACCATAATAATAAATTCCTTGGACCAATTAGTATGCGTAATGCACTGGCACAGTCTTTAAATATTCCGGCGGTAAAAACACTATATCTAGCCGGGATAAAAAATACTGTAAAATTTGCTAATGATATGGGAATATCCACACTCACTGACCCAGATCGGTATGGTTTAACATTAGTACTTGGTGGTGGAGAAGTTCGTCTACTTGATATGACCTATGCATATGGAGTATTTGCAAATAATGGTATCAAAGCAGAACCACGGTATATTCTTAAAATAGAAGATAATCGAGGAACGATTATTACCGAACCAGAAGTTAAGACTAATCGAGTAGTAGAGGAAAATGTAGCCGCTATGGTGAGTGACATACTCTCTGATAATGTCGCTCGTACTCCACTTTGGGGTGCTAATTCACTTATTAACTTCTCTAATCGAGATGTCGCGGCAAAATCGGGTAGTACCAATAATTTCCGTGACGCTTGGATTATGGGATATGCACCAAATATTGCAGTTGGTGCGTGGTGTGGAAATAATAATAATGACACTATGCGCGGTCTCTCTGGTCTTATTACCACACCACTCTGGCGAGAGTTTATAGATATTGCACTAGCAAAATTACCTGATGAAAATTTTCCTGAACCTATCATAAATACCCAAGGTATAAAACCTATCATTAGAGGTGAGTATATCGACGCTACTTTATTACTAGAAATAGTACAGAATCAAACACAAATTATTAATACTGAAGGTGGCGATTCTCAAAATAAATTAGATCTCCCTACGCTATATAATAATATTCACTCCATTCTTTATTTTGTTAGTAAAGATGACCCACTTGGTGGCTACCCTGCAAACCCTAGTATGGACCCCCAGTATATTAATTGGGAGTACGGTGTAGAGGAATGGAAGAAAAATACCTTTGGACCATTATTAGAGCAATCAAAACCAATAGTTACTGAAGAAGATCTTTAGAAGCTTCTAATACCTCTATAAATTAAAAAATAATATTTGGACAACCGTCTTTTCCTAATCGATTTTGTAATGTTTGTAAAATTGTATTATGGTGAAAACGAAGCTCTGATTTCAAAATACTTGGTACTTGTAAATAAATAGATTTTGTACTAACAGTATACATCACTTGTGTTTTAGAAATTTCAAATCCAGTTATTTCTTGTATTACTTTAATACACTCTTTTTCCACACTCGCTTGTGGTGCTTTTATTCGTGTGCGGTATTTTTCAAACAAATCTCCTATTTGTCTCATCTTTTTTGGCACAGAATATTGTTCCATAAGAGTACTATTATTTATTCATTGGCATCACTAAATACCGCAAACTTGTATCATTCATCCCCTGCATAACCATAGCTCGACCAATTCCAGCAAAACTCATCTTCACTGAATCATCATTGATGTAATTTAATGGTTCCATAATGTACTGTTGATTAAAACTAAGGGTTAATTCATCACCTTCTACCCTTGCTCGTACAGTATCTGTAGTGTGGCCTACTTCATTGTTTTGCGATGAAATAGTTATATCACTTTCAGTTATAGTTAGTGATACTTGGCGAAATTTATTTAAGAAAATATTGGTCTTTTTGAACGAACGAATCAGATCATCTTTAAGTACTGTTACGTATGTTACATACTCTTTCGGAATAATCTGTACATAATCTGGAAAATTCCCTGTGACCAAACGAGATGATACATATACCCCACTTGAAAAACGAAGCGCACATTGATTTTCATTAGTAATAAGTACAGGATCTTCTCCTATCGCATCACAAATACGAGCTAACTCAATCGCATTCTTTTGTGGAATCATAATTGATTGATCAAATACCAATCCTTTTTGAGATACTGTCTTCTCCATTAAACGAAATGAATCTGTAGCAACAAATGTAAGCGAATGTTCTTTTTTTTGTTGAATAGAAACACTTCCTAACTCTGGCTTAATAGAGGTCTGTGAGGCTGCAAACGCCACACTCTTGATTCCAAATGAGAATAGTGACCCTTGAAGCTTTAACTCCTCTCCTTGGAGCTGACTAAGGTTTGGAAATTCATCTGCAATAAATGTTTTAATGGAGGTGCTTGTACCTGCAGTCTCTAGCTGCAACACTTGATCTTCAGTTCGAAGGGTTATTTCTTTTTGGGAAATAAACTGGATACTTTGTAAAAAAATCTGGGCTGGTATTGCAACTATACCTTCTTCAGTAATAGTACCGGATAGTGTCATCTCGATACTAATCTCTAGATTAGTTGCTTGCAGAGTAATCATCCCATCTTTAGCTTCTAAACGCACACACTGTAAAACAGGGAGTGTTATATGTTTAGTACTTATCCTCCCTACTAACTCGAGAGCTTTGGTTAAAATTATGTGTGGGATAGTTATCTCCATATTTATATTATAATCTATTTTACTCCTTATTATTAGTGCTGTGGAAGTGTGAAGAAGTCTAAAGTGTGGCGTATTAGTTGGTTTTTTATGACGTTATAAAAATAGTATACTGTGGGTAATGTCTATTTGAATGAGAACAACATGAGGAGAACTGTGCAGTGTTGGGAAAAACAGCTAGTGACTGTGGATATAGTGACGAATTATTCAGGTATTTATTACAGTTATACTGACTCAATCAACAGTCTATTGGTTCTCTATACACAAGTTGTGGGGATAAATTAAAACAATTAATAATTAAAAAATGCCTATTGTATAGGCATTTTTTAATTATTTTAGGAGTAACCGTACTTGAGTAATTTCTTCTTCTAATTCACTATTTCCTCGTAATTCAGCTTTAATTTTTTCACAAGAATGGATGACAGTGGTATGATCTCTTCCTCCAAGTTTCTTCCCTATGGCTGGGTATGATATCTGAAAATCTTCTCGGAGTATGTACATTATAATCTGCCGTGGTTTAACCACTTCTTTACGACGGGTTTTTTCATAAATACTTGCTTGTTCAATATCATAGTAGCGAGAAACCTTTTCAACTACATCACTAATAGCAAGGGTTTTACGAGGTCGGGAATTATTTTTAATAATAGTTCGTACCTCTTCAATAGAAAGTAATCTCCCTAAAAGTTGTGACTGACACATAATAGTGTTGAGTGCCCCTTCTAGTTCTCGAACATTACCTTCAATACTTTGTGCAAGATACTCAACTACTTCATCATGGAGAGAAATACTATTCTGCGCAGCTTTCGCTCGCAATATAGCAGCCCGAGATTCTAGGTCTGGAGCTGGTAAATCAACAATCATTCCTTGTGCGAATCGTGATTGAAGACGTTCTTCCATTCCATTAAGGAGCGCTGGGTGCTGATCGCTTGAAAAAACAATCTGTTTATTATTATCATGAAGTGCATTAAAGAGATGAAAAAGTTCTTCTTGTGTTTTTTCTTTAGTCGCTAAAAATTGGATATCATCCATGATGAGTACATCATATTGTCGATAGCGATCTTTGAAGTTATTTGCACTACCACTCTGGAGAGAATTAAAATAATCAATTGCAAATCGTTCACTAGTGACATAAAACACTTTTTTCCCAGTTTTCTTAATTTGGTTTCCTACTGCTTGAATAAGGTGAGTTTTACCATGACCAGTCTTTCCGTAAATAAAAAGTGGATTATAAGTAATACCAGGTTTTTCACTCACTGTTCTTGCTGCAGCGTGCGCTAGAGCATTATATGGTCCTACTACAAACGTATCAAAAGAATATTTTGGATTAAGATTGTCACTTTTATTTATATAGTATTCTTCAAGTGGTAGAGCAGCATTAATAGTCTGATTTTTAGTAGATTCCTGCTTACGATCAGTTCGTTGAGCAACGGTGTATTCAACGCTTCGAATATGTGGAGTAAGATCTCGAAGAGTCTTTAAGGTCATATTATGAAATTTGTCTTGTAGCCAATCTTTTACAAAAACACTTGGTACACCAATTGTGGCGGTACCATCTTCGAGGGCAACAATATACGTATCACGGAACCATGTTTTAAAATTAGCAGTGGTAATTGAAAGTTCAATTTTTACTAATGCATTATCCCAGAGTTGTTTTACATCCACTTGTTCGGTGTGAACAATACTGTTTGCTGATGGTGAGTGTGAGATTGAATTCATGTTCGATAGAAACTCGTGTGTGGTTTGCATTATACCGCCGTGAAAAAAACTGTAAACTTTTTATTAAAAAAAGGATTTTTTAATATCATTTTAGTAATCAAAAAAAACAACTGTGTATAAACTGTGTATAAAGTTAAAGAAGCACTCCCCTATTGAATTATTTATATATTCCTGTATAGTTCCCAGGTACTAATTCTACAGCTATGTCAAAAAGAACATATCAACCAAGTAAGCGAAAACGAGCAACTACCCATGGTTTTTTAGTGCGGTCTGAAACTGCATCCGGAAGTAAGGTGCTTTTAGCTCGTCGCCGGAAAGGACGAGCACAGCTCACGGTAAAAAAAGCTCAGTAATGAGCTTTTTTCTTTATAGATAGAAGTGATACTATTGCGGTATGTTTAAAAAAAGTGAGCGATTAAACCGTTTTGAATTCACTTATTTTTTTAAAATAGGAAAAAAGTATCGCTTTCCTTATTTTACAATAACATATTACCCATCCACAGTTCGTAAGGTAGCAGTGGTAGTGAGTAAAAAAGTAGCCAAAAGTGCTGTGCAAAGAAATCTTCTTAAAAGACGTATTACTGCCATTTTATATTCAGAAGTAATTAAAAATAAGTTTATGGGAATTTTAATTATTATTGTTACACCACCATATAGCTCACTTACGAGACAGTTAGCTGCGCTAGAAACAAAGAACGCAATTGCTCAAGTGCGTAAAAGTGCGTAGAATAGGCTACTATGTTTATTTATATTTGGCACACATTTTTCTTTGATCCAGTCTACAACTCACTGGTTTTTTTTATTGACATTTTACCAAAAGGAGACGTTGGTATAGCAATTATACTTACCGTACTTCTAGTTAAGACGATATTACTACCACTATCTATTAAAGCGGTTAAAACGCAGAAAATAATGCGTGAGATTGAGCCAAAATTAAAAGAAATTAAAGAAAAGCATAAAGATGACCGACAAGAACAAGCACAGGCGATGATGGAGGTATATAAAAAAGCCGGAATGAATCCCCTTGCGAGTATTGCGCTAATCTTTGTACAGTTGCCAATTATTATTGCATTATACTACTCAGTATCAAAGGGTGGAGGTATTGCTCTCCCAGATATAAATGTCGCTCTTCTCTACTCGTTTGTAGCCGAACCGATAACAGTCACAATGAATTTCCTAGGGATGATTGATATCACTGGTCGAAGCGCTCTTCTCGCGCTTGGGGCAGGTATTACCCAGTACATCCAAGTGACCCTCACAATGCCTGCTCCACCACCTAAAGTTGATGGGGCTGCTCCTAATCTTAAAGAGGATTTTATGCGCAATATGCACGTGCAAATGAAATATGTTATGCCGGTACTCATTGGTGTTATTGCCTATACAATATCTGCTGCGATTGCTTTATACTTCTTCATTAGTAATGTTGTCTCAATTGCCCAAGAATATTACATTCGCAAACATCGGTAAGGCTTTTTTAAAAAACCTTCACAAGAAGGTTTTTTAAAACTGGTAAATAAGCAAGGTAAGTGAATCTACCATATTTGCTATAGTATGATCTTTTAATTAGGTGGTGGTAGGGTTAGATTTACATTAACTAGATTAGGGTTAATGATTGTAAGTATCAATACTGCAGATAGCACTATCAATAACCCAATAAGTGCCCCTTGAATGTCTTTTTTTGCGTCACTTTTACTTGTCACAACATCAGTTAACATCCACTTCACTCCAGCAATAACAATTTTTATAACCGCCAGAAGGGCCGCGATGCTAATGGAAAGGACGTAAAGACTATTTATATAGCCATCAAAATCACTAGCTGGATTAACACCTGGTATACCTACTAGCGGTTTATAGGTTTTTTCTGCATACACTAGAGAAGGTATGTTAATAGCAGTAATGGTGAGTATAAATAAAAATTTATGTAGCATATAAACAAATTACTGATTATTTAAAGAAGTGAGTTCAAACAGCCAAAGGTTGTGACTGCTAGAATCGGTGAAGTAGAGACGCGAACCATTATGGTTGAATAAGAGGTTAGATATATCGATTTGACGACCAGTTTCATTGGTAACAGCACTTAATAATTCCAAAGTCCCTGTAGTCGTATTGATGGACCATAAATCGTCTACTAGAGGTACAATTCCTTTATACCAGCTATCTGGCATGGTACCGTCAAGTTTTTTTGTAGAACCAGCACAAAGTACTACAGTGACACTCTCAGGAAGAGTGGCACATTTTTCTGGAATGATATCAATCGGCGATTCGATTGCTTCGGGTGTAGTTGTACTAAAAAGATAACTTTTATAGGCGTTAGTTACTTTCTTGCTATAGATAAGACTAGTATCTGTTCCGTAAACAGATACTCCGTATCCATCGATTGGGAGTCTTGTGCTCTTACTATTTTTTACCTGATACACGAACCCTTCAAGTTCAGCACTTGCTTTAGGGTAAAAGAGGTGAGAACTAGTTGCTGTGTTTCCCCAAACAATAGCAGCTTCACGGAATGGAACAGTAAATAAATCTTTTATAGTCTTAGAAACAGGATTAAATTCTTTAGCTATGACACTATTGTTTGTTTTAACTGCATATAGGAATTTATTATCTAAAGTGCTGGTAAAAGCAATAATTTTTTCATCAATAGGTTCAGTGATGAGAATGTCTGATGTTGTACTAATAGTTCCAAGGGTAAATCTTGCGTTTGTACCATTATTTGATTGAACTAAAGTAAATAAACCGTTAGGAGTAATAGTAGAACGATAACTTAAAGGAATGGTTGTAGCAGAAACTCGCTTTTCCTCACCTGACTGTAAATCAATAGAATAAATATGACCAGTTCCTTTTTCTGTGTAATATAGTAAAACTGTCTCTGTAGAGTCTGTCTTTACCTCCCGATACCCTGCTACAGGTCGAGTGGTGAGCTGTCGCAGTCTTTGATTAGTAGCAACGTCAATGACCGGAGTTTTCTCTTCCCCATTTTCACTTGGTGCTACATAAGATGGATCAGTGGTATCACCGATACCAAGATTAGCATAGGTGTCTTGATTGGTAGTAGTTTGACCGAAGAACACAATGTACACCCATACTCCAATTAGAACTAGAACAATGACTGCACCAATTATTATAAAAAGAGGACGTTTCATGGATTAAAAGTTAATGCGAGTTGAACCCTTAGCTCCTTGTAATACTTGTTTCGTGTCTCGAACATGAAATTCTAGTCCTGTAGATCCACCAGCCCATGTTCGTTCCAGGGTTATTTCGTAAGGGTTTTTACTCTGGTTACTGGTTACAATTCCACCTAGTTTCCATTCGATGATTGCTGGATTGTTATATACCCTGGAGTCAAGGTAATAAGGTTCTGCTTTAATAATAGTACTATTACCAATAAGTGGAATTGAATCACTAATAACTTTGTTACTTATTCCAAATAGAGGGCTTAACTCATAGAATTGTATTACTGGTTCAACAGAGGGGATTAAGACAAAACGCTTGGCAATAATAGTGCCATCAATTTTTGCAATTTCAACGCTTAATATCTCTTTGTTACTCATTGGGGTGGTGTACGACACTTGATTTTGACCTCTGATTGCAGCACCTTCAATAACATTTTGACCAATGCGCCAAGTGTATACTAAGTCTGAGACTGGTGTGTTGTCCCCACTAATGAGTGCCGTTGCATTTACAACACTGCCCATACTAGGAAGTGCTCGACCAATATAAAAATCAGGAGTACGGGTTTGTGGTTCAACTATAATATCAAGGTAGATTGGTTTAATGACTGCCTTAAGCTTTTCATTTTGTCCTTCTCCTTTAGTGAGCACTACTTCAATAGCTTGTGATGCACCTAACTCACCCGCAGTGAAAGTGATAGTTCTTTTATTTTTTGTACCAGGTACAATTTTTCCATCAAGTACCCAAATAAGATCGGAACCGAAGCTACTACTACGGTAGTCATTAATTGTTGCCGTTACTATTTCACCAGGGTGAGGAAATTTTGGTTGGAGATCAATACCGGATTCTGGGGTAGTGAATTGGTTACTGTTAAACTGAGCAACTGCCGGAGTAGCTGATAGTAAAAATAAAATTATGAATAGTGAAAATAAAATCCTCATATTTATAATCATACCAGATATGAACCTTAGATTTTAATCATTTTGAATAAGTTGTGGGAAAACTATTGTATAGGTCTGTATATTATTGTGTATAAGATGTGGATTCAGTCTGAATACAGCCGATTATTTGGTGTAAAAAGTAAGCCCAGTGTAATTTATTTTGGATACCGCCAAACTGCAAAAGTCCATACCATGAACCATGGAAAAAGGTTTAATCCAGGTACGGAGTAACCAATAATAGCAAGTAGTAAGGCTCCCTTCTTTGCTCCCCCGCCTTCCCCAGACAGAGGTTCGAGGAAGGCTAGTTTATACACTAAGTACATTAAAAGTAACAAAAAGATTCCATATGCTAATACTAAACCATACGGAACGATGAAAAAACTTGCTGGATTAAAACTTGTAAGATCAACATTAAAAAGGCTTAAGACGTTATCGTTAATGGATTTTGCAAGCGATGCCACTCCCTCTACGACAAAATTAACCGCGCCTTTTGCGAGGCTCATGATAACCCCATCGTCTTCTTCAGGAGCAGTGATACTAGTAATGAGAGCTTCAACTGCCGCCGCTGCAACGAGTATAATTAGCCCAAGAATTGCAAATGGGAGTTGAAAAAAAAGCCAACTATAAAGACCCCACGACCAAATACTGGTATTTACTGAACTGGCTTTTATACGAGCCGTGACACGTCTCGCAGTAGAAAGAGTAGTCTTTTTTTTCTTTACATTTCTTTGCAGATTTTGAATTTCTTCTTCCTGCTTCTGTTCTTCGTAAAAAGCAGATTCTGCTGCCTCTTCTGGAATAGTTCTCTTCTCTACTTGCTTAATTGGCTCATACCGTCGACCAGCAGAATATCTCTCGTCATTATTGTCGGAGAGTGAGGATGGCTGAAGACCTTTTTTTGCATAAGTCTCATTAAATGTTTGATCGGTTGTTTTTTGAGCTGAACTGAGAGTCGCCCGGTTTGAGCCTGGCATAGTCGAGGTACGAACGTTTCTGATTTGATTTTTTTGTTGTAAATCTGAACGATCAGAGCCTGTTCTTCTTTGAGTACTCTGGTTAGTATAGGTAACTGAGCTCTTTGTAGAAAAAGGTGCATTTGGTTTGATACCTTGTTCCCTTGTGGTCATATAGATTTAGTATACTACACGCGCGAAGCTTGCAATTCTTCACGGGCCTGCTTGATCTGTAGTAGCTGTGAAGGGTCGGAGGTGATGATTTGGTCTTCAGTATACGAAGCGATGATTTTTATAGCAATATGTTTGAGCCCAGCAAAGAAGATACCCTCCCCCACGTTAGATTCTAGAAGTAAGAATTTTTCTTCATCAGTGAGGTTGAAGGTTTTTTGAATATTATCAATTGCTGTTGGTGATTGCTTCATAAGAAGCTGAATAGATGAGTTGGTAATCATTGGTACCCCATACGGTGAGCGAAGGAAGTCGTCCACATCTTGGGTGATTGTCGCAATACCAAGGTAGTATTTACGACCACGTTTAGCAAGACTAAAGAGGAATGAAGCAGTATCTTCAGATTTCATCATCCACCACGCTTCATCGATCACCATAAGTCGCTTGGCAAGACGCCGCCTAATTGATCCCCAAATAAAGTTGGTGATAATATACATGGCGATAGTTTTTAATTCATCCTCCATGTCGCGAAGTGAAAATACGATGAATTTTTGATTGATATCGACGTTGGTTGGTTTATTCATAAAGCCTGACCAAGTTCCTGAAGTGTATTTCTGTAGACGAGTGATTAGTGATGAGCTTCCATCCATGCCCGCTAGTACCATTTCAAAGTCAGTTAAGAGTGGTGGTTCCATATCACTAAAGTTTGTATCGCCAGTGATGTCTTTAAGTGCATAGGTTTCCTGCACGGCAAGATCTATGAGTGTCTCCTCTTCAGCAGTAAGTCCACCAAGCATAAGTCGGAATAGCCCAACGAGTTCAATAACGTGCGTGCGAAGCACGTCACGCGGGTCCTCATCTTCTGCTGGTGGTGGTAGGTCAAACGGGTTTACATGGTTGTTTGAAGAAAGTGAGATATTAAAGAAGCGTCCACCAGTAGCATCAGCGAGGTATTCATATTCACGCTCTGGGTCGAGGACGATTACTTCTGTCCCAAACATAAGGGATCGTAATATTTCCAGTTTCAAACCGTAAGACTTCCCTGCTCCTGAAGTAGCAAAAGTGACTGAATTGTAGTTGGTAAGTGAGTAGCGATCAAATAGCACTAGTGAAGAATTGTGGCGATTTATACCATAGAGAATACCAGTATCAGAAGTGAGGTCGAAGGAAGTGAAAGGAAAAAAACTAGATAATG
>JAACPT010000045.1:23609-25154 GCA_009995385.1 Candidatus Parcubacteria bacterium
ACTATGAACAACTAACTCGTCATTAGCGAGTGGAAAAACACTTCTAATACCTGTTTCTTGTTGAAATAAGGCCGGTTTCATTGCTACAAGTCGAGCATCGAGAATACCACGAATGTCATTTTCTGATTTATTGATAGCGCTATCGTTTTCACCATATATAGCAATATAGAAGCCTACATCAAAAAGCTTCTCCTCAGCTTGTTGCAGCTTATCGCGAAGTTCCTCTAGGTTGCGGTAGGCAGCTTCTAGTTGTGGATCACGCACTTCCCCTTTTTCTGCTTTGATATTTATCTGGCTTTGCACCTCTGCCACTTTCTTTTGGAATTTTTTTAGGGTCTCGACGGTATCAATTGGGTGAACGAAAATTGAAATATCGAGTTCTTTTGTCAGATTGAGGACTGGTTCAATCCAACCATCATTTAAAAATCGTGGATAGGAAACAGCATAGTAGACTCGGGTGCTGATGCCACTGATACTGATACTGCGAGGGGTAATGCCGATTGCCGATGGTGCAATCACATCAGTGAGGGTAAGGAGTTGATCACTAATTTTATTCTCTTTTGGCGCGCTTGGTTGTAGTGAATTAAGTATTCCCATACATTATTTAACAGTTATTGATTCATCTTCTCTAATTGGTGCGGAACCAGTCTTATCTCCTGGGTTATAAATATGGTAATAAAGCTCCACGAGATCATCTTTTTGCAATGTAATTGTCCGTACTCCAACGCGGGCTAATCCCTCGCTAACCATTCCCACTCGCTGCTCTAGTTGAATACGATGTTCGTCAAATTGTGTATCATCGGGCAAAGCCTTACTCGTCCCTTGGCTAGGGGTAAAGAGATTCGTGATTCCTTTAGTGATATCGAGCTTGGTCGGTGAGTAAGGGATGATGACGAAAAAACTTTTACTCATAACATCCACATCTTCAGTGAAGGTATGGATGAATTCAATATACTCTCGAAGCTGAATACGCATCAGATCGTTATCTTGTTTTACTTCAAGTTCCGCAAGGAGTTCAAGATATGGCTGAATATTTAATCGGCGTGATTGCACGTAAATTTGCAAGGAAAAATCGAGTGTATTGAGAAATTGCTGAAATTGTAGAAGAATCGCACGTTGCTCATCGAGTGATTTAAGAGCAAAGTTGACTGAAGAGGCTAGTAGCACCATATGCATCTGCCCATTCTTTTGAATGACGACACTATCTTTAATGTCCCGAATGGTCACAAAATCTTGGGTTGTCGCTTTTGTAGTTGCCATAATTATTCAGGTTTTTGTAACGCTTGTAATTCTAATCGACGGGCTAACGAGGATATATTTTTCTTGGTCGTCATCTGTGCTCGAACTGATATATCTTCCTCCACAGGTTTAATTGGGGAAAAAGATTTATGAACAACATCAGACTTTTTACGCCAAAGATAGAGATGTTGTTTAGTAATATAATTAAAAATCGCCTCTAAAAAATATGAAAAGGGGCGGTTATTGATTGGGTAAAACGCTAATGCTCCAGCGAGTAGAGCAAGTGGTAGCCCAAAAAAAACAAAA
>JAACPT010000014.1 GCA_009995385.1 Candidatus Parcubacteria bacterium
TGAGCCACGCGGAGCGTGGAAAAACCTTTTGGATTCGGGAATTTTTGGCGGGAATGCGTTTGGGTCGGCGCTTCGCGCCGACCCCATTTCGGCTTCTGATTCCGATTTCCAATTTTGGCGGAGAGAGAGGGATTCGAACCCTCGAAGAGCTTTCACCCTTAACGGTTTTCAAGACCGCCGCCTTCAACCACTCAGCCATCTCTCCAGGGTATGCAATTGTCTATGGTCGGTGGTTGAAGATTTCATCCACCTCGTGCCTCATAAATATCGACATGTCCGCGCTCTAAAGATCGCGGAATGGAAGAAGAATGAAGCCGGTCATTTTTCTTCCACTTCGCCATCTCTTTAATCTTGTGTGTGGTACAAAACACCAAGTGCGAACGATAATAACAGAAGAGACGAAAATTGTACACCTGTGGTGAAGTCTATATGATACAATCTTTGCAATGGAACCAACACCACGAAGCGTCACTTGGGAGGCGCCTGAACACCACCATGTCGAGAAAGGGAACGACTGGTTTTTTGCCCTTGCTATTATCATTGTCGCGCTCATTATTGTCGCGATACTATTTAATAATGTACTTTTTGCTTTACTCATTGGATTATCTGGTGGAGCCTTGGCGGTATCAGCTGCTAAACGACCATCAGTCATTCCGTTCTCAGTAAGTATCCGAGGAATAAAGATTGAAGACCAATTGTATTCTTTTTCTACGCTTGAAAGTTATAAAATCGATGAGGATGACCCACGTGGACCACAACTACTTATTATGTCTAATCGAAAGATTATGCCACTCATGGTGCTCCCGATTCCAGCTGATCATATTGATGAAATCGAATCAATTTTGAAAGAGAAATTAGAAGAAGCAGAGCTCGAAGAATCACTCTTTATGAAGATACTGGAATTATTTGGATTTTAGGGTATTATGTGGCGCACTTACAAAGGTAAGTGCGTGTTGCTCTCTGTACGCTACGGCTAATGTCCTCGCGCAACGGGAGCTCCACAAACATAGCAAGGAACACCTGCTCCACTGAAACAAATCTTTGTAGGCTTAGATTTGTTGGTGGGAGCTGCGTTCGGAAGTTAGATGAAAGTAAACTCTCACCTAACTCTTCACTTGCTCCCGTAGTTTAATGGATAAAATGTTGGTTTGCGGTACCAGCGCTCCAGGTTCGATTCCTGGCGGGAGCACAGTTAAAAAGCACCAGATTTATAAATCTGGTGCTTTTTTATAACTAAACCGTCTAACGGGTATAGCAACACTTTTACCTAGTGCTTCACGGTACAATACTCTCATGTTCCAAGGTCTTTCATATACGGAAGTAGCAGCCCGCCAAGCGCAGTACGGTAAAAATGAATTACCGCAGCCAAAGTATCGTTTTTTGCGACTTTTTGCTCGGCAGTTTAAAAGTATTTTTATCTTGTTACTACTGCTCGCGGCCCTCGTCACCTTTTTATTGGGTGAACCATTTGATGCTAGTTTTATTTTGGTGTTTGTCTTTTTAGGAGTGTCGCTAAGTCTGTTTCAAGAATATAAATCAAATACCACCGCAGACAAACTACAGTCATATCTCGTTAAAACCATTACGGTGCGTCGAGGAGGGAAGGACGTTGAAGTGCAGGTTACTGAATTAGTGCCGGGAGACATTTTGAAATTAGAGTCCGGAGAAATTATCCCCGCTGATGCAGTGGTGCGATTTGCACAAGGATTTGAAGTTGATGAAACAACATTTACTGGAGAGAGCGTCCCTGTCATCAAGATGGCCGCATCAGAAGGGGAAGGTACTTCCGAATCAAAAGTGTTACAGGGAACCATCATTGTTCGGGGGTTAGCGTACGCAGAAGTATTGTCGACCGGAGTGAATACCGACCTCGCTAAAATTGCTGAAGCAACCTCAACGATTGAAAATATAAGTGAAGTCACAAAAGGTGTCGATCGTATTAGTGCATTTATATTACGCACAACGCTCATCACACTCCTTTTTATCATTCTTGCTAATATGTTCATTGATGGGCAGGATGCGGATATTCCTAGCCTGCTCATTTTTGCGATTGCTCTTGCTATCTCGGTTATTCCAGAGGCGCTACCGCTCGTGATGACTTTTTCGCTTTCACACGGAGCACTTCGTCTCGCTAAACACGGAGTGATAGTAAAGCGCTTGGCTTCAGTACAAGATCTTGGTTCAATTGAACTTTTGTGTACTGACAAAACTGGCACTATTACTGAGAATAAATTAGTGTATCAAAATGACTATCTTATCCCAGATTGCCCATGGCACCCTCTGGTACTCTCACGATTGGCAGCACATGACCTTAATGAAAAACATCCAGAACCGTTTGACCAAGCGACCGACCAAGCATTAAGTGTAGAACAGTGTGAGATGGTCAGTGAATATACACTTACCGAAGAAGAGCCATTTGATCCTGTGTTGCGAAGCAATGGTGCGTGTGTTCGTCATACCAGTGGTACCATGCTTCATATTCGACGTGGTAGTCCTGAATATTTCATTGAACAAAGTCTTGTAGCACGTGACTTGGTGGCGGGTTGGCTGGAGGAAGAAGAGTCACAAGGACGACGAGTACTGGGCGTCAGTTATGATTGTGGGGAAGGAATGCGCTTCGGAGGGTTTATTTCGTTTGCTGACGTGCTAAAAAAGACTACTGCAAGGACGTTGCAACAAGCACGTGAACTTAATGTGGCCGTGACTATTATCACTGGTGATTCACTACGGGTGGCGGAAGCAATTGGACGGCAGGTAGGGTTAGTCACTAAAGTTGAATCAGTGATTGAAGCAGATGCATTTTTTGCGTTATCTTCACAAGAACAACATAAACGAATTGGTGAAATTCGTGTTTTCGCGCGCACTACTCCGGAGCAAAAACTTTCGTTGGTCCAGCTCCTTAAAGAAAAATTCACTATTGGATTTTTGGGAGAGGGGATTAATGATGCGGCTGCCTTGAAGGCTGCTAATGTCTCACTGGTGGTGCAATCGGCTTCTGATGTGGCACGAGAGACAGCAGATATTATCTTACTCAAATCAGACCTTCGAGTAATTATTGAAGGTATTCGACTGGGACGTGAGACACACGCTAATACACTCAAATATATTAGAGCAACACTGGTTTCGAACTTTGGTAATTTTTATTCCGTCGCTATCGCGTCACTATTCATCACTTTTTTACCAATGCTCCCTAAACAGCTTCTTTTACTTAACCTACTTTCCGATTTTCCAATGATGGCGATTGCCTTTGATCGGGTAAGTAAGAGAGAGATTACACGACCACAAAAATTTGATTTCCGTTCTCTGTATATAGTATTTATCACGCTTGGTTTAATCAGTACAATTTTTGATTTTATGTGGTTTGGCCTTTTTTACCAAGAAGGTCCAGCGATTCTCCAGACCAATTGGTTTGTCGCCAGTGTGTTGACTGAGATTTTAATACTGTTCTCAATTCGTTCCATGCTCCCCATCGAAAAAGCTGGTCTGCCAGCACCGATTATTCTTTGGTTATCTGGTTTTGCAGTACTTAGCACTATCCTTATTCCAATCATTCCATTCACAGCACACTACTTCGAGTTTGTCACCCCGACTTGGGCTGACTTTGGGTTAATTCTATTCCTCACTGGCGTGTACCTCGTGGTGACCGAAATAGTAAAACGACCATTGGGACGTTTTCTAAAAAACAGAGCTATTGAATAATATTGACAGTAGCGCTATTCGAGACGATACGGTTGTTGTCTGCCTTTTCCGACAGATCCCGACTGATCACCAGCGCGGAATCCGGCGCCATCATGTAGTCTTGGTCCCATAAGTTCATGGAAAGGCCCTTTTTGTGAGAGTGTTTCGGTTAGTCCAGTTTGGTCAAGTACATACCCAGTGACTAGTACAGCGAGTATAAAGCTGAAAATAACGAGACTAAAATTTTTTTTGTATGAAAACTCGTACCGGCGAAGTAAGAGCACTCCGACCGTCAATCCGACAATTGCAATGAGTGGTATCCACCAATTAAAAAGAGCGTAGAGTGTTTCTAGTTTGTACTCCAGCATTCTACCGCCGGTACGTAATGAAAAGTAAATAATACTAATACAGAACGCCGAGGTCACCATGGCGAGCACTAATCCAAAGAAAGCGGCAAGAGAACCAAGAAAAAAATATATTTTTGGTTTCATCTGAATGTGCTCAGTGTGAATCTGTGTCATCACTTTACTGGTGATATCGATATCATTTATTTCTTTTGACATAACTGTTTCATTAAACGTTTTGCTCGGTTCATACGTGTGCCGACTGTTCCAATTGGAATCTGTAAAATGTCACTGATTTCATCGTATGATTTTTCTTCTGCATAATAAAGCGTGAGCGGAGCAGCGTACAATGCGGGAAGTGCTTTAAGACAAGTGGTTACTGTAGTAGAAAGTTCCTTTTGTATGAAATTATCTTCAATGTTTTCTTCACTTGGGAAATCTGCCGTTTCAAGCAAGGGTATTTCTTGGCGGTATTTTTTAATACTATTCATAGCCTCATTATGCACAATACGATAGAGCCAACTAGAAAACTTTTTTTTAGTATCAAATCCACGTAAGTTGATGAACGCTTTAATAAACGCTTCCTGCACCACATCCTCGGCCTTTTGTTCATCTCGCAAAATACCCCGCGCATAGCGAAGGAGTTTACTCTGGTACCGTCCGACAAGGAGTGCATACAACTCTTGATCTTGTGTGCATACCATTTCGACAAGTGTTTCATCAGTTTGTGTGTCACCGGTACTCATGGTATGAAATAATATACTGAAATGCTCCATACGCAACGAATCCCCCAATCGTAGTTGAGGGAGTGTTGCAGAAGGGAGGTAAATTATTAGTTGGTAGTGCCCACACAATCATGTCGGGTAGTTGATCGGTTCATGTTGTCAGCTCCTCTGCCGCCACCTTGGCGAGAACCATTAGCGAGACCGAGACCAAGTGACTCACGGATTTGCTGTGCTTCGGCAATCTTTCCATCTTCCGCTAGTTCATGTGCTTCACTAAATTTTGCAAAATTTGCAGCGGTCACTACTGTAGTGACTCGACCACGGTCGCCCATGAGTGCTTTCCAGGCATCATAGTCATTCTTTTCCATGGTTGCTTCCATAGCCTCGTGGCGATCTACTGTGTAATTTGGACCGAGTACGGTTGGGTCTCCGCGGTATGCTTCGGTGGTACTTACTCCAAGGGCAAGTACTCCAAACGTGAGCGCTAGAGTACCGAGACCAATAGTGGTGAATTTTATAGTTTGTGTCATAAAGATATGTATCAGTGTGTAAAGAGAGACAACGCTCTCCCTGTTTATACAACGGAGCTGGCATTTTTCTTTCTTTTCTTAGTACCAACGGTAAAACGGCAGTGGAACCAAGAAGGTGACTATTATGCTATGCTTACGGACGTGAAACGATTAGGGATTGATTTTGGCTCAAAAAAGATTGGTATTGCTATCTCTGACGATGGTGGCATGATGGCGTTTCCATTAACCGTCGTCCCTAATGACGCTAAATTTTTTTCATATTTAGAAACACTGATACACGAGCGTAGCGTGCAAGAGGTCGTTATCGGTCACTCGCTCAATAATCAAGGAGCACCAAATAAGCTTCACCAAGCAGTTGAAGCATTGATGCTTGAACTGACGCTTCAAATTGGAATACCGGTGCATTTGGAACCAGAGCAATATTCGAGTAAGCAAGCAGCGCAGATACAAGGGAAAAGTAGCTTGCTTGATGCCTCGGCGGCAGCACTGATTCTTGATAGTTACATTACAAAATTAAAAAACAAATAACATATGACAATTTCTTACGATGATTTTGCAAAACTAGAAATTAAAATGGGCACTATCGAAAGTGTCGAAATTGTCGAGGGAGCTGACCGGCTTTTAAAACTGACCGTTGCTATCGGCGAGGAAGTACCGCGGCAAATTGTTTCTGGCATCCGAGAATTTTTTGCTGACCCACAAGTGCTAGTAGGGAAGCAATGTCCATTTTTAGTCAATCTTGAAACCCGCACTATTCGTGGGATCGAGAGTCAGGGGATGATTCTAGCGGGAGGAGAAGGCGAAACATTCACCTTGCTTCATCCAATGACTACGGTGCCACCGGGTACAGTCATACATTAATGCTGTGATATGTCAGTAACAGATGATATTGAAGTGGGGGTCGAAGAAGTACTCCATACCAGTACGGTGGAAAAAGCGAGGGAAATAGTTCAGTCGCGTTCAGGAATGACCATTTTGGCACTGGTTTCTTTCTTTGAATCAGCATTACCAATACCGATTTTGACTGACCCATTTCTCATTGCTGC
>JAACPT010000015.1 GCA_009995385.1 Candidatus Parcubacteria bacterium
CAATGGCGCATCAATTTATAGCGCAATTACAACCAGAGATTAAGGATGCGGTGTTTGGCAACGTCGGATCAATGGCAGCGTTTCGAGTTGGTAATGATGATGCGGAGGTGCTTGAATCACAGTTTGCGCCCGTCTTTACTGCTTCTGACCTCATGAATGTCCCAAATTGGAATGCGTTCTTACGAGTGTTAGCTAATGGCACTCCAACGGTGCCATTTAGTCTTGCTACAATTTCGCCACCAGAAACTGACCATGCGCGTGTTGCTGCTTTAATCGAGTTAAGTTATTTACGATATGGTCGACCGCGCGCGGAAGTTGAAGAAGAAATTCGCGTCCGCTATCAAAAACCAGCACCACCCGTGCCGCCAGCTCCTTTTTGAAAGATAGAAAAATACTCGATATGCAACAGTCAGATACAAAACAGTACTCAAATCAACCGTCTTCAATGAGTGACAAGGCTGCTGTTGTTCGTGATGAATTAGATTTTTCTTTAGTCACTGATCGGAATCGCTTTTTAAAAAGTGTCGGAAATTTATATACGACAATTATGCGATATGAAGCGATAGCAAAAGCTGAAGAGTATCGACGATTACATTTTGCCGATGTTCGTGGGGAAGAGATATTCGAAGCGGCTGAAGAACTGGTAAAAGATATACGAGAGCGAATGTCGCAATATTTACATAAAACGGGACATGTGAGCGCAGAGGTGACAGACCAAGCCGTGGATTTCTTACAAAAAAAATATGACGACTTGCTTACGCTTCGAAATTTACTTGATGATGTGTATGTGACCGTAGTTCCTACAGAGAGACCTGTGGTATGTTCTGCTAGTGATGATGACGTACAAAAACCAGTGTCACAAAATGAGGCAGGACGTGTTTTTACAGAGTTTGAAAAAGTGCTACAAGCTGCAGAAAGACACGTGACAGTAGTGCAAGCGAGAGTACATACTGAGATTTCGTCATCAAAGTGGGTTGGTACTGTTGCGATGTATGGTAATGAATTAAATGATAGTGTGCTCCGCTTGGCTGATATTAAAAAGGGCGTAGCACTGGCAAAAACTGAGCGGCTAGAGCTTTCTCTTTTGCAACAGATGCTTAATAAATATTCAAGAATAATTTCAAAACTTATCAAGCGGGTAGATACTTTGGAAGAACTAATTAAAAAACAGAAAGTCGATGATACTCTCGATACACAGTCGATGCCGCTAAACATAGTCTCAAAAGTTACCCCAACCATTACTACATTGCGTGAACGTGCCAATAAAATTATGCAACGAGTTACTGCTGGTGCATCATATGATGCCGAGGTACTAGCAGTGGCACGACGTCTGGAACATACTTTTCGTACTCTCGCAGATGACCCGGAGGGAAGTGACGCTAGAGTATGTGCTGCGTATGAAGCCTTAGAAAAGTATGTCCGTACGCATGAAGACGAATGGTTGAAGCTTTGTGGTCTTTCGGTTCCTAAACCAGGAATAGAGGGGCTACTCTCTGCTCGAAATTTACGAGAGACGCTACTGGTAGAGCGTGACCGTCATCAAGCATTAGTGCAAGATACTAAAAAGCAGATTTTGGTTGATAAACTTATACGGAAGCTTTCAAATATAGCACAAACTGGTCTCTCACTGGAAGCTGATATTCCAGAGATAGTAGCGCTTTTTCGTGCCATTGACGTTCCAAACCAACAAGGAGAATTAAAACCCACCACGCGAGAAGACGCTGCACTTATTCTGCCGACGACTACCGATGCTGATGAAGAAATTCAGAAGATGCAACCATCTGTTCATAAAGTTATGAAACTTTCGACAGGAGACACTGAAGAAACAGTCGAGATCCGAGTCGCATCGAACGCAAAACAGCGGATATCTGAACAAGCAAAAATACCGACGCAAATACTTCCTCTAGGAAACCAAAGTACGGATAAAACAGTTAGTTCAGCGCTAGTTTCTAGACTTGAAAAACGAGACCCAGTGAGCAAAATAAAGCCAATCTTTACTCCAAAGCTCCATAAAGCGGCACCGGTCTTAGCTGAACATTCGCTGACGTATCGATACCTCTCAATTTCTAGGTACCTAGATTTTATCACCCGCCATTACACCTCTACGGCAGCGTTTGAACGAATTTTGGACACCACAATTACACGAATAGAAAGTCAGACGATTGATGCAATTGAACGCTGGCTTGGAGAGGAGCAAGCAATTGCGTTCACGTTTCTTGAGAATCTATCGGTTGGCGAAGTATTGCGACTTGGTGAGAATAAGGAGGTTCGTTCCATCTTGGCTACTGAGAATATAAAATATGAGACTTTTTTAGTCTGGCTTGATTTGATACCAGAAATGCAAAAACTTGTTAGTGCTGATTTACAGCAACCATTTGGATCGCTCTATGCAAAATGGATGATTGAATCTGAAATCAAACAAGAAGCAGAAATGAATGCTCGCTAATTCACAGTCTCCGTCTGTTTATCAGTAAATTTTTAAAAGAAGGATGGTATCATGTCAGATATGGTAAACGATAGTTCTTTAGTAGAGGGAGAACAAGTATCCGCATTTGACCTTGAATCGCAAAAAGGTATGATGGTTCTTTTGTCGGCGATTCGAGCAAGCGAACTGACTGCTCAGCAGAAAAATGAACTTAGGGATTTGGCTTTTTTGTACGCTAACGGAGGACGTGATCAATCTGTTCGTATCATGCTAGAGCAAAAAGTCCTAGCCACCGGACTACAAGCACCAACTCCCATTGCTCCACCAGAACCAGAAATAATTGTAGCCAAAGCCCCATTTGGTACTTCTCGTCCAGCTCCAGTTTTCTCATACACACCAGCTAGTGTAACTAGAAATGCAACACCTCAATCGGCTACTGTCGATCCTGTAATCAGTACGAAGCCAGAAGTGGTACCATCAATCCAAACAAAAACAACTTCTGAACCGGTCCAGTCAGTACCACCAGCATCTGTCACTACTCTACCGACGGAGGATCAAGATCCAAAAATTGCATCTGTACCGAAACTTGAAACAGTCGTCGTACCCAATCCAACTATTGATCCAGTAGCAGTCGCTACTCCCACTCCAGAGGTGATGGTAGCACCAGAAGTCGTTGCTTCAGTAATGGAACCAACTATCGAAGAAACTGTGCAACCAGCTCCTGTCGCCTATGATTCGGAGCGTGCAATGCGGCGAATCCGTGAAATAAAATCGCTAGTGAATGACCAGGTTGGTAACCCGGTTAATTTGGTTGATATCAATAATGAAGTTGGTCGTGAGTACATGGCTGCGTTGCTTGATGCAATGAAAAAAATCACTAGCGGTAATTCTGCCATCTCTGCCATGCGACGTTTGGAGGAATCATTCAAAGTTGTACAAGAAACGCTTACTGCCCAAAAAAATAATCCACTGGTAGAAAAAAAAACTGAGACAGAAAAACTAGTTCCTCAGGTTCAGAAGGTAGTTCCGCCAGTGCCAGCAAAACCAGAAGCTGTAGCTTTTGCACATAAAGTTGAAACACTGGAAACCGCGACGGTCCCTAATCAACAATCTACTAGTACAATTCCTACCCCCACTCTGTCACCCAATGATACCGAACCAATAGTAGCTGATGGAGATGATGATGCCCTTAATTTGAATCAGCGTGAAAAGATTGTACCTCCACAGCAAAAAATACTGACCCCAATCACACAGTCTGTCACTGCGCCGGAGTCTCAAGGTAAGTCTGAGCTACCCCTCGAACCAAAGATTCCTACGCCAGTCATTCCGGTGGTAGCGCCAGTAATCAATCATAGCTTTGAGCAACCGTCGGTTCCACTTGCTCCAGTCTCAGAAAGTGATCAAAAAATAGAAGGAGAATACAGTCAAATTAAAAAAGCGGTTGCTGTGCCAGCAGGTAAACCTGCTCCAATTCCAATGAGTAAAAGCGTTGGTGAAGTAGAATCGGCTTGGGGTCCGGCAACAGATACATTGCGTCCCTCAATAAAATTCGAACAAGTTACTTCTTTGGATAAAGAATCTGAGCAGCTACAAACTTTTGATAATCTTACTATCGCTTCTGAGGTCGCGACATCTGCCAATACCGGTGATACTCTTTTTACTAAAGAAGTCGAAGATGGTATGCAACAGCTTTTGGCCGAGTGGTCCCTTTTCAAAAAGAGTGGACTTTTTGGTACTGGTCCTAAGGGAAGAGAACACCCACTTTTTAAGAAAATCGCCGGGCTTCAGATACCGCTGTTGCTCGCCGGTCGTTTTGAAGGAGCAACGCAAGAGATTAAACAGAGTATTACAGACTACATGAATGGGTGGCGCTATGAGCAGGGTATCATCTACGAACCAGGTGAAACTTTCGAACACTATCTTCGTCGGGTTATTCGTCATATTATCGATTTGCAAAAAAAGCATCGTCATTCATAATATTGGTGCATGAACTTACAGCACCACGCAACTATTCTGCGAGTCGAAGACACAAATACATTTAATATTTCCGTTTTTTCTCTGCCAGTAGAGTATCAGTTGATGAGATTGACCCATTTCGGAATAAATGACGCTCGGGAATTAATTAAGAAGTCGTATCAACGACCCATTAAGGAGAAACGGCAGTTACTGGTAGTTATCACTGGCTTCATAACTCTTGAAGCGCAAAATGCGCTTTTAAAAGTGCTGGAAGAGCCGCCACACTCAACTCTCTTTTTATTTGTTGTACCCAAGGATTTCTCTATCTTACCAACCTTGGCTTCACGTTTTCATATAACAGCACTATTGCCAAAAGATGCCACTCAGAGTTCGGACAAAACTTTTGAAACATTTTTAAAGCTCGTACCAAGTATGCGCCTAGTGGCGATTGAAGAAGCAATTAAAAAAGAAGATCATATTTGGCAACAATCGATTAAACAAGGGTTAATTAGGTATCTTTCAGTCGCAAAACCAACACCATATTTTTCACTCCTTGAATATAGTGCTCGGACCCTACTGACTCGTGGTGCATCCAACAAAATGTTGCTTGAACAGGTCGCACTCACTCTTCCAATTTCGTGATTTTAGTAAGAAAATGCTACACTGCAAGATATAATTGAAAGATATATTTATGGATACAGAGATTAAACGACGTTTACAAGAGGCAAAAGAATGGCTCCAAAAAGAGTATTCAGGAATTCGCACTGGTCAAGCTAATCCCGGATTGCTGGATAGCATTCGTGTTTCGAGTTATGGCTCTATGGTACCGCTCAACCAGGTGGGGAGTATCGGAATTGAAGATGCACGCACCCTCCGTCTTTCACTGTGGGATGGATCGCAAGTCTCAGCAGTCGAGCAAGCAATTAGAGATGCTGATTTAGGAATATCGGTAGTAACAGATTCTTCTGGTATTCGTGTCATTTTTCCAGAGCTGACCGTTGAACGCCGTGAACAATTACTTAAACTTGCGAAGAGTAGACTCGAAGATGCCCGAATCGCGGTGCGTGCAGTGCGTGACGAAATAATGAAGACTATTGATAAAACAGAAAAAGCCGGTGAAATCAGTGAAGATGAAAAATTTTCCAAAAAAGAATCTATACAAAACGCCATTGATGTTATTAACCGAGAATTAGACGCTCTTTTTGTTCAGAAAGAGCATGAATTAAAAAAATAGTCTATGTCGATATTACTTTTTTTTGCCGTTCTCTTTATCCTTATCCTTGTTCATGAGTGGGGACATTTTATTGTCGCTAAAAAGACAGGAATGAGAGTTGATGAATTTGGTATTGGGTTTCCGCCAAGATTGTTTAGTCTCAAAAAAGGAGAAACAGAATACACCTTCAATGCGCTACCGATTGGCGGTTTTGTCCGAATTTGGGGTGAGAATGGTGAAGATAGGTCTGAAACTGACTCATCTGTTGATACTTCACGTGGTTTTAATGCTCGACCAAAGTGGGCACAAGCACTGGTGCTTATTGCTGGAGTGACCATGAACATTCTTTTTGCTTGGTTTCTGTTCAGTATCATCAATATGCTCGGAGTACCAGTTCCGGTCGATGAAGCTACTGCAACGGATGCTGCAGAACTGTATGTCATTGGCACTATTTCACAGAGCCCAGCCGCCGTCATTCCTGTCGGGGCAGTCATTAATACCATGATGGTCGGTAGTGAACTTCTTTCGCGGCCAACACCATCAGAATTTACTACAGTGGTACAACAAGCAGGAGAAACTACTGTTAGTGTTGAGTATACGAGTGCTGGCAATACTACTACCGCTGAACTCATACCAGTCAGGGGACTGATTGAAAGTGATCCTGAACGGTATGCAGTAGGAGCTTCGTTGTCACTTGTCGAAGTGGAGAAGATGGGTCTTGTAGCGGCTGTAACTGACGGGTTTT
>JAACPT010000022.1:0-1752 GCA_009995385.1 Candidatus Parcubacteria bacterium
CGCTATTTTGATCAGACTGTACCGTTGAGTACAACAAAAGCTAATTTCAAAAAAAAATATTCTGAATCAGACGTGATTATTGTTGACAGTGGTAGATCGGTATACAACAAAGAAACAGTACTGCAAGCGTTTATATACAACGGGTCGGAGAATCCTGTAGAACGGTATCATAAGCAGTATTTGGTGCCACAGGGGGAGTTTATACCAAATATCTATCGCATTCTTTTCCAGTTGGTTGGATATAGTGGATCGCTAGAGTATCTTTCTGAAACTATCTCCTATCGTGTTGGTCCGTGGACGAGTCAAAAAGAGGCTGGAGAAAAGACCCCAGGAATACTTTTTTGTTTTGAAAGTTTTGCTCCTCGAGGTATAAAAACACTAGTGGAAGAAAGACTACAAATGCCGTTTGTGGCACACATTGCATCACACGCATGGTTTCATACTCCCTACACACTCTGGTCACAAATGGAGTTAATGCTCCAGGTACAAGCGGTGTGGAGTAAACAGTATATGGTCAGTGTCGGTAATATGATGTCAGGAAAATTGTATACTCCGGATGGTTCGATTGAAGAAATGGAAGTTATTGAAAAAGGAGAAGGGTGGGAAATGAAGCAGGTGTATATTCCGATGTAGTAACCTAATTTTATACTATGTTAGTGTTGCCAGTATCGTTCGTACTTCATTAGCATCACTCCACGGTGTTTTTGTTCCCTGTGGACCCATAATATATGGGTCGGTGCCTTTGCCAGATATGAGTACATAACTATGCTGCGGAGCAATTGCAATTGCGTGTGCAATTGCGGTGTGACGATCCATAATAATTTCAACCGGAGCTTCTTCACTCATG
Organism: Candidatus Parcubacteria bacterium; assembly: GCA_009995385.1. Taxonomy (GTDB): domain Bacteria; phylum Patescibacteriota; class Minisyncoccia; order Phycocordibacterales; family UBA918; genus OLB19. The sequence continues at coordinate 848 of JAACPT010000022.1, forward strand.
CCGTTACGCATTGCTGTGACGATTGCGAGTGGGTCTTCATCATACGGGTCTTCAGTAGTAAGGATAATTTGATTGCAAAACTTTTCCGCGATAGCTCCCATTTCTGGACGTTTCCAAGTATCACGACCACCACCGGTATTACCGAGCACACAGACTTTATATTGGTTTGGAAAGGCTTCATAGAGTTTTTTTAGTGAATCAGTCGTATGTGCATAATCAACCACTGCGGTTATTTGTTTTTGTGCTTCTACTGGTGGGGTGAATTGTTCCACTCGGCCGCGCAGTGGGGGGATGTCTCGAAGTGCTTCAGCAATGGTGGTAAGAGACACCCCAAATGCGCGCGCCATAGTGATGGCGGCAAGAATATTGTAGACATTAAAAAGTCCAACGAATGGTACACGAATGGTGGTGCCGTCAATGACAAAACTGACACTGTCTTTGTGGAGTGAATAAAGGGTGAGGTCTTTAAGAGAATAGGGAAGTTTTTTTTCAACAGAAAAGTGTAAGAAATCTTGCCCATGTTCATCGTCGATGTTAGCAATCAAATATCGCGGTCGTTTGGATGATTCTGCAACCGCAGCGGCAAGTGAAAGTTTTGCCTGTTTGTAATTTTCGAATGAACCGTGCGACTCAATGTGCTCCGGAGTAAGATTCGTAAAAATGAGGGCATCAATGTCGATGAAGCGATGGCGATATTGGCGTGCCCCTTCGGAGGTCATTTCGATGACGGCATGGGTACAACCAGTAGCGACGGCATTGCGGAGAAATTGTTGCACAAAGAATCGACCAGGCATTGTCATCTTGAATAAGTTTGGTTCAGCGTGCCCATCGATAGAAAATTGGATTGTGGAGAGTGTAGCAACTTTTTTTCCATCAGCACGGAGAAGATGTCCGAGTATCTCGGT
>JAACPT010000022.1:1781-7918 GCA_009995385.1 Candidatus Parcubacteria bacterium
GGTAATACGGTTGTAAGAAACGAAAAATCTGTTTCGGTAAAAATCTTTTTATTAGGTCTCGTATAGTGTCCATGATGTAAGTATATGATGGTTCAAGTGTGATTGCACGTTGATAGGATCGACAATTTATGTGTACAAAAAGTAGTTAAGATTAACGTAAATAAGTTATCATAGGGGAATAAGCTGATATTTTATTTATCAAACCCGTTATTTATGACATTTATATATAAAGCACCAATCACGCTATTGATACTGACGTTCTTAATATCATCGGTATTTGGAACAAGTAGTATTGCACATGCGGCCCAACGTCAATCATGTCCGCTCCATAGTGACGTACAAGTGCAGATTGGGACTGCGGATGAGGTCACTGTTTCAGTAGAAAAAACATATACGACAGAGATAGTTTTGAAAAATCAGAATCCTTACTTTATGCCGGGTGTGCGAGTTGCGGTTGCTTTGTTTTCGCCAAATGATACCGCTACTCCGCTGTATTGGCGAGTTGGTGGGGAAACGCAACTACTATCACCATATGGTGAAGTCACCCTGTCACTAGAATCAAATGCTGAGGCTATACCAGCTGGGGAATATGTACTCAAAGCCTTTGCGTTTCAAGGAAATGAGACCGACCTCCTCGGGGAGGTATTCCGTGATGCCGAAAAAATAGAAGGAATATCGCTTAAAAAAATTTCTGCAGCAACGATAGAAATTTCTCAGGAATTATTTCTCGATGGAAATAAAATTGTAAAAAACATAGCGTTGCCAGACAGGCACACCCCATCACTGCGGGTTGAGACAAAAAATCTCAGCCTGGCACCAATATTAGATGCAAAATTAATCAGTATGGTAAGTCTAGGAAGTATTCCTTTAGGGGGAGCAGTGGTAGGAAAAGCGTATGACAAAACGACATTACTACCAAACTTTGCACGAATTAACGATTTTTCTACGCAACCTTATGAGCTTACTGCTTCGGGGATAATAGTCTCAACGTTGGTGGATGATATACGTTTTATGCCAATACAGAGTACTGTCTTTACCATTGAGAATGGAGGTACAGATTTGTCTTGGCCATACATCTCCAAAATTGGTTTCTCTGCCTATCCTATAGTGGCAAATAGTGAGATAGCTTCCTGCGTTAGCTATGCGGGAGATTGGGGTCAGTTAGATTATTGGCCAGAACTACTGCAAGGATCACTTACTATTACCGACAAAGATACGACACTTTTTTCTGAGGCATTCTTTAGTGATGAATCTTCAGTAAATAATTACTTCTCATTTACGCCAGAGATCAACCTTAGTACCTTTGATATAAAATTTAGTGTTTCCAACCACCGACTTAATACGGTCATAAAAGAGGGAACACCAGAACAAATGGAAGCACAGATGCGCAGTAATTTGATAGTTGCAGATGAGAAAAAACTTTCGGTAGTATGTGCCGATGAACCGTGTGGAATAGATACGTTGTCAATTCCAAAAAAAGAGTCTTCAGAAAACGGTGATAGCTTTTACCAATCATTCTGGTTTTATATTGCAGTTACTCTAGCAGCCACTCTACTTATGTACCTACTACTACGCCGCCTAGAACCTGTTTCGAAAGAAGATTTTACAAGGAGAAACCCGGATGAACTTCAATAAAAATAGCGTATGACAACACATTCTATGACAATAAAATATTTCGGTCTCTCTGTCATTGGAGCAATACTATTATTCCTCTTTAGTTTTGGCCAGCCGACGCCAGTTTCGGCGGCGGAATTAATTACCCTCGTAACCGATAAACCGGCATATGTTAATGGTGAGACAGTTACTATTTCCTGGTATATCAACACACCGACAAAGAATTGTATTATCACTGGACCTGATCTTACTAAAGCGATAGAACCAGCAATTATTGATACCACCGCACTTCCAGTGACTGGTGAGTATTCTTATGTCCCACCGAACGATAGTACAATCGCCTTTAATCTAAAATGCGAAAAGTATGTTCCTGTGACTGTAGTGCCGGTAGTGCCAGGCGTGACAACGCGGATTGATGGAAGTTTTTATGACGTAACCAAATATTTTGACGAGGCGCTTGGTGGAGCACTGTCCACAGTTGTCAGTTGGACTTCTAGTAATGCAACACGGTGTTCAAACGTTATCTACCGGTCAGCGGCGACGGGAAATGTCTGGACCACGGTACCAATCGAGGAAGATGAGGAGTACATTAATCGTATGGGTACCGCGGGTTCAGTTAGATTTGATGGTGATCCACGATTGATTACTGAGACGACTAATTTTTCTGTCGGCTGTTATAACGATAATGAAGACCCTGTCACTTCAAGTTGGAACTCTAAATGGATAACGGTAAATGCCATACCGGTTGAACCGCCGCCGGTTTCTGTTAGTATTTGGTCTTCAAACACTTCTCCAGTGTACGCTGATGCAGTAAGTGGCTATGCAACAGCAAGGATTAATTGGAGTGCGTACAACGCTGACGCTTGTGACGAACGCGCTTACAGGATGGATGGAACAGAAATCGCTGTTCCAGGATGGAGTTTTTACAGTACTACCTACAGTGGTGGTTTGGATACAAAACTAGCTACGACAACTAAATTTACGTTACATTGTTGGCGCAATGCGAGAACATACAATTCGACAGTGTATCCAGCGTCTTCATCAACCAAAGAATTGATTATGGAGGTAGTAAACCCAGATGGAGGACCAATGGGTGAATGGGACCGTTCTGATCCTCTACTCATTCCCCCAGTTACCGTTTCTGCTATTACCACACCAAATCCAACCTATAGAGACGCATTGACAGGAAATGCCGTAACTGCGGTAAGCATTACCGCTAATAATGCTAGTTTTTGCTACTTGCGATCGTACACTGATAATGATGGTGATGGTGTGTATACCAATGAATACACCTTGAGTGGCTGGACGAGAACATCTACAAGCAATAGATTAGCTGGTAATTACGTAGGCACAATTCCGATTAATATCAAAGTGTCTTCAAGATTAAGTATAGAGTGTATTCGTGAATATGATTTGCTGTATGGAACAGCAGAGGATAAGGATAATGGCATAGAAGAATTTAGTTTGATTGTAGAGGTACTCTCTCCAGCTGAACCCGCACCAGATCCAGTAGTTTATCTGTACAGCAATGCGGTCAGGGAAACGGCTGCTGATATCTGGACAAAGAAGACAGACTTCAGTGGCTTTGTCGGTGTGTCTGGTACTGGTCATCTGTACGGCTCTCAAGGGGCAGGATTAGTCAACCGTATAAGTTTCCCCTTTACGCATCCATATGGAGAATCTAATGCGTATGACGTCTGGTTACAGTACTGTAATAACGTAGTTCCGGATGGGCATATTGGTATGTCGATTGCTGCTGATGATATAAATCATGTCTATTTCAATGATAAATATTTAGGCTCTTCATATGATTGGCGTCAACTTAAATACTACACTCCTCCCCTCAAGTCAGGGTGGAATGTTATTGCAGTCGAGGTAAAAGACACTGGTGGATTTGCTGGCTTTTTAGCGGCTATGAAATGGACGGGTGGGTCGATAGTGAGTGATGCCAACTGGAAGATAAATAAAACTGAAGAACCAGGTTGGCATTCATTGTTATTTGATGATAGTAGCTGGGCTAATGCTACAGAAAAAGCGACATATGGTGCTTACCCTTGGTATACAGGCGTAACTGGTTTCCCTACTGACATCGGCGCTCGTTGGATATGGACACCAAATAATTATTATGGTGATACTGAATTATATCTGCGATATTCATTTTATGTTGACCCGGATGATTTAGTCGGTGATGGGACTGTCCGAATACACACGCTATATGATGATGACGGCACTGTACTTGGTACACACCAATTACCAGGGGAAACTATCGCACCGATCTGGTGTAATGCCGCTCCTCAGGATCGCGTTAGAATTGCTTCGTCAGTCATATTACACGACCAAGATACGGTGACACTAGAGTGTACTAATGGTACAGCGAAAGACAATTGTCCAATTAATAGACTTTATTTTGGAGCTGGCAATAATGCTAGTGTGGTGGCGAGAATGGATCCAGTAACAGAGAGAGCGAAAGTACAAATGCTCTGGTTTAGTGAGAATACCACCGCGTGTAGTGCATTGTATGCATATAATCCGATAACCGATACTTACCTTGGATATGTGGATGGTACTGGATACGCTTCCCATTTCCCTGCAGCATTGAGTGTCTCAACTTCAACTCGGTACGAGATTAGTTGTGGCCGTCAAACAGATACAAAGAAAGCTGTAAGTAAAGTAACAGTAACTATTCCATTTAGTTCTATTTATAGCGTTTCCACACTTATATTTACTGGAGAATGTATCGATGATGGAAACTTTGGTAGTCCCTATGGAACAATGATTTCCGCTCCTCCTGGCTACGGTCCTGATGATGATGGTATTTGCGCTCCAATGGTTGATCTCTCCGCCTACGAACCATCTATCACTAAAAATAGCACTAATAATGTTGATGGTACCTACGACCTCTCCGCGCTCATGATAATCCAAAACCAATCATATAACGGTAGTGGAGCGTCACTTCCGGTAAACAGTGCCATTTCCTATATGGCAATCCTCGATATCATGGACGCCCATGGATTATCCAATGTTGATTCGGCAATTGGCATATTTAATGGTAGTTTAGTTGCACCAAGTTATACTGACGTCCCGGTACAATCATCGACACTCACGCAAAGTCTCGGTACTGTACCATTCGGTACACATACCCTCTGCGCTCGGGTGAACCTCGACGGCTCGCCAAATTACGCGGAGGCAAATCCTGATGTGAGTAACAATACGCAATGTTCCGAGATAACACTCCCAGTACCAGAACCACCAATGAGTATCGATGCTGACCGAAAACTAATCAGACAAGGGCAATCAGTTGAAATTAACTGGGCGGTAAACGTCACCTATCAACTGCAGTGTACTGTGCGTGGTCCAGGCGGGCTTACCGAAAGTTTTGACACGCAAATCGTCGGGTCAGACTACACTGATTCATCCACTACTGGCCTACTTACCAGTACCGGGATCTATCAACTCCAGTGTACTGAGCCAATCACAAATACGGTCTTCTCTAGGGAGGTACGAGTAGAGATGGTGCCAAATGTTGAAGAAATATAATAAAGAAAAACCGAGTGCGAAGCACTCGGTTTTTCTTTATTTAATTTGTTTTAACGCTTGTGTGACAAGCGAGTTTATGGTGGAATCCTCTGTGGTCAGATTGAGTATTGTTTCGCGCGCGGTCGCTATATCGTACCCCAGTGAGACGAGGGTATCGATAGCGTCTGTTTCGATTGCACTCAGATGATCTGTCGGAGAGGAAATGGTAACTGGAAGATTACCCAGTTTACTATGCAGGTACTGCACAATATTTTCAGCAGTTTTTTTACCAAGGCCTGATAGTTTATGGAGATATACCCCATCATTTTTTTGGGCGGATTCAATGAGGAGGGAGGGAGTAGCTTGGGTGAGTATTTGCAAAGCTGATTTAGGGCCGATTTTAGGGATGTTGAGTAGTAGTTCAAACATTATGAGTTCAGCCTTTTCTGGAAAACCGTAGAGATCAAGTGCTGTTTCTCGTACCGCGAGATAGGTGTGCAGGGTTATGGTACTTCCTTCGATGAAGTGGTTTTGCAGGGTGGGACAACCAACTGCATAGCCAATACCATGGACGTTTATTACTAGCCAATTTTCACCGATAGCATCGATAGTTCCAGTAAGACTTCGTATCATACCTCCTATTGTACCTGAGGATAGTACATAGTTCAAAAATAACTCGGAAGCAGGTAGGGTGGGAGCCCCTTGCCTTTTTATCACTCCTACGGTACAGTAGGCTAACTTTAGATAAAGAAATTGTATGGCAATTACCAAAGGAGCAGAAAAAGCATATCGTCAATCAGAGCGCAAGCGCGTGTATAATATTCGACGCAAAAGCGACATGAAAGACGCCGAGAAGGCGATTACGAAAGCAGTTACCGCTGGTGATACAGAGAAAGCTAAAAGCCTCTTGCCAGCAGCGTATAAAGCGATTGATAAAGCTGCTAAACGTGGAGTTATCAAAGACAACACTGCATCACGTAAGAAGTCACGCATCACTGCTCGCGTAA
>JAACPT010000023.1 GCA_009995385.1 Candidatus Parcubacteria bacterium
ATGGTGGCGGAAGAGATTGTCGGTGCAAGTGTCGCACGTGCCATCGATCGGTCCAAGAAGGGTATTTTCCCAATGCCATTTTTTATCAGCGAGACTCGGTTTTTTATACCGGGCATGGTTTGTACCCGCGCAAATGTCTCGGAAGAAATCATAATACTGTGATGTGCTAAAAGTAGTGTCATCCAAGTCCCGATGTAAATGAGTGTGCGTTGCCATTTTGGTCGCCAAATTTCATCGACCGTGAGTCCATGTGAGGTAAAGATAATGCATTTTATACCAGCGAGTCTTCCAGCGAGAGCGCCGATGGCACCGGCTTTTGAACTGGTGGTGTGTAGAATAGTTGGACGTTCTTTGTAAAGCAACCACCAAACGCTAAAAAAGGCGCGAATGTCACCAACGAGAGACATATCTCTTTGAAAGGCTGAAAGGTAATGAGTCTTGATGCCGACGGCAGTGAGTTTTTCTACGAGGAGACCGGTGGGGGCTCCGGCGGAGCCTGTGCCCCCACAGGCTACCGCCACTGTATACCCTGCTTGCTTCGCATTTATTGCCAATTCAAAGACGTACTTTTGTGCACCACCAAAATTACTTTTAGTGATGAGGTAAAGTATTTTTGGTTTGGCAGTCATAGAGTAAGAGTACCGCTTGTCACTAGAAGCGTCCAGAACTATAACGTAATTGCTCATTATTTCGTTATATTAGTTGCTATTATTACAAACTCCAGTAGGATTTGCATTAATTATGGGAGAACGAGTACGAGAACTAGCGGTCTTGATTATTGGTGACATCATTGTCTTCCATCTTTCCCTGTGGGTGACACTAGCAGTGCGGTATGTTGAATGGCCAACGATTGATCGACTGGCGCAACACGTTCCTCCATTTTTGATTATTACCGCTGTCTGGTTGGCGATATTTTTCATTACTGGTCTCTATGATAAACACACCAATCTCCTCAAGAAATTGATGGCGAGTCGTATTCTTACCGCCCAGATAATCAATGTGGTGGTGGCAGGTATTCTTTTTTTCGTCATTCCATTTGGTATCACTCCAAAGACCAATCTAGTTATTTACCTGGTTATTTCAATTGTGCTACTGACCCTTTGGCGACTACGGGTGGTGCCTCGGTTGTCTCCCAAACAACAGCACAAGGCAATTCTCATTGCGGACGGTCCAGAAGCGATTGAACTCGTTGATGAGATTAATAATAACGATCGATATAACTACTATTTTGTACGCATTATCGACGCTGAATTATTCCGCACGACAAATGATTTTAAACAGAAGATTATCTCCCTAATGGAACGAGAGAAGATAGAATTGATTGTCGCTGATCCCCGAGGTGAAGATATTCAATCTTTTTTGCCAACGCTGTTTGACCTCTCGTTCTTGCACTTTGCCTTTACTTTTCTTGATTTTAATAAACTATACGAAGACACGTTTGATCGAGTACCGGTGCGTATGTTGCGTTACGAATGGTTCATCACTAATATTTCACAATCAAAAAGCGTTATTTATGATGGAATAAAACGATGGATTGATATTGTTGGAGCATTGACACTGCTTATTCCAACGGCGGGTATCGCGCCACTCATTGCCCTTGCTATCAAACTTGAGGACAAGGGACCGCTGTTCTACCACACCATTCGGGTGGGGCAGTATAACCGACCAATTACAATTTATAAATTCCGTACCAAAAATGGTGCCGATACTGGACAAGCAGCGCTTAAGAGTACGTTAGTTGACACTAGAGTTGGTTTCATACTGCGTAAACTACGTCTTGATGAATTACCACAGTTACTTAATGTGCTGCGTGGTGATCTTTCTTTCATTGGTCCTCGCCCCGAGATGCCAGCGTTAGCTGAAGTGTACACAAAAGAAGTACCGTATTACAATACCCGCCATTTTCTCAAGCCAGGGCTTTCCGGTTGGGCACAAATCAATAATTTTGATGTTCCAAGGGGCGGTGTTGATGTGGAGCGTACGACCACAAAACTTTCATACGACTTGTATTACCTAGAGCGACGGTCACTTATTCTCGATGTTCATATTGCGCTGAAGACTATCGCAGCTATTTTGATGCGGACTGGAACTTAAGCGGTGGTTCCTCAGTTGTAATCGGTATATGGAAAAAAATTTTTTGGTGACTGGCGGTGCAGGCTTTATTGGTACGAACCTTACAAAACAGTTATTACAAGAAGGAAACAAGGTGATCATCGTCGATGACCTCAGTGCAGGTGATCACCGCGACCGACTACCAGAAGAAGCAGTGTTTTATAAAATCGACATTCGAGATACCGCCGCACTTACCGAGGTAGCAAAGGGGGTGGATGTCATCATCCATTTAGCGGCGTTACCGAGAGTACAGTTTTCAATTCAACATCCACAAGAGACACACGATGTAAATGTGAATGGTACACTTTCGGTACTTGAAGCCGCTCGCGCTGCTGGAGTTTCACGCGTCGTGTATGCCGCTTCAAGCTCTGCCTATGGTGATCAGGAAACACTTCCACTTTCACTTGACCTACTCCCAAAACCAAAAAGCCCCTATGCTCTCCAAAAATATTTTGGTGAAGAATTACTGCGACTATGGAGTTCAGTGTATGGCCTAGAAACTGTATCACTTCGTTTTTTTAATGTGTACGGTCCGTACATGGACCCTGATGGAGCGTATGCTCTGGTGATTGGTCGATTCCTGAAATTGGCAAAGGAAGGCGCTCCACTCACCATCACTGGAGATGGCGAACAGACTCGTGATTTCACGCATGTATCAGACGTCGTGAACGCATTGCAAAAAGCCGCGTTAAGTAGCGAGGTAGGGAATGGGGAAGTATTTAACGTTGGTGCTGGCGGTGAGACCAGTATTAATGATCTGGCTGCGCTCATTGGTGGCAAGGTTGAGTATGTCACTGCTCGCCTTGAACCAAAACGTACGATGGCTGATATTTCAGAGACTAAACGATGTCTTGGCTGGGAACCACAAGTAACCTTACCGGATGGTATTAGAGCGTTAAAACAAGAAGCAGGGTTACTGTAGGTTCTTTCTTCATTGTAGATTTTTGCTATACTGCGAAATCATGCTCATAGATGGTAAGACAATCGCAGCGGAGATACTAGAGGAGGTACGACAATCAGTCGTCGTTCTTGGACGTTCACCGCGGATGTCTGCTATTGCCTGTGCCCCAAATTTTGAGACCAGGAAGTATTTGGAGATGAAGCGAAAACGGGCAGAAGCGATTGGAATTACTATCGAGATAATTGAATTATCAGAAGACGTTACACTTGAAGCTGCTATCGCTAGGGTCACAGAAGCGGCTGTCCTCTCTGATGGGGTAGTGGTACAACTACCGTTTCCAACACACATTGATCGGGAGGCATTACTGCGCGCGGTGCCGGTTAATAAAGATCCAGATGGTTTTCAGTACGGGGAAACCGTTGGTGCCTGTTTTTCTCCTGTCATCGGTGCGATTGACGAAATCAGTAAAAGGCACGAACTATCATGGCAAAAGAAACACGTTGTGATACTCGGTGAGGGGATATTAGTGGGTAAACCAGCGGCAGTATACGCGCGGGAAAATGGCGCAGATGTAACAGTGCTCACAAGAGAAACTTATGATAGCGCGCGGTTGCAGCTAGCTGATATCATTGTAAGCGGTATCGGGCATCCACATTTCATAAAACCGAAATATGTCAAAGCGGGGGTGGTAATTTTTGACGCGGGTACTTCTGAGGATGGTGGAGTATTAGTCGGCGATGTTGATCCCTCGGTAGCAGAAAAAGCTACTTTGTTCACTCCGGTCCCTGGTGGTATTGGTCCGATTACCATCGCCTACCTATTACGCAATTTGGTTACCCTTGCTACGGCAAAATGAAGAGAAAAAATAGGAAACACTTTACGTATTTTTGTAGTCTGTATCGTGGAGTCTTTGTGTGATATAACATGAACCATAGTTTTTATATATGTCTGAATCAACACAGCAGCCTTCAGCACAAACTCAAGCATTTATGCGGTGGTTTCGTGCCCTTATCGTTATTGGAGCAGTAGCCTGGTTCGCCGTCGTGGTGTACCAAAATGCGACGCAACCTGAGGCAAGTAATCCATTTAAACTTGGTCTTGACTTGGCGGGTGGTTCACATCTGATATATGAAGCCGATGTTTCGGGGATTGACCCAATAGAAGTACCACAACTTATGAATGTGCTTCGAGACGTGATTGAACGCCGAATCAATGTGTTTGGTGTTTCTGAACCAATCGTGCAGGTGGAAAAAAGTAGTTTTGTGACTGATGAGCCGATTGAGCGATTGGTGGTTGAATTACCGGGGGTGACTGATGTGAGTGCTGCGGTTGCAGAAATCGGTCGTACTCCGCTGCTTGAATTTAAACTCTACAGTGCCGAGTTAGACCAGCAACAGCAAGCAGTAGAGAACTTAAATTCACTTACACTCGCAAGTAGTTCAGGTGCGACGATTGGAGAGGTAAAGGTGAATGGAGAAGTGGCCGATAAAACAGGGACCGTCTCACCATTTCTCGATACCGGACTCACTGGTCGTTATCTAGAGACTGCCAGCCTAGAATTTGCTGGATCACAGACTGGACAACTCGCTAATGAACCAATGGTAGCGGTTCGTTTTACCGATGAAGGAGCGAAGCTATTCGCTGAGATCACCGCAGCACACGTTGGAGAGCAGCTTGGTATTTTTCTAGACGGAGAGTTGCTTTCTGCTCCAGTTATCAATGAAGCGATTACTGGTGGAACTGCTACCATCTCTGGTAGTTTTACGCCAGACGAGGCACGAGCGTTAGCCCAGAACTTGAGTTTCGGTGCCCTTCCAGTACCAATTACACTACAGAGTACTCAGACAGTCGGGGCGTCACTTGGTGTTAATGTGCTTGAACATGGCGTCAAAGCTGGGGTGTTTGGTTTTTCTATCATTGTATTATTTATGATGCTTTGGTATCGACTTCCTGGTCTAGTGTCGTCGACTGCACTTTTATCGTATATCGTCATTATGCTCGGATTATTTCAACTGGTGCCGGTAACGCTTACGGCGGCTGGTCTGGCGGGATTTGTCCTCTCACTCGGTATGGCGGTTGATGCCAATGTATTGGTTTTTGAAAGAATGAAGGAGGAGTTCCGTAGTGGATCTAGTAGTCGAAAAGCAGCGGAAGTAGGGTTCATCAGAGCTTGGAGTGCAATTCGAGATGGAAATATCACCAGCCTACTTTCAGCCATTATCTTGTTTTGGTTTGGCACTTCGGTGGTGAAGGGATTCGCGTTAGTCTTCGGGATGGGAGTAGTGGTCTCAATGTTTTCAGCGCTCACTATTACGAGGACGTTGCTAATGGTACTGCCTGAGGTCTCGTATACCGAAAAAAGTTTTTGGTCTAAATTATTAGGGTGCGGATTAAGTAAGTAGTATGTTTGCAATTACGTATCGAAAGGTTTGGTTGATCATTGCTGCAGTAATCATGATTGGTAGCGCATTGATTATAGGACTGTTTGGACTCAAGCAAGGAATTGATTTTACTGGTGGTTCACTTACCGAAGTAGTGTATGAAAGTGCACCGACTAAAGAGGCACTTGAGGCAGGCATTTCTACACTAGCCCTGGGAGGAACATCGGTACGCGAATCGACTGATGTCAACGGTCGTGAAGCATACATCATTCGTACTCGCGATTTGAGTGAAGAAGAACATGGTGCGATTAACGACATTGTGTTGGCGCTCGGCGACGGAGGTGAAGTTACTCGATTTACCTCAATCGGTCCCGTTATCGGTCAAGAACTTCGAGACAAAGCGGGGTGGGCGATTTTTGGAGTAGTTTCGGTCATCGTGCTGTATGTAGCATTTGCGTTTGCTGGTATCGGTACACCGGTGAGTTCTTTCGTGTACGGACTGATTACAATTTTTGTACTTATTCACGATGTCTTGGTACCGACCGCATTGATGAGCCTGTTAGGGTACTTTGCTGGAGTGGAAGTGGATGTGTTGTTTGTGATGGCACTTCTGGCGGTCTTGGGGTATTCGGTTAACGACACTATTGTCGTGTTTGACCGGGTGCGCGAAAATCTTAAACTAAATCGTACAGAGCA
>JAACPT010000024.1 GCA_009995385.1 Candidatus Parcubacteria bacterium
TCATAAACCTACTTCCATTTCCAGCACTTGATGGGGGACGTTTAGTATTTGTCCTCATTGAAGCGGTGACAAAAAAACAAATTCCACTGCAGTGGGCAGGGAGAGTTAATCTTGTAGGTTTTGCTCTGCTTATGCTCCTTATGATAGTAGTCACGTATAACGATATTATCAGAATATTGTAATTCCATGCGACAATCAAAACTTTTTACCAGAACGAAGCGAGAAGCACCAGCAGATGAGGTGGCAAAAAATGCCCAACTGCTTATCCGTGGTGGGTACATATATAAAAATATGGCCGGCTCTTATTCCTTCTTACCGCTCGGGTTACGCGTGATTGAAAAAATCAATCGTATCATTCGGGAGGAGATGAATAACATAGGTGGGCAAGAACTATATATGCCTAGTCTGCAAGATCCAGTACTTTGGAAAAAAACTGACCGTTGGAGCGACGAAAATGTCGATGTGTGGTTTAAGTCACAACTCCAAGCAGGTGGCGACGTTGGTTTTGGTTGGACGCATGAGGAAGTAGTGACTGATATCATGCGACAGTACGTTTCTTCATATGAGGATCTACCATTTTCTGTGTACCAGATTCAGACTAAGTTTCGTAATGAAGTTCGAGCCAAAAGTGGCATCATGCGAACTCGTGAATTCTGGATGAAGGATATGTACACATTTGCAGCCACAGAAGTACAGCACGATACTATGTACGAAACTGTCGCCCAAGCATACGGACGGATATTTAATCGGATTGGGATTGGTGAAAAGACATACAAGACATTTGCTTCTGGTGGCGCTTTTAGTAAGTTTAGTCATGAATATCAAACACTAGCAGAGGCGGGTGAAGATGTTGTGTATGTTTGTGAGGCAAAGGGAATTGCCATCAACGAGGAAGTGCTCGAAGAGGCTGATCTCTCTGAATTAGGAATAACTCGAGAAGAGTTGGTAGAGCGGAAAAGTATTGAAGTTGGAAATATATTTTCATTGGGGACAAAATTCTCAGAGGCGATTGGTCTTACTTTTAAAGACGAAACAGGGGAGAGTCATCCAGTTATTATGGGTTCATATGGAATTGGTCCAGCTCGCTCAATGGCGACTGTTGTAGATCTCTTGGCAGATAAAAAGGGGATTGTATGGCCGGAAAGTATTGCACCATTTATGGTACATCTTGTAGGTCTTAATCTTGAAGATCCAGAAATCCGCGACTGGGCGGAAGGTATTTACAATGCTTTTAGTGACCGTGGAGTGGAGGTGTTGTTTGACGACCGTGAAGTTCGACCGGGAGAAAAATTTGCTGATAGCGATTTGCTTGGAATCCCGTATCGAGTAGTTGTTAGTCGAAAGGGTAAAGAAGCAGGTACGTTTGAAGTGGTGACTAGGAAAACAGGTGCCGTACGAAATCTGACGGAGCAAGAATTATTTGCTGACCTTGTCGGAGAATAGAAAGTGGGCACTCGCTTTCTCTTTTTAACTGGCCTGTAGTACAATGTGACAAATGAACGTATTTACGCGACAATTAAACGCGCTTCTTTCGACTGTTTCGACTGATATCGCCATCGACCTAGGTACTGCAAATACATTGGTATACGTAAAAGGAAAAGGAATAGTACTCAATGAACCAACGATTGTAGCTATAAATAAGAAGACCGGGCAGTTGGTAGCCGTTGGTAATGAAGCTAAAGCTATGCAAGGTCGCACTCCTGGTCATATTGATGTGGTACGACCACTAGTTGATGGAGTAATCTCAGATTTTGAGGTAGCAGAAGAAATGCTCGCATATCTTGTCGGTAAAGTACGTAGTGATATGCAGTCACTTATTGCGCCTCGAATGTTGATTGGAGTACCGTCTGGTATTACTAATGTTGAAATGCGTGCTGCTCGTGATGCAGCTAAAAATGCTGGTGCACGAGACGTATTTCTAATCGAGGAACCAGTCGCTGCTGCGATTGGTGCGAAGCTTCCAATTCAGAAGGCGGTAGGGAGTATGATTGTTGATATTGGTGGTGGAACTACTGATATTGCGGTGCTTTCTTTGAATGGATTGGTTGTATCACGGAATCTGCGGGTAGCGGGGGACCACCTCAATATGTCGATTATGTCGTACATTCGTGATCAATTTAAAGTGCACGTCGGAGAAAAGACTGCTGAGGATGCTAAAATCGCACTCGCTTCCATCTCTCATACTGATGCTGGGAAGGAATTAATTGCACGGGGACGTGATGTGGTGACTGGTTTACCACGAGAAGTAATCATCACTGATGCAGATGTCCGTGATGCGGTGTCGGGGCAAGTAGATACTATCGTCGAAGCAGTAAAACGTGTACTTGAGACCACTCCGCCAGAGGTACTCGCCGATATTATGCAACGGGGTATCCATCTTTCTGGCGGGGGAGCCCTTATTCCTGGTCTAGCACCACTTCTAGAACATTCCCTGCAAGTGCCAGTCATTGTGGTACCTGATCCGTTACGGGCGGTGATACGGGGGGCTGGTATTGTCGTAGAAAATCTCGATCTCTACCAGGAACTATTAATTGATCATGAAGGTGCGATTGCAACACAACTCTAAACAGCGAAAAATATTTCGTGTCGCTGGTATTAGTATGGCGATAATTGTATTGGGGATGATAGCCCCGCGAATTATATCGACAGTTGCTACCACGGCAATGACACCTATCCACGTGGTCAATCATTGGTTTGAGAACTCTTCAAGTATAGTACCAACCTTTTTACGTGACCGCCGTATGCTCCAATCACAGATTAAAGATCTCGAACAGCGATTAACCATCTCCGAACGAAGTACACTAACGCAGGCTAGGTTGGTGGAAGAAAATGATCGTCTGAGGAGACTTCTTGGTGCAACAAAAGAAGAACGAGTCGTCGCGGCGGTAATCGCACGTCCGAATGAACTACCGTATGATTTGCTACAAATTGATCAAGGGACTGATCATGGCGTTGAGATTGGTGCCCCAGTTTTTATTGGGAAAGATATGGTTATTGGTCTCATTGTTCACGCTACGCCGAAATACTCTTTTGCTGAATTAATTACGACACCAGGATTTAAGGCATCAGCGTTTATTGCTGGAGCAAATGTGGTGGTTTCAATGGAAGGAATGGGAGGTGGGGTAGCGAGGGTGCGAGTACCGCAAGGGGTACCACTTTCTATCGGTGATTTAGTGTACTTACCAAGCGTTGAACCAGGAGTTTTTGGTAGTGTTTCATATATTGAAAATCTGCCGACTCAACCAGAACAATATGGATATATCTCTCCTGATACTGCACTCTCTAGTATTTATTGGGTGAGTGTTGGGAAGCAGTCGCAGCTGGCTCGTTCACCAGAGGAAATTGATGCTAAAACCCGCACGCTAGTTGAACAAAGTCTGTCTTTTATCAATAATAAATCACCGAGTACTACAACCGATGACGGAGGTAGTGAGAGCTTTGAATAAGATATGAATACATTTCTAGCTGTTCTACTTTATAGTGGTATCGGATTTTCCATAATGCATAATTGGCTACTGTTTGCTGGTTTATGTATTAGCATATTTAGTATTCGTCATGGAGCAATCATGCTTATCCCGCTAGCTATTGTGCTTGACGGGTACTATGGTAATTACTATTCGCTTCCATATGTAAGTCTTTTGGCAGTAGTTTGGTATATAGTAATTGAACAAATTAGACCAAGGATATTCGACCTTGATATGATTAGATCATGAGCAACTTAAAAGACCGATACCTAAAGCAAGTAGATGTTGAGGAGGTGCTACTTGATGCGTCAAATATTCTCGCTTTCAACCGTGCCCGTATGGAGGGAAAGAGAGAGTTACCGATTCACCGCTACAGTATTTTGGTGGTAGGTGGATTGTTTTTTATGATAGCAACGGTGTTTTGGGGAAAAATATTTTTTTTACAGGTTGTTAGCGGAGAAGAGTATCGAGTAATAGCGGAGAGGAATAGTGTCGATAAAGCATTGATTATTGCAGAACGAGGAGTTATCTACGATCGAAGAGGGGAGATGCTTATTTGGAACGAAGTCGATGAATCAGGCGAATATGATTTTCCGATTCGAGCGTATACCAATCGGTCGGGTTTAGGGCAGGTCCTGGGCTATGTTAGCTATCCAAAAAAAGATAATCGAGGGTTCTTTTTTCGGACTGAATATTTGGGACGAAGTGGTGCAGAGCTAGCGTTTGATGAGACACTACGAGGTAAAAATGGTAACAAGATTGTTCAAGTTGATGCGTTAGGTGCGGTAATTGGAGAGTTTGCTATTGATGCTACAACTTCTGGTGGCCCGGTTACGCTTTCAATTGATGCTGAGCTTTCTGAGGCGATGTACAACATTATTGCGACTTCTAGTATACAAGCTGGTTTTCGAAGCGGTGCTGGTGCAATTATGAATATTCATACGGGTGAAATACTGGCATTGACGAGTTTTCCGTCGTTTGATCCTGAGGTGATGGCAGATGGTGATGATATTACTCTCATCAATGAATATAATAACGATGATCGTTTACCGTTCCTCAATAAAGTTATTGGTGGCGCTTATGCGCCAGGGTCTATTGTCAAACCATTTTTAGCGTATGCTGCGCTTGAAAATAATATAATCTCACCAGAGAAGATTATTGTCAGCGATGGGTACATTCTGGTACCTAATCCTTACAATCCTAGTAACCCTTCGCGTTTTAATGATTGGCGGGTTCAAGGACCAATGACAATGCGTGAAGCAATCGCTTTTTCATCAAACGTATACTTTTATACTATCGGTGGCGGATTTGGTGATCAACCAGGTTTGGGTATCACAAAAATGGCAGAAAATTATCGCCGATTTGGTATGGGGTCATTGACAGGGGTTAATCTGGCTGAAGAACAAATTGGTGTTGTTCCTGATCCAGCTTGGAAGAAAAAAGTATTCGACGATGATTGGCGGCTTGGTGATACATACTTCACTGCCATTGGTCAATTTGGTTTTTTGACAACGCCTATTCAAATGCTCCGTGCCTATGCAGCAATCGCCAATGGTGGATATTTAGTGACCCCTCACGCTGAATTCGGTAAGCAGGGTGAAATACAAAATATCAATATTGATCAAAATAAAATGAAGGTTATTCATGAAGGAATGCGTAAAACTGTTAACTATAATGGCGGGACTGCTCGCGCTCTCGAACGAAAAGATGTCGCCATCGCAGCCAAATCTGGTACTGCTGAGGTGGGGGTGGGGAACGCCTATGTTAATTCCTGGGCAGCCGGTTTTTGGCCATACGAAGCGCCGGAGTACGCGTTTATTCTTATGATGGATAAAGCACCACGTAGTAATGCACTGGGAGCAACACGTATTATGGGGGAAGTGTTTGGATGGATGAGCGTGCATCGACCAGAGTATTTAGGGATTGAGAAAAATGATATCACCGTCGAATAATGAACTCATGTACTGGGTATTTTACTAAAATATTGACCCGAACGATTTACTGCGTATAATTGAGATAAATTTTTACATATGAATGATACACACGCCTTTTTAACCCCAGAAAAGTTTAGCGAATTAAAAAAAGAACTCGAACACCTTAAGACCGTTCGTCGCAAGGAAGTAGCCGAATCACTCGAGTATGCAC
Organism: Candidatus Parcubacteria bacterium; assembly: GCA_009995385.1. Classification (GTDB taxonomy): domain Bacteria; phylum Patescibacteriota; class Minisyncoccia; order Phycocordibacterales; family UBA918; genus OLB19. The sequence goes on from JAACPT010000024.1 coordinate 5,610, forward strand.
GAAGCCTTGGCGACCTCTCAGAAAATGCTGAGTATCAAGAAGCGCGGGATATGCAATCAGCAATCGAGGAACGGATTGGATACCTAGAGAAAACGATTAAGGAAGCAAAGATTGTTTCACCAGATAGCCATGGAGATGTTGTTGGGCTCGGTTCAACTGTTGCTATTCAGAAAGATGGTGATAAGGATAAAAAAGAATACACTATTGTTGGTTCTGATGAAGCAAATATCTACGATCGGAAACTTTCGTATCTTTCTCCACTTGGAGAAGCGCTCATGGGAAAGAAGAAAGGCGATGAATTTGAATTTGAAACACCAGTGGGGAAGCAGAAATATACCGTCTTAAAAGTGGCAT
>JAACPT010000020.1 GCA_009995385.1 Candidatus Parcubacteria bacterium
GTGACAGCGAGCGAATGCTACTTTCAGAAAATGATGCCGTACTAATTAACGGTACGGTCGCTGGTAAGGTGACGCAAATTGCACCTGCTGTCGATAGTGCAACGGGAAAAACAGAGGTTCGAATTGCAGCTGAAGGTACCGACATCGTGAACGGTGATACGGTACGAATCACAAAGGAATTTTCCGACACTGTAGCCAGTACTGAAGCAGTAGTTACGGTACCACTTTCTGCCATCAAATTTGAAATTGAAAACGGGTTTGTTTTTGTTGTCACTGAGGGAGTACTTAAAGCACGACCAGTTACCCTTGGCGTAGTCCGTGGTGGAACGGCAGAAATAACGGCTGGAATTACTGGAACTGAACCGTTCGTAAAAGATGCTCGAGGGCTACAAGAGGGAGTATCTGTCGAAATAATAAAATAAATATGCTTGATTTTTTTATTCGAAACGACAAGTTTGCGTATTTGATACTTGTCGCTCTTGTGGTGATTGGTGGATATAGTTTGGTATCAATTCCTAAGGAATCAGCACCAGAAGTAGTGATTCCTGTCGGTGTCGTCTCTATTGCCTATCCTGGAGCTCCAGCTGCAGATATTGAAGCACTGATTACAAATGAGATTGAACGGGGGCTCACTGGACTCGATAATGTAAAGAAAATCACTTCAACTTCTCGTGAAGGGTTCTCTTCGGTGGTAGTGGAATTTGAAGCAGATGCAGAAATCGATGCCTCAATTCAAGATCTCAAAGACGAGGTCGATACAATTAAACGCGGGCTTCCTACCGATGCTGAAGATGCTGTGGTATCAAAAGTTGATTTTGTAAATCAGCCAATTCTTACCGTCGCCCTTTCGGGTGAACTATCTGATTTTGAATACACCATTCTAGCGGACCAACTTGAAAAAGAAATTGAGGGAGTTCCGGGTGTCTCTCGAGTTGAGTTTCAGGGGGTACGGAACCGTGAAGTGGCACTGATAGTAGATCAGGCGGCGTTAGTTCGGTATGACCTTACCATCAATGAAATCGTTAGCGCATTACGTAATGCCAACGTTTCTTTCCCTGTCGGGCAGATTGTAAATGATGGTGTGGCATACAACATTGCTCTTGAAGGCGATATCAAAAATAGTAAAATGGTTCGAGATACAGCTATTGCATCAAGAGGCGGACAACCAGTGTATGTTCGCGATGTGGCAATCGTTGAAGATGGACTTGCTCCTGCCAATTCACTATCAAGACTCAGTGTGGCCGGTGCACCATCACAAAACTCAATTTCGTTAGATGTATACAAACGTTCTGGTAGTGACATCACTAAAATTGATACAGCAGTTAATGAGCGAATCGTCGCCCTGCAACAACCAGGTGAAATGCTTAATGGCATTACCACTGCCGTGATACTGGATAGTGGTGATCAAATTAAGAAAGATTTATTCCGTCTTTCTAGTTCAGGACTACAGACAGTGATATTAGTGGTACTTCTGCTTATCGTCTCTATTGGCTGGCGAGAGGGATTGCTCGCCGGTGCCTCCGTGCCACTTTCATTCCTCTTCGGTTTTATTGGGCTGTATTTTTCTGGTAATACCATAAATTTTCTAAGCTTATTCTCACTCATTTTAGGAATTGGTATTTTAGTTGATTCCGCGATCGTTATGGTTGAGGGCATCAACCGAGCCATGAAGGATAACCCTACAGTCAATAAGAAAGAAGCAGCCATCACTGCAGTGCACAAATTTGCCGCCCCACTTATTTCTGGGACACTAACCACGGTTGCAATGTTTACGGGACTATTTATTGTCTCGGGCATCATTGGGCAATTTATTGCAAGTATACCATTCACCCTTATTTTCTTACTTTTCGCTTCGTTGTTTGTAGCAATTGCTATTGTCCCACTATTTGCTGCGACTTTCCTCCATCGAAAGAACTCATCAAAGTTCGAAGAGCGACAGGTAGCATTTGCCCATCGCTTGGAGAGCTGGTATCGAGGGGTACTCCGACCATACATTTACAATGAACACAAACAGCAACAATTTCTTGCCCTACTGTCAGCCGCACTGGTGTTTGCAGTATCATTGGCAATAAATATGTTTGCTGGATTGGTTGCAGCGCCACTTATCTACATCCTTTCGATGCGGGTGCGTGAGCATCAACGACGCCGTAATCTTGCAAATTGGAAGAAAAATCTTATCTGGTACCCAACATTCGCACTAGTGGTTGGTGTGTCATTTTTTGCAACGGGACTTGTGCTCCCATCATACAATCCTGTCAAAGTTACTTTCTTTGAACAAAGTGATGTCGATTACCTCATTGTAGAAGTTGAGAATCCTGAAGGAACAACTAAAGAAGTAACCGATATTGCAGTACGACGGGTCGAAGAAATTCTCTATACCGTTCCAGAAATTACTTCTTTTTCAGTAACAGTTGGCAGAGGTAGCCAATTTAGTTCAGGCGGTGTTGGTGAGAAATTTGCAAATATATTTGTAAACCTTTCGCCTGACCGAGAACAGACAAGTTCAGAAATTACCAATGCCCTCCGAGGGAAAATGGCGATGCTTAATGACATCAAAGTGACCGTCACTGAACCAAGCGACGGTCCACCGACTGGTGCCGCTATTTTGGTGAAGTTCATGGGCGATGACTTAAATGAACTAACTAGACTGGCTAATCGATCAGCCGAAATATTTAAGGCACGCTCTGGAATTATAAATGTTGAATCAAGTACCAATACCAACGGCACAGAATTTGTGCTGGAGCTTGATCGAGCAAAAGCGGCGGCTCTTGGGTTAAATCCCGCGACAATTTCTCAGATTGCGCGAACTGCAGTGTATGGGACAAAAGCAACGTCACTCACTACCATGGATGAAGACATCGACGTGGTCGTAAAACTAAATCTCAATAATTCAGATACTATCACTAACGACACGACTCGTGTTGCAGACATAAGCGCTCTTGAGCAGATACCGATTAAAACTAGTAGTGGCTCCGTACCCCTATCCAGTCTTGTTACGGTAAAACTTAGAGAATCCAGTTCAGCTATATTGCACGAGGGTGGTAAACGCGTAGTTAGTGTCACTGCTGATGTTACTGAAGGTGCTAATGCGCGAGAACTGCAGACTGCACTTCTTTCAGAGCTTAACACATCATTGGTTATCCCTGACAATATAAAAATTAGTACCGGCGGTGGTGAAAGTGATGAATCGAATAAAGCATTTGGTGAGATGTTTATTGCGCTCATTGTTGGTGTACTTCTTATGGTCGGTGTTCTTGTACTGGAATTTAATTCATACTTGCATACACGCTATATACTATCGATTTTACCGTATTCGCTCATTGGTATCATGAGTGGGCTTGCTATCACACTCAATCCGCTTTCCTTCCCTGCAATTATGGGTTTCATTGCGCTCTCTGGTATTGTTGTCAATAACTCGATACTATTGATTGATATGATGAATGGACTCCGTAGGAAATACCCCAACAGAGCCGTTGATGACATTGTACTTGAAGCTGCTGGCAATCGTATCCGACCAATTTTGCTCACCACCATCACTACAGTAATTGGTATGGTACCACTTACCTACGCCGGAGATATGTGGGCACCACTTGCTTACGCGGTGATGTTTGGACTTATGTTCTCAGTAGTCATCACATTGATATTGATACCAATCATCTACGTGCGACGACCTGGTGACCTACACTAGGCTCCACCTCAGAATGAATTTAGATAACAGTGAGCATTTACTCTATGAGTGATAGTGCTTGTTGTTTTTAATAACTGCCATAATGCCATTTACAATCCCAATAGCTAGTACGAGCCAAGAGATGTATCCCAGTAAAAATTGCGTCAATGTGAAGTCAGCAGAGGCTGTTGACTGCAGTGCTAGTAGTATCCCAAGAGCATACCAACTACCAGCTTGGAGTGCTGGACCAACTGTCGTCGAGACAAGATGAGCAGTCATTAGGAGCGCGTTTACATACAGGGTAAGTAAAATAACGATTTGGATATAGGTGACTGGCGCTAGTGTCAAAAATCCGACGGCACTAAATTCCTGTGCCACAAGAATTCCCGTTGTTATCAAAATAGCTACCATCGCGATACGAAGCACAACATACACTACCCCCATCATCCGACGTTCTGTCTCATCGATAAAACCATCAGCAATAGCGACAAAGAAATTGGTGATTGCCAAAGTTGACGTTCCAACACCAAGCGAAGTACTAAATACTTTAAGGATTGAGACGAGACTAAGAAAAAGTGACATACAGTAATCATAGCAGGCAAAACTAACAATAGTTACCCTAGGGTGTTTATTTTACTATCAGCATAAAATTGTTTATGCTGATAGTAATGAAACAATACAAGCATCTTTTCTTTGATATGGATCAAACCATTGCCCCTGCTCGGCAGCCAATTTTACCAGAAATGTTTGAATTACTACATGAAACACCACACGACATTATCGTTGTCTCCGGACAGGAAGTATCAAAAATCATGTGGCAAAGCAATAATCTCCCTGCATACACTCTCGGACAAAATGGTAATCATGCGACAGATATTGAAAATAATGAACTGTGGAATATACCGCTTGATGATGCACACCGCGCTGAAATCATGAACCATATCAACGCTATTATTGGCATTCTAGGTCATGATTTAAATTATGATTGGACACCGATTGAAGACCGCGGCTCACAGATTACCTTTAGTCCGATTGGAAATACCGCACCGATCGAGCACAAAATGGTATATGATCCAGACCGCAAAAAACGTGAGGCACTGATGGCGCAAATACCATTTGAGTCTGATGAACTGATAGTAAAAATAGGCGGTTCGACTAGCCTTGACTACATCCACAAAGACCGACATAAGGGCACTAATGTACAAAAACTCATCGACCATCAGTCATGGAACAAGGACGAATGTGTGTACTTTGGCGACGGTCTGTACCCCGGCGGAAACGACGAAGCGGTCATTGGGGTAATTGAAACTGTTGCGGTAAGTGATCACCTTGATACTTACAAGAAATTACTGAAACTATTACGGTAACTATTTTTTGATAGACTTTTGTCGCACCAGCACATTGAAATAAAACGCCCGCAGGGGATATTTTCTAAACGTCTGTGGACCCTAGCGGACTTGAACCGCTCACCTCTTCCATGCCATGGAAGCGCTCTACCGGATGAGCTAAGGGCCCAGGCGGCATGATTGTAGCATAAAACAACCGTACTACTAACCCCGCAGCTGGAGTGAACTTATTCCTCCTTCAAGGTAATCAACACTATACCCTTGTGCCTTAAGGTATTCATTAACTGCAAAGCAGCGTGCACCACTGTAGCAAATGGTTACAATTTTCTTATCACGCGGGAGCTTTGGTGTTCCTACAGCTGCAGTGATTCTACTCATGGGGATATTGATTGAACCAGTGAGCATTGGAAGAGCAGCAAGTTCAGCTGGTTCTCGAATATCTACTAGAAGTATCGTCTGTTTTTCAGAAGTATTAAGTTCATCAATTGTCATAGTGAGATTATTCTCAGTCGAGAACTGTACTAAATCATTATTTCAATTGCAATCGTCGGACCGCTGCACCTGCTTCTGTCATGGCAGCCTGGAGAAACGCCGGCGAGGCATCAGTAAATTGAGTGGGGACGCAGATTGATTCATTCCCAGCACCATCAATGCAGATACTTTCTGCGCTAAAGAACAATGGGACAGTGTGACCAAGCTGACCATTCTCTTCATACACGAGGTGCCAATACTGAGGGTCTAGTGGCGGTGGAACACTTTTAAGTAAAAATCCTTCGTGTTCAAAGTCGTAGGCTCGCTCGGGAGCAATTTCACCTTGCGCACAGGAGATTTCGGTAATACGCCATTTTCCATCAACAACTGCTACAGTCACAATGTCTTGGTACGGAGATTTTTCTTCTCCACCGCGAGTAAGCACCATAACTTGAG
>JAACPT010000034.1 GCA_009995385.1 Candidatus Parcubacteria bacterium
CATTAGACGATCGGGCAAAATTTGTTTTGTTTCTTTTCGTCTTATATCTTCATCTAGTTACGAAAAGACGCTTGCGCGCGCTCCATACCATACCATACTTTGTTGGTATCCTCTACCTTCTTTTGGACACAGTGCCGATGAGTGCGCAATGATCAGAAACACCACATTCCATGCGGACATCCTTAACTTCGTACATCGGTGTACTGAATAGTCCGTCGACCATATGCTCTAGCTTTCCGGCACGGTGAAGAGCGCCATCGATGCTCGTTGTGTACTGCAGTGGGACATTGTCTCCGTAGTGGTTGGTTATGGTCGAAAATATTTCGCCACCACGTGGAGCGTTAAAGTCTCCAGTAAGAATTAATTCGTCTTCATTTTTGAGCATTTCTAACAGTTTAGAAAGGTCTTGTCGCTGAGTATCATCGACCGTACCATCTGGAGTCCACGTAAAATGAGTGGTGCCAATTTTAAATAATACGCCGTCTTTTATAAGATCACTGATTAAAAGATGCCGATTGGTAGTACTCTGGTCTGGATGGTAATACACTGGTATCTTGTCTCCCTCTCCAGCATACTGGAGCGCTCGCGATGCGGTAATTTTAAGGCGAGAGAAAATACCCAACCCCGCTTCGCAAGGTTCACTAGTTTCGTCGTCGTCAGCAATAAAGGCCATTGGGATGTAAGCGCACTCAGGCAAAAGTTCCGACTGGAAATACTGTATATCTTTTTTACACAACTCTTGCACACAAAAGACATCCGGTTGTTCACGCACCAGAAATGGAAGAATACGATCAATATGCTTCGAACGCTCGATATTGAGTGAAATTATTTTAATACTTGGTGAATTCATTGGATGAATAAATATTATCGCTCTGTATACCACTGGCACGTTTCTTCTGACTCATCATCAAAATAAATTGGCGTAATATGCGTATTTGGCATGGTGAATATTTTATAAAAAACACGCGCGGCATGAAAAGGGTTAAGCGGTCGCTGATGGCATAAATGCGCAGTAAATAAGCCAATGAATACGGTATGTGAGACCACCACCACTCGCGCGTCTTTAGGGTATGTATTGAGCTGTGCTTGCGCCTGCCTAAATCGCTCTCGCAGTGATTTATAGCTCTCACCGGCTTCTTCTGCTTCACCACCCGCAAAACCAAAATACCAACGCGCATAAAACCACAGCGAGCGAAAACTCTTGTGGTAATGCCCGTACATATATTTTGGTCGGCGCAGTTCGATGAAATGCGGACTCGTCTCCGGGATAAGATTGCATACCGAGCCAATGACTCGAGCCGTTTCTACAGCTCGCACAAGATTACTAGTGAGCAAATGGGTCGGCTGGTATAGACGAACAATCTCTGCGACGTGCTGTGCTTGCTCTTGTCCGAGTGGAGTAAGTGGTGTGTGTTCAGCTTGGTGGCGGTGTGCCACATTACCTCCTGTTTGCCCATGTCGCACAAGATAGATTTTCATATGTGTTTATTCGGTGACGTCAATTATGGCAATCTCGAGCGGCGCTTGTGGGATAGGTGAACGAGCAACAAGTTCTGCCGCTTGCAGAAAACGTAAAAGCACCCGTGAATTAAGTGGTGAAGTACCGGCAGCGTACTCGCGGAGACGATTTTGTGTCTCAGTACCAAAGGCACCGAGAATATCGCGTTCTTTAGCAGGCAGATTTCGAAGTAGCATGACCGCGCGGATATGCTCGAGTAACAATCGAGAAAACAACTTCATATCGACCCCACTAGTGACTGCAGCCATGACTGCAGTGAGAGCTGCCTCCCGATTTTTTTCATGGAGTGCGGCGACAAGTTGAAGCATAGTCTCAGTCCTTGGTGCACCGATGATAGCAGCGACTTCGTCCGCACTCCCAATACGATCACCAGACGCCATAATGACTTTCTGCATCACTCCAAGCGCATCGCGGAATGAACCATCAGCCGCAATAGCAATAAGATCAGCGGCATCTGGACTGAGCGAAAATCCTTCTTTTTTGGCAACTTCAGTCACGGTAGTTGCTAACACTTCGCGTGAAGGGGCGTGCATCCGAAATACCTGACAGCGCGAGAGAATCGTATCGAGCAATTTTTCTTCTTCGGTAGTCGCCAAAATGAATACCACGTGCTGTGGCGGTTCTTCAAGCGTTTTGAGGAGCGCATTAAAGGCTTCTTTTGTGAGCATATGCACCTCATCAATGATGTACACCTTGTGCTCAGATTCGTACGGTAGTGTATGCACCGCTTCTTTGAGTTCACGAACATCATCGATGCCACGGTTTGAAGCGGCGTCTATTTCGTAGAGATCAATATCAGAGGTACCAATGGCTTTAGCAAAGAGTCGTGCGAGTGTTGTTTTACCAGTACCTCGAGTACCCGAAAAAAGAATAGCGTGCGGTATTTCTCCTTTTCTAATCGCCCCCTCGAGAACAGTAACAATATGATCTTGATCTTTAACTTCAGCGAACGTTTGTGGCCGATATTTGCGGTACAGGGCGGTGGTAACTGACATAGCGGTAGTATAACAAATTATTGCAGACGTACCGAATGCTCGATTGCGGTACGTAAATGAAGCATGTCGGACTTAAGATCATCACTCCCTAAAATTATGTATGCTAGCTCGCGATCAGCAAGTGACGGCTCAGCAAACACTGCCGCTAGTGTCTTACCTGCTGCCAGTGTATAGCCGTGTTTTCCACCACGATACCCGGGAATAGTTGCCACGGGAGAATTATTTACCCAACCAGTGTAAGTACCAATGTATTGCGTGAGTGTGGTGATATCAAAAATATGTGGCTGCGTCTGGTACAAGTTACGCACCTCGGTTGCGAGCGTACTAGCCGAAGCACGATTCAAAGAAGATAAACCAGAACCATCAGCGAGTGATTTACCTGCAAACGTAATTTTTCCTACAGTTCGCTCCACCGCGGTAGCAGCGTCGTTAGAAGATTCTAGTAACAGTGGGAAGAGTAACTCATGTGCCTGATACACTTGCCCTGCTTGTAGCTTCCCAGCTCTCCCTTCAGTAGCGACGTCAGCGTCAGTGACAACGACTTCATTTTCAGCGCGTGAAAGAAGTGCTGCTGCTGTGAAAAGTTTGGTAACGGAGGCAATTGGTAATTCTTCGGAAGCATCTTTAGCAAGAAGGATTTTCCCAGTCTTAATATCAATCACACAATATGCTTTAGCAGTGACTACTGCAGGAACTGTTTCAACCACTACCAGTTCTAGTTCAGAAATTGTGGAAGTTACTGGTATCGGTACTGCAGCACGTGAAATATGAAATACATTCACCAAAGCAACTATGGCTATCGAAGCTACAAATAATCGTCTCATACTCCTATCATACAAAATCAGCGCGGGGTCAAAGACCCCGCGCCGATATAACAGTGTATAACTATTTCTACGCAACTTTCTTGGCTACTGCCTTCTTCACTGCAGCAACTTTCTTGGCTACTACCTTCTTCTTTGGCTTGGCAGTTCGTTCAATCGCCTTCCAATGATCAACCATCTCATCTTTAAATGACTTTAGTTCAGCTTTTGAAGCATTTTTTGCCCCAACGTACGCACCAGCGACGTTTTTTACAATCGCTTCATACTCATCTTGAGACATCTCTTTTGCCTCTTCGAGTTTTTCAAGCACTTCTGCCTTGGCTTTAAGCATCCAGCTCTTCACTGCTTTTCGATTTTTATTTGCATTCTTACTTCCATAGAGGAAGTACGCACCAGCGGCGGCAACTGCTGCTGCCGTGAGACCGACACCAACGCTGATTTTTTGGGCGGAGGTCATTGCTGATTTATTCTGTTCTTTCTTTGCCATAGTATTTATGTGAAATCATTATGCTTCTGTGCGGACACGTTGGCGTTTTTTGCCGTTGTCGCGCGTTCTTCCAATAAAAAATTGTATTGCTCGTGACCATATTCCTCCGCCTACTACTAACTCACGCACTTGTGCGACATCGCGTGCAATTACTTCGCTTCCTGCTTCTATTCGTTCTATAATCGCTCGAAGACTCTTAACGATTTTTAAGACGTGATAAAGAATGAAGCTGAGTAAGACACAAAACACCACCGTCGCGATAGTAGCGATTAAAAAGAAAATGTTCGCGTGTAATATTTCGTTCATCTTATTTAGTGTACCAGTGCTTGATTCTTTTGGTTACTCCACTATACACAGCCGTAATTTTTAACAATTTATTTCACTAGCCATTTCGTAATCACTGCTTCCACGGCGGTCGCAGTGTTCTGTTCCATCAATTCGACGCGTAATTCTGCGGCTCCAGGAAAAGAATTCACGTACGCTTTATAATGTTTTTTCATGACTGCGAAATTCTTATGTGGGAGTAAATTCTCAAACAGATACGTATGTTCAACCAGCACTCGCAAGCGTTCTTCGAGCGTGACATATGATATTCCAGGGTCTACCGTAGCAGAAACATGGAGCGTATCAGGATTGACTCCTTTGGTCGGTAGTGCGGTAAGGTGGACAGGCAAACGTTTAGTAGGATGAAAAAACCACGGATTACCAAACAAGGCCCTACCTACCATGACGCCGTCGGCACCAGAAAGCTCCGCTTTCTGGTGCCCATCCTGCAATGAAAGTACATCACCATTTCCAAAAATAAATGTCGGTGCATGAAGTGCGTTACGAATCTCCACCGCCCGCTTTACCCGCCCCCAATCCGCTGGAGTCTTACTCATCCCTTTTCTAGTGCGAGCATGGATAGTAACGACAGCTGGTTCTTCTTCTAAAAGCGCTGGCAACCAGTCTTCGAGTTCATCATGGCTGTACCCTACCCGAGTCTTTACCGAAACTGGTAACCCCTTTCCTCCACGTTTTGCCGCGCGAATGATTTCTTTGGCAACGGCGGGAGTTTTAATCATCGCGCTTCCACATCCCTGTTTCTCTATCGAACGGTCAGGGCACCCCATATTGATATCAATCCCATCAAATCCCAGATCTCGCACTAATTTTGCTACGGACTCCATGTGCTCTGGATTGCTAGTAAACAGTTGCGCAACAATCGGACGCTCTGTTTCTACATATAGCAAATCAGCCATGAGTTTTTTCTTTCCCTCTGGTGTTGCGCGCATCAGCCCATCAGCAGCCACAAATTCTGTCCACATAACATCTGGACCACCAATCGTTCCGTCTTTTCGTTCATGAGCACTCTCTTTGGCAATCATCTGTCTAAACGCAGCATCAGTAACATCCGCCATCGGCGCGACGACCATAATCGGTTTGGGGAGTTTTTGCCAAAAGTTCATATTAAAAACGAGTGAGACGACTAGATAGAATGTTCTTCAAAACTTGCGACTCTTTCTCAACGCAAATTCCTGAATCTAGTTAGTTGTCCATTGTAAGCTTCGAGACTATACCACAGATTGTTATTCTAAAAAGATGCTTCGGTACTACTCGCCTCTTCAGGTCGTATTGGTGCTTCGTTCACAAAAACTTTATTTCCGAAACGTAGATCGATGTACTGAAAATTACCCGGCGTCAGATGTTTAAATTCATCAGACGCCAATAGTACTCGGAGATTTTCTAC
>JAACPT010000018.1 GCA_009995385.1 Candidatus Parcubacteria bacterium
TGGTAAATTTGAAGGTTACTTTATTTTAAAGCGTGAAATTAGTTTTTTGGAGGAGTATTTAAAGTCCTATAATTAAAAGTATTATGAATAAGAAATTTACTAAGTTAGTCAAAGGAGTTAAGGTCGCGATTCTCTCACCGAGCTTCGCTGCCCCAGTGAAAGGCACTCCTTTCAGTAGTTGCTACAAGCAAAAAATAGACCGAGAGTTTCCGCACTCTCGGTTTTTTATTATTTGATGTAGCTGTATGGTACTCTATATATCATGTTTTTTTATCTACAAGCGATTAATGTAGCTTACGCACTTGGTGGACTCACATTACTGCTAGTAACTCTGCTATTAGCGTACGATTATTTTTTTAGCGACAGTCGATGGTATCGACGACTTTTGGCAAGGTACGTCTGGTGGATATTACTCATTGCGACTTGGGGTGGAGTTGCTACTTCACTTTTATATTCAGAGTATTTTGGATTTTTACCCTGTTCACTTTGTTGGTTGCAACGGATTGCCCTCTACCCGCAAGCACTTCTTGGTGTTGTTGCGTACCGAGTGCGTGACTCAGTGCATTTTCCAATCTACGGCATCGTCTTGTCTATTTTTGGTTTTGCTGTGGCTGTCTATCAGTACGTCTACCAGATGATACCGAGTGAAACAATCGCCGCGGGAGTGGTGCCGTGTTTAGCTGATGGTACGGCTGATTGTGGTGAAAAGGTAATTGAAGTATTTGGGTTTGTTACGTTTCCTTTTTTATCGGCAGTGACGTTCGCTTTTTTGATTGTGCTGTACCTGAACATACGTCGAAGTACAGCAGCGCTATAGTCTAATTTATTTCTTTTTTGATTACTTCCAACAAGAAAAAGGTTTGTCTTATGTACCAAATCGCTGGTACGGCTGAGGACACTTTCTTAGCCCAATAAGACGATTTTGCTATACTGTATCCATGGCGCATTTAAATTATTATCTTGATCTCTGTGTCGACACATACGTAGTACACAACAAAGCGGTGCTACTACGCCTTCATGAAAAGTATAACCGTTGGGGTGCACCAGGTGGACATATTGATCCTGGAGAAGATGTTAATGAAGCTGCCCTGCGGGAGGTATGGGAAGAGGTTGGTCTAAAAGTCGAGTTGGTAGGTCCTGCAAGTTGGGTGAAAAGTGATAATGATAGCAATAAGGATCTAGTACCTCCTTTATTTGTTAATCGCCACAAAATAACTGATTGCCATGACCACTCGGCATTTATCTTTGTAGCAAAAGCAGACTCTAGAGATATTAATCCGCAGTTAGAAGAAGACGTTGTCTCTGCGGCAAAATGCATTTGGGTAACGAGAGAAGAACTCATTGTGTTAAAAGAAAAAAACGACCGTCTGGGTCACGATACTTTTCGGTACGCTATGGCAGCGCTTGATTTAGTGAGGGAATAATTATTTCCAAACGCTCTCACAATGAAAAAAATTTTTCTCATACCGGGATTTAAACAAAAACCAGACAACCAATCATTTCGTTGGTTGCGGCAATTTTTAAGGGGAAAAGGATTCGCTGTTGAGATGGTTTCAATTACCTGGAGTAGTCGGACAATGACTGAGTACATTTTGGAGTTCGAAAAATTTTATCTGAAACATAAATCTGATGAGAATTATATTCTTGGTTTTTCTTACGGCGCAGTAATTGCGCTTATGGCTGGAGAACGCTTGTCTCCTAAAAAACTATTTCTCTGCTCATTGAGTTCAGATTTCAAAGAAGATTTACCAGCAATGAAAATGTGGATAGTCCGATATCTTGGTAAAAAAAGAATCGCTGAAATTGCGACAAGAAGCGGAAGAGAAGTGGCGAAAGCACTTACCATTCCTACAGTCGTTATGTATGGCGAGGAAGAAGGGAAGCAGTATCCAGCATTAAAAGTACGCTGTGAAGAAACGGTACAGTTAGCTAAAAACGCAGTACTACGTATTGCAAAGGATTCTCCACACGATATCTCGCATCCTGAGTATATACGTGTGATTAAACGTGCCTTTACTGAGTAAACTTTTTTGAGTTCGGTGCAAAGATGGAGTTTTGCTTACAGGTAGGCGTGCTACACTTTTATCTATGGAAGAGATACTCGATACTCCAGAAGAATTTTCACTTATTAAAAGAGCAAAGAGTTTTTCCTATGCGGGTAGGGGGCTGGCAGTATTCGTAAAAACGACACACAACGCCTGGGTGCACCTCGTTATCTTTTTGGTTGCAGTGGCACTTGGCCTCTATTTTGGAATCACGAGAATGGAGTGGATGCTGCTCGTATTTGCCGGTGGATTTGTTTTGACAGCAGAAGCATTTAACACCGCTATTGAAATTGATATTAATCTCACGTCCCCTGATTTTCATCCCTACGCGAGAGATACAAAAGATGTTGCTGCGGGGGCAGTACTTATTTCGGCTATTACGGCAGGTATAATTGGCCTACTCATTTTCGTTCCTTATATTATTTGAAGGTGTTAATAATAGTGTGGTGCTATACTTTCAGTCATGTTCACTGTAATTGAAGCAGATTCAGACTTTGGAAGTAACACCTTCAAAAAAATTGTGACGGTCACGATTGAGATGGCGTAGGGAGAAAACACTGAAGAAATACAAAATGAATTTTACCAAACATGATTGTCTACATATTCGAATGAAGAATAGGGAGTAATGACTGATGATGTTCATGAACGATACCGAGTATGTTCTTCCAGGATTTCAAGGTGTTGGTACAGCAAAATAGATATGATTAACAGTCGTGCGTAGATGCGGATCTTGAATGATACAGATTTAATTTCTGACCGCAATGGCGCTGAACTTTCCTTGTCACGATCTCTCTTTCCTCGTATGATTAGCCGCTATGCGCGAAAAAAGAATTCTGACAATACTGTTTGTTACACTCCTCCTAGATGTCATTGGGATTGGGATTTTAATCCCCCTCGTCCCGGCGCTTTTTACTGACAATACGGCACCGACGTTCATGCTTACTGGATATAGCATTGGTGAGCAATATTTTATTGCTGGTTTGATGACAGCCCTTTTTGGTATCATGCAGTTCTTGGCAGCGCCGTTACTCGGCGACTTGTCCGATACCTACGGGCGTAAAAAACTGCTGACCCTTGGGGTGGGAGTCTTGGCAGTAGCACAGTTGCTCTTTGCGGCCGGAATTGCGATCGTATCGTTACCACTTTTGTTTATTAGTCGCTTGGTAGCTGGAGTCGCGGGGGCAAATTTTAGTATTGTCCAAGCGACGATTGCGGATGTGACCGAGCCTAAACATCGAGCGCGAAACTTTGGCTTGATTGGTGGAGCATTTGGTTTGGGTTTTATTTTGGGGCCACTCATCGGTGGGTACATCGTGGCGCTGACCGGCAATCCCGCATTACCATTCTTGTTTGCCGGGCTCCTGGGGGTAGTGAACTTGGTCTTTATCACGTTCATGCTTCCTGAGACACATCACGTGCGAACAGTGGCAGGGAAGTTTTCTGTGTTTAAGGCGTTTCATAATATTAAAATTGCCTACCTAGACGTCGACACTAGACCACTCTATACCGTGAGTTTTTTGCAGATGCTCGGATTTGGTATCCATACCTCTTTTAGTGCGGTGTTCTTGGAATATCGGTATGGTTTTAGTGAAGCTGATACGGGGACATACTTTGCCACGGTTGGTGTCTGTATCGTTCTTTCACAAATTTTTGTAGTACGGTTTGCTAATGCGCGGTACAGTGAGCGAGCGATTTTGCGTTTTGCCTTTCCACTTCTAGCACTTTCATTGTTTGCTCAGATGGTAGTGTTTAACGTCTGGCTACTATATGCCTTGATCCCATTCATGTCCGCGGCAATGAGCCTTATCACCACCAATCTACCGGCGCTCATTAGTAAAGGAGTATCAGCCAATCGTCAGGGAGCAGCTCTTGGTATTAATGGATCTTTTCAGGCACTTTCACAAGGAATCGCACCGCTACTAGGAAGTGGTATTGCGGCAGTGCTCGGTATTCCAATTATTTATGTCATGGCTGGAGGGTTGGTATTGTTTGCCTACGTACTTTTTCCTAAGACCACGTGAGGTAGCTTGCCACTCAATTTGAGACTTGATTTTTTATGGGGGTGCGGTATACATAAGGTATACCGATGATCCAGCGGACACTGGTGAGGTGAAGAAAGAAAATCTTTTTGATGAGTAGACTCTTCCGGGTTGCGCCCGATATTGCGCACAATGAGTAACAAGTAGGGTGGCACCGCGTATTGCAACTAGGTTGTATTCGCCCCTGCAAATATATTAGCAATCATAATATATTTGGAGGAGTGAAGGCATGGTGCTTTTTCTTTTTCCAAACTCATACATATGAAACGAACACTAATTGGTGAACTTGATTCACAAGTAGGGAAAGAAGTAGTTATTAAAGGTTGGGTTGACGTGATCCGCGACCAAGGGAAAATGGCATTCTTTGATTTTCGTGATCGGAGTGGCAAGGTGCAGGGAGTGGTCTTTGGAAAGCCGGCAGTACTCGAGGTAGCGAAGACAACGCGACCTGAATCAGTGGTTGAAATCACTGGAATAGTAAATAAGCGTCCAGAAAAAATGGTAAACATTGGAGTACAAAATGGTGCTATCGAACTCGAAATCACTAATATCAAAATACTCAACGACACAGTGGTACTTCCGTTCCCGGTCAATGAAGATACTCGGGTGGTGGATGAAGCGACTCGTCTCAAATATCGATACTTGGATCTTCGGAGCGAACGAATGCAAAAAAATGTGCGTGTTCGCCATGCGATTCAGAAATTTGTACGTGATTACCTTACGGAGCAGGATTTTGTAGAGGTGGAAACACCACTCCTTTCAGCACCGACACCAGAAGGTTCACGGTCATACATTGTCCCGTCACGGCTCAGTCACGGTACGTTTTACTCACTGCCCCAGTCGCCACAGCAATATAAACAGTTGCTCATGGTCGGTGGGTTTGAACGGTACTTCCAGTTTGCTCGGTGTATGCGTGACGAAGATTCGCGTGGCGATCGGCAGCCTGAGTTTACGCAGCTCGACATGGAGCTTTCGTTTGTAGAAGAGGAAGACGTGATGAGTCTTAACGAGGCGATGTTAATTGCCTTGGTCACAAAGTTTTACCCAGAGAAGCGTATCCAACAGATACCATTCCCACGAATGACCTACAATGATGCCATGGAACAATATGGCAATGACCGTCCCGATATCCGCGCCGATAAAGATGACCCAGAACTGCTCGCATTTTTGTGGGTAACCGATTTTCCAGCGTTTGAAAAGACGGGTGCGGACAATGTCGATGGTACTGGTGAGTGGACGTTTACGCATA
>JAACPT010000019.1 GCA_009995385.1 Candidatus Parcubacteria bacterium
TAAAAATTACATTGCGCTGGTAGCTCAACTGGTTAGAGCACCCGCCTGTCACGCGGGAGGTTGCGGGTTCGAGTCCCGTCTAGCGCGCATAAAATAATTAAACCTCAGTCTAGATAGACTGAGGTTATATTTTTTTCGTGATAGACGGAACGCGAACCGAACCGCGACAGGTCCGCAGGCGAAGCCGAGGATTGCGACGAGTAAGGGTCGAGTGAATGAGATTTTATAAGTAAAACGAAAGAAAATCTATGAGAGTGACCAAGTCCAATCTAGTGCTAGCCACTAAAAAAACCAACACAAGGTTGGTTTTTTTAGTGGCTGTGTCGACGGGAGGAATCGAACCTCCGACCCCAGCTTTATGAGTGCTGTGCTCTAACCGTCTGAGCTACGCCGACATACTGTGGCGCTAGAGTACACTATTTTTCCATCTGCTTCAATAGTTCTTTACCCGACCATTTCCACTGAGGGTGTTAAGTATCCGTTCTGCCTTCTCAACATCTTCAGGATATCCAATCGGAATCCAAAGATCCTGCTCTACTACCGCAATCGGATAATCTTTAGCATACTCCTCAATCACATCAGTAAGATAGAACTCTCCATTTTTCTCGACTTTTAAGTCATAATCAAAAATATGTTCATCGAGTACCATCACTCCAGTTGAAGCGAGGTTGGATGGGGGGTGTTCTGGCTTTTCAATCATTTCTGCCAAGGTACCATCTGGGTGACGTACCACGATTCCAAACCGTTCAGGATTATTAGTCGTGAGAGTCAGCATCGAACGAGTATACGAAGTCGCTCGAGCAATATCTTGTAATCCATGTAGGTCATCAGCAAACATAAATAAGAAGCGACCTTTGATGAGGTCTTTGCAAAGCCATAAGGCATGACCAGTACCTTTCTGTTCAGCTTGATGGACATAGGTGACTTTACGTCCATAAAATGTATCACCGCAGTGCTGTTTGATCTGATCTTCAAGGTAACCAGTGACCAAAATGAGTTCATCAACCGCCGAAGGTAACACCTCCACAATATGATCCAATAAAGCTTTACCGGCTACTTTTACTAATGGTTTTGGGACGTTATCGGTTAATGGTCGAAGTCGAGTTCCTTTTCCTGCGGCGAGAATTACACATTGCATACATCAAGTAGTATAACAAAAGACCTGACAAATTGTCAGGTCTTTTGTTATTTGTTGCGGGGCCCGGAATCGAACCGGGGTCTGGAGGTTATGAGCCTCCCGAGGTACCTCTCCTCTACCCCGCTATGTTTCATTTAATTTTACTATTTTAGAGACGAAAGAGATATTGCTTTCTCTTCTCTTCTTTTAAGTCAAAAGATATACTAAAAACAGTCTGTTGAAAATACACCATTTTTGTCCTCTTGGCAACCCTACAACACTCCTAACTCGCTCAGTACTCGGCGATATCGACCAATCGTTTCTTCAGCGATTCGTTTAGTCAAAATAAAATCTGATCCATCATGCGCAATCCGATTACGGACCTTGTGTGCCTCCCATGCATCTTGCAATGAATTGAGCTGCTGCGGTGAAACATTTTTTAGTCGTTCGCCGAGAGAATTACCTGGGTACCCTTTTTGCTTGAGTGCATCATCAAGAATAATGTCCGCTTCGATAATAGCTAATTTCCAGTCATTAGGGTTTTCAGAATCCGAGTGAGTCAGCACGTCTTGTAACCGAGTACTATGTATTACCCCGCGAAATTGTTCATCATACAACCGTTCCGCATCACGAAGCATCTGCGTCTGCAACCCAACGTACAGATTCTTTCGTACTGAAGCATATACATACAGGACAAGAAGGATGATAGAAAGAATATATGCGAATATGGTAAAAACTGACCAAACCCAACTCAAGATAGCAATAATGCCAGCCAAAGAAAACCAACCTGTTCCCAAGCCGCTAAAAAGCTGCATGAATGGGAAGCCAGCATCAACTGAGACCCCAGGTATCGTCGGTCCCGAAGTAGCAGTTGATGCGGGAATAATGGTTGGTTGCATAAAAATACAATATTACCTTGTATCGTATACTTTTTTACCAATCGAGAATAGTCGTTTATCACCACCTAGTGGTCCGATATATTGGATGCCAACGGGAAGTTGCTTCCCTTCTTGTTCGACAGTCCCCATTGGAAACGACAGTGTCGGTACACCAGTGAGATTAACTGGCACAGTAAAGATATCTTGACGATACATTGCCAAGGGGTCTTCTTTTTCTCCTAACTTGAAAGCGGGGGTCGGTGCAGTCGGTGTCAAAATGATATCTACCTTCTTAAAAGTTTCTGCCAGTTCTCGTCGCATCATGGTACGGACCAATTCCGCTTTGCCGTAATACGCATCATAGTATCCAGAAGAAAGTACATATGTACCGAGCAAGATGCGACGCTTGACTTCCTTCCCAAATCCTTCTGCTCGTGATTTTTCATATACTCCAAGCAAGTTGTCTGCTTCCGCAGATAACCCGTAGCGAATACCATCGAAACGAGCAAGGTTAGAAGAAACTTCGGCTGGCATCACAATATAATAGGCGGCGAGCCCTTGCTCAAAAAGTGGCAATTCTATATCGACAATAGTATGCCCAGCGGCGCGGAGTAACTCAATATGAGCATCAAATGCCTGTAAAACTTCTTCGTCGACGCCATCGGCCATGAAATGTCGTGGCACACCAAATGTGTAGGTTTCCTTAAGTGGCACTTCGCTGTACGTATCTTCGGTAATAGTAGTTGCGTCCATTGGATCGGCCCCTGCCATAACATTATGGACGAGTTCTGCATCCGTAACAGAATTAGTCAGCGGACCAGCTTGATCGAGAGAAGAACCCATAGCAATCAGTCCATACCGAGACACGGCGCCATAGGTTGGTTTAAAACCAACCAGACCACAGAAACTAGCTGGTTGACGAATTGAACCGCCAGTGTCGGTACCAATAGCAACTGGCACCGCACCCATTGCTACAGCAGCGGCCGAACCACCGGACGAGCCTCCTGGTACCCGAGCAGTATCGACTGGGTTCCTAGTTGGTCCAAACGCTGAATTTTCGGTTGATCCCCCCATCGCAAACTCGTCCATGTTGGTGGCACCGATAAAAATTGCACCCGCTTCACGTAAACGCTTCACAATCGTCGCATCATATACAGCCGTATACTTTTCGAGAATCTTTGAACCAGCCGTGACTCGTTTTCCTTTTATGAGAATATTGCTTTTGAGGGCAACTGGTATACCAAGTAGTGGTGGCGTATCGTTTCCCTTTTCTTTATAGAGCGCAGTAGCAGCCTCGGCAGCTTCTACAACATCATCGTAGACGTCGAGGAATGCGTGTATTTCTCCATCTTGCTCTTTAATTACCGCTAAAGCCGCTTCGATTGCTTTTACCGGGGTAGAGGTACCAGCAATAAATGCTGATCGTAAATCTGCAATAGTCTTTTTCATACTAATCTCCGATTTCCAAAATCTTTTTCACTGCTAAATATCTTCCTTCGGTTGCGGGTGCTTCTGCCAAAATATCTTTTGTGTACTGGTCTCCTTCATTGGTCACTTCATCCTTGCGAAATATATTAAAACGAACCCCAACGTTTGGTGTTGTAGCAACATCATCGGCAGCAATATCACTTACCGCACTGACATATGCAACAATCGATGAAAGTTCTTTTTCTAAATTTGTGAGCTCGACTTCAGAAAGTCGAATTCGAGATAGTGCTGCCAAGTGTGTAATTTCTTCACGATTCATAGAAATGTAGCATACCACTTGTCGGGTGAAAGTAAAAACGTGACATTTGAGAACTATTTAATTGGGCGCAATGATTTTCTTGAAATCTATCTCTGAAAGAATCGGAACCCGTAATTTTTCTGCCTCAGTAGCCTTACTTCCTGGATCTGCTCCTATCACAACATAATCTGTTTTCTTTGAAACACTCGAAGAAATTTTTCCCCCTAATTGACGGATGCAGTCTTTAGCTTCGTCTCGACTCATCGTCGTGAGTGTACCAGTAAGTACAAAGGTTTTTCCTTGTAATTTTTGTGAACCTGCATGTGCTACTGGATTTTCCAGCACCAAATGCGGGAGAAGCTCAGCGAGAGTTTTTTGATGCAATGGATTCTTAAACCAGGATACAAGCGACTCTGCCACCACATCACCCACACCATAAATCTCTGCCACTTCCTCTTGTGAGGCACACATGATTGTATCCAAAGAACCAAACGTCTCGGCAATTAAGCGCGCAGTTTCCTCCCCCACATTCTCAATTGAAAGTCCTACCAGCAAGCGGTGCAACGGGACCGTTCGAGCGGCGGCGATTGCTTGTATGACATTTTGTGCTGCTTTTTCTTTGAAGCCAGGTAAATCCCGGAGGTCACCAGCAGTCAGCGTAAAGAAATCTGCATATGAAGAAATCAGTCCGTATTCCAAAAATAAATCAATAAGTTTTGGTCCCACCCCATCGATATTGAATGCTTTTTTTGAGGCAAAATAGTAAAGCCGTTGGCGGTGTAATGTACCTGAATCTTTTGAAACACAACGATACGCGGCTTCTCCAGGGATACGCTCTATTGATCCGTCTCCTCCGCACTCTGCTACTTTTTTTGGAAATTGGTACACTGCAGTGTGTCTTGGTCGAAGCGTTTTAACAACAGAAAGTATTTCAGGAATTATGTCACCCGCTTTACGCAAAATAATCGTATCGCCAATTCTAATGTCGAGCTTAGAGATATTGTCTTCATTATGGAGTGTTGCCCGAGAAACAGTCGAACCATCAATATAGACTGGTCGCAAGTGCGCCACTGGCGTAACCACACCAGTACGACCTACTTGTAGCACGATATCTTCTACCACCGTCGTCGCCTCAACTGCAGGGAATTTGTACGCAATACCAAATCGCGGTGCTTTCGCGGTATACCCCAAGAGTCGTTGCAGAGAAATAGCATTCACTTTCATTACCACTCCATCAATATCATGTGGGAGTGTCTCTCGCTTCTTAAGCCACATTGAATAAAACTCTTGCACAGCTTCAGTATCTCTGCAGAAGGCAGAATTCTTGTTCGTCGGCAAACCAAGTCCCGCTAGAAGTTGTAGCTCTTCCCATTGTGTCTTTGGAATGTTTACACTAGTGTTATATATCGTCAGTAAATCAATATCATAAACCGTCAATGAAAGCTTCCGCGCAGCGGCAACCACCGGATCGAGTTGGCGTAGTGAACCCGCCGCCGCATTACGGGGATTAGCAAATAACGGTTCACCATTTTTTTCCCGTTCTTTATTGATACGAATGAACTCTTTATGACTGAGCCATACTTCTCCGACACAGATAAGGTCGACTGGTTTAGTGAGTCTTTTGGGGAGAGAAGAGATAGTCGCTGCAGTATGGGTAACATTTTCT
>JAACPT010000002.1 GCA_009995385.1 Candidatus Parcubacteria bacterium
GTTCTCATAGTACACAGATTAGTCAGCGATTGCTGTAAAGACATTCATACCGCTGTGTGGATTACTAGCAATACCAAATGGCACTGCAATACCCCAGTAAATATCATCGGTAATTAACGGATCACTTACCAGTGGTTTTAGAAGGTCTACCTCAACTGGAGAACCGGTCACTGACAAGGTGTTACATGAAACGCAAGAATTGTAATCAAAGGTACTGGTAGAAAATCGCTGTTGAGTTGCTGGTATCACCGATGCAACACCATCCGTCATGTCCGTGCCTGCTACCTCGACATCGATTGCCTCGTTACCAAGATTGACGATTGAAACAGTTGGATTGAATGTACCGGTATTTTCATTAATATCAACGGTACCATAATTAATGGCATTCAAGACATCCAACGCGCGAATCGTAAATACATCGATACCAAAAGAAGTATCAAAATCTGTCGCTCCACCTTGATCAGCTACTTCCATGAACGCATACCAAAACTCACCGCCGTTTTGATCAGTTGGATCAGCATGGAACTCAAAATCAGCTCTACACGTAAGAGTGCAAGAAGTACCTACACAATTACTAAATGTACACGCTGCTCCTGACGCCACATAACAATTATTATTGTCCGGAGTACAACTTGCGGTAACGGTTGAGCGATAGAAGGTAGTGGTCGCGTATGCAAGATCAGCCGTTCCGTTATAGTCAGTCACCGTACTGGTTGCAAGAATAGTAGTAGTCGTACCTGGAGTGAGCGAAATATTAAGACCATTGTTAAAGGATATTGGACCAACGGTTGGATCAAATGCCAGCGTGAGTTCTGGAAGTTTTGCGTATGAATCTAATGTGGAGCCACCATCAGTAACTCGGAAACAGTACGCATCATTGACAGCATTAGTAGTCAGTTTAATTACATACTCAAGCTCAATGTATTTATTTTGATCAACATTAATTGCTGTTGATTGATTACTGGTATCAGCCACAATCTGACCTGGTACAAAGGCACCTGCAGCGGTGAGCAAATGATCAGTAGTCGGACTGCCAGTAGTGACATTTGCAGAGGTAGTCATGCAGATTGCGGACGTACCACAACTAGCGAGGTTCGGTACTGCGGTAAATGAACCACTAGTAACTGCTTCACAACTTGGTGCAGCAAGTTTCGGCGCAAACTCCAGGCGGAAATTTTGGTTAGTAATCGGCAATCCTGTATTTTCAATACCAATACGAAGTCGAGCGGTTTCATCAAAGAGGAAGCCACCGGTTGGCGTATTTTGCGCAGCTGCCCAACTTGCGCCCCCTTGTAACTGTTCGGCACCGAGATACACCACTGGTTGCGTCGCGGTACGTGGCCACGAGATGTAGCTATCCCAGCCGCCATTTTGACCCCAGAAGGTAAAGCCAAACCCACCACTGGTGTATGTACTATCGGTCGCAGACGTCGTTGCTGCCAGAGATCCCGTAGCATCAAAAACAGCCACATCAATACTGTTATTTGTCTGCCAATCTATCTCAATCTCGTACCATCCAGTTACAAGACTGATGCTAGAGGAAGCGAGTACTGTTCCTGTAGAATCAGTATTTTGCACATTTTCAACTAATGAAACTCGGTCAGTTCCAAATTGCTCTAGACAGACACCGTAATTCTGATTTGCTGTTACTGGCGATTGTACAGCAAACAATGTACAGACTTCATCGGCACTGCCAACGGTGGTATCTACATATTGCATATAGCGGATGATCTCACCTTGAGAAATCGTGAAATCAGTGCGTCCGATTCCATCAGTTGTTTTGTCATTTGGGTTTGGAGAGGCGTACAGACCGTAGCCACCACCATAGGCGAAGGTGCCAGTGGTGCCAAATTTTGCAGTATCACCCGAATACTCAGTGAGGTTGTTATCATCAAAATCATCATACGCATTGAACACATCACTGATCTCGCTCGTGGTCGTTGCCGTATTATTACCGTAGTACAAGTAGAGTTCAGTGACAGTATCAGCATTCATGGTTGGAACTTTTACCCAGAACTGTGCAGCAGTTGCCGTCGTGTATTGCTCGCGCCAATAGCTGAGTGTTGTCGTCCCACTAGCATCAGTGAAGCGAACGTCATCAAAATCAGTTTGCATATCAGTGTCATAGGCAACTTCAACTTTAACAGCGACATCAGTATAAGTGGTAGCGTCTTCGTTGACTACTCGTACGCGCTTTCGAGCAGCCCAATTTGAATCAAACCAAGTTCCTGGTGCTGCACCTTCTCCACCGTCGTCATTACGCCAACGATAGGTCGCTTGTTCGGTGAGGAGACACTGACTATCATCCCAACGAATCGAACTACAATCATCAGTGCCATCGACGTCGTATGATTCTCCCCACAAGTTGCCGCTAGCGCCTGTAATAAGCCAACTGTTAGTCGTAGTAGCATCAAGAGAGATGTTTGTTCCAGCTACAAAGCCACCAGTAGCAAATCGAGTATTAGTAACCACGAGAGAAGCATTAGTGTTTAGTGCTGTGGAGACTAGCGTAATAAGTGTTGCACTATCACTTGCTTGTTCAAAATCACCCAGGGAAAGAGAACCAATTGTAGCTGTACCAAGTATTTGTAACCCATCAGCGTCTAGGTTGCGGAAGCGATAGTATTCAGCGTCAAATATCCCCGCAGAAGCGGTAAACGTATATATACCAGTACCTTGGTTTGACACAGTACTAGTACTGTTAGCCGATCCAAGCATATGGAGAGTACCACCATCGACTGTCACCGTCGATCCACCAGCAATTGCTACCGACGCCGCCCGTGGTGATCCACCAAGCGCTGCGCCATCAAAGTCTGTTGCGTAGCTCCAATGTTCCGTTGTAGTAGCAATGTGGTAATCACCAAAGATATACAAGCTACCGTTCACCGCGTTATGATCTTGTGAATACAGAGAACCAGAAGACGCGACAATAGTTGTCGTGGCTGAAGAATTCCACATACTAATATCAGTGTTTGTGCCCACTTCCAGAATGTTATACCGTTCAGTTGCAACTGCTTTACCACTGACCTCGTACTCGGTACCACTACCTAGTACCACTTGTGTACCGTTCCAGTTTGTTGCCGTACCGCCTACGTTGTTTGTAAATACTCCACCGATATATAAGCGGGTACCGGAACTCATGGTGAATGAACTAGCCGCAGCAAGACTAAAATTATTGGTCGTGGTAGCGTTGTCGACAATCGTCCAACCACCATTCACACTACCAAAGACGACGTCATAAAGATCATTTGTACCAGTATCAATAAATTCTCCTGTGTTAGCAGAATTAAAGAGGAGTGTACCGTTACTTGAAATAAAGGTACCACCAGATACATCAAATGATCCACCAACTGACACTGTACCAGTTCCTACCGTCAGTTGACCACTCTGAAGGAAGAGGTCACCAAGAAATGCTGCCCCTGCATCAGTCATCGTGTAGTCCCCAGTACCAGCAATAATTTTAAGATTATTTAATGTATTACCTTTTAGGGTAAATAGGTTACCACCACCCGTACCAATGAGATTGACTGAACCTCCAGCGTGTACGACAGATCCCTGCACAATAAAGTTATCTCCTACAGTCAGTGTTCCCGTCGGTAGGGTCACCGTACCAGCACTAACGGTGAAGGAATTAGTCGTCGTCGCGTTAGTATCAGCAATTATCCAGCTTCCACCAGTTCCATTAAAGCGTACCGTTGCAGTATCTGAACCATTGAAGCGAACAACGTTACCAACGTCAGTTGCGGTAAAGTACAACAATCCACTATTGGCGACAAAGCTTCCGCCGGTAATATCGAATGTACCACCAATTGTTGTCGTCGCACTTGGTAGTGTGACCGAACCAGCTGACTGTATATAATCTCCAACTACCAACAACGCCGGATCAGCCACTGTCCAACTTCCAGCACCAGTGAATGACAAGTTATAGAAACCTGCATTATTACTGTCTATAGTTCGTGCCGTACCTGTAGTAGTGAAAGTAACCGTCGATTGTGCTGGAGTAAATACCGCACCAGTACCAGTAAGAAGGCTGCCACCAATAGAATGTACTTGACCATTAGCCGCCGTAAAGGTTGCGCCGGCTCGTAATTCAAGTGTTCCATCATAATCAGTTCCAGCACCTCCACCAGAAACAGTAACATTTCCACCAGGAGTAAACTTCTTATTATTCCAGACAATAAGCTTTGTGTTTGCTGGAAGGACAAGAGTATTAGTACCAGCAGTCTCCGTATTGAAAAGGATATCTGCATCATTATCACTATCCCAAGTACTCATGTCAGCAATGGTCATCGGGGCACTACTTTCATGGGTAAGGATGACTCGATTTTCATAGAGATCAAGACCACTAATTGAAGAGACCGGGTCTTGGGTAACGGTCACTGCTTTTTCTGATTCACCTTTAATGTACACCGTAAGTGTGTTACCAACTCCGTACCCAACACCAACAAAACTGTAAGCGCCAGTACCGACAGCACACGTCGTAGAAGCAAACGTTAAACCTTGAATACTTAACCACACATTCTTGGTAGTACCATCACACGCCGCCGAAGCAGTAACCCCTTCATCGCTATACACTGCTCCTGAAATATTAATAATTGCGGCAGAATCTTCCCAAGTAAGGTAACCAGGATCGCCGGCGGGATCAACGTCCTTTGCCTCCCCACCGAGATTTCCCTGGACATTCACAAAGCGCCAGGCACTAGCACTCGTTCCCGTCGCCGTGACATTGTACGCATTGATGGCGGTAGTAGTAGCCATTCGAATATCGGTAAAGTTGAGCGCCGGATTAGCGGTAATCACACTACCACCAACAGTCATCGTCGAGCCATCTGCGATAGCTACTTCGAGATCGCCATGGGAAAGGTTGAGAATATGTGGTGCCCCAGTGAATATAAGACCAGCACTGGTTGTATCGCGGACTACATAGTTACTCATTTCGACTTCTGTATCACCACCAATAGTAAGTTCGTATGTTCCAGATGTTTGTGCCGCTATCGTCGTAGAAGCTGAACTGGTACCTATAATATAGAGGGAACCGCTTGGGTACTGAGCTGTCCCACCTGCTTCAATGTAGACTGAAGCCTGTCGTGGTACACCAAGAGAAGCACCATCAAAATCTGTAGCGTAGCTCCAATAATCAGAGTACCCTTCATTGACATAGTCACCAAAGATATAGAGCTCTCCCGTAACGTCACGATGATTCATTGAGTACAACGAACTCACTCCATTGGTAGTGACGACAGTGGTAGTTGAGTTCCAGAGACGTGGGTGAGTGCCGCTCGCGGTGACGATAGTGTCGTATGTGTCACTAGTTGTTTTAGTGTTCATCACGAATGCAGTTCCACTATAGAAACTAAGTGTAGTATCGGTCCAAGTGGTACTGTCATCAGTCATAGTATTACTAAAAGCACCACCTACCGCTAGCGTCAGTCCCGGATTAAGGGTGAACGAACCAGTCGTAATTGTTAGATTACCAGTGGACGTAGCATTTTCAGTCACCGTGTACGCTGCAGAACCGAGCACGTTGAGCACCGCGAATGGAGAATCGCCTGCTGTAATTGTTGCAGATCCACCAACTTTTGAAAAAGTAACGGTACCGCCATTAGCGTTGAAAATACCATCATTTTCCCAGTTTCCATTAACTGTCAGTGTTTTATTATTACTAGCTTCGAGTGTACCAAGAGAACCAATAAGTACATTATTCCCAACTGAAAAAGTAGGATCGTTTGTATTGGCATTTAGAGTAGAGGTACCTAACACACCAATAGTTAAGTTGTTGAGTATCTGCAGTCCCGTAGTCGGCGCCGTGGCAGTCACCGTACCACCACGATCAGTGTCAATCACAACATTGTAATATGGAGTTTGTTTGATATTTGGAGTTGTCCCACTGAAGCGGATAGTACTCATATCTTCAATGAACGTACCTGTCTCGACAAATACATTGCCATTTCCTTGTAAATCCCACAACGAATTACCTGCGGCAAGGAAGTGTGCGGCAGCGATGGTGAGTGTGCCACGAACTGACGTCGTAGCAGTACTAGCCGGCGTCGTGATACCAGCCACCGCACCACTACCGAGAGTTAGGTTGTTAAACGTCCAAGGGCGCATGCCACCTAAAGTATTGGTCTTTTTGAGCAATGTCGTCCCACCAGTGAAATCAACTGTTCCATTACCAGAGAATGAGCCATCATTGATAGTAACATTTGCTACCCCTGAAACAGTACCAGTGGCTACTAAAATACCCGTTTCAGAAATCAATGGTGTTTGAATTGCCCAGTTACCACCAACACCAGTAAAGGAGACGTCATATAAAGTAATCGTTGAACTAGCGGCTGCACCAATTGATTGCCCTGGATTTGTGGCCGTAAAATCTACGGTACTAGCAGAACCAGAAAACGTCGCTCCCGTTTCTAGATAGAGTGAACCACCAATCGTGATGTCATCGGAACTATGCGCTTGCAATATACTTGACTGTTTGAGCAGCAACGAACCATCGGCGGGAGTACTACCAGCGCCGAGAAGCGCAACCGCACCACCGGTAGTAAATGTTTTATCGTTCCAGATGACTAATCCACTACCTGATTGTACAGAAAGTAAATCAGGTACTCCGGTTGCTGCTGTAAATGGTAGGTCACTGTCATTATCATGGTCAAATACCACCATGTCAGCAATAGTGAGAGCATCCACATTCTCATGACGAACGATTACTCTGTTTTGGTAGAGATCCATGTCACTGATCGTGTCAGCTACAGACACCGCCGCTGGTCGAAGGGCAAACTGCCCGACGTTGACATCATCAACACTACCATTAGTCATAGTAGCATCGCTAGTTGCACCAGCAGAAACCATAGTACGTCCCGACACGGCTAGCAGTCGATTATTAATCATGACGTCTTGCGCCAACGTCAACCAAGGACTAGCTGGCATATCCATAGCATTATCATCAATCACATACCATGAAGCTAATACATAGGCACCAGGTGTCACCGTGTTAATACTTGGAGCCGTTGGTGAAGAAACATTCTGGAGATTACTCCACACTGGTGTTACATCAAAGACGTTTGTCGCATCAACCCCACTGAATGAGCCAATCCAGTAGGAGAACTCTTCGACTCCGTCGTCATTGCTAATGAAGCTGTACGATACTGGCTCACTGCCTGCATTAGTTACAACGTGATACCAGACACCGGTATACATCGCGTTTCCAACGCTTTGAATAAGGTCATCCCCTTGTGTCCAGCCACCTGGCGGCGTTACAATGAAATCATCCTCCTTACCAAGGATTGCTACCAGCACATCACCATTTTCAACTGCCGGTCGATTGATATCAATTGCTGCAGCCGCCGCTACTGTGCCATAGGCATTTTTTTGGTCACGCAGTGCAATGGTGTTGTACGGTGAACCGCTATTACCAATCGGTGTCTTGGTAACTGCGGCGGCAACCATTGAGCTCGAACCCGTCGGACCAGTGGACGGACGGAACGCAAATTGCCCAACGTGTGATTCGCGCGTAGCAATGACACCACTCAACGACACATCACCAGTCGCTCCAGCAGTCAGCATTGATCGCGAAGATACAGTAAGATTACCACTTTCAGGATTAACAATATTATTTGCTCGATCGAACCAGTTATACACTGGCGCAACCACCTGTGTATCGAGGTAGGTATACCACGCTGATAGCACTAGCGCTCCATTGGTAACAGTGGTGATACTTGGTGCTGTTGGTTCAAACTGATTTTGTACCTTGGTCCACGTACTGGCAACATCAATCGGTGTGACGGTGTCGACATTGATGAGTGCACCCATCCAAAAACTAAACCCTTCGCCGTTGTCAGCAGTAAAGTTGTACGTCGTCGGTTCCGTTCCAGCATCAGTGACCACACGATACCAAATGCCCGTATCAATCTGGTCACCAGTGGTATTTCCAAGGGTGTTTATTGCAGTCCACCCAACCGGAGCAGTAATCAGTGGATCATCATCCTTACCAGCAATAAGTACAAGAACTGAACCGTCGACCACACTTGGTCTATTGACTGTCATCACCACCCCAGCAACAGTACCTGTACCAGTAATCTCATCGTATATCTGCACATTCGTTTGCGGTGTCGCCGCTTCACTGTTGAGGTAAGTAACAATCTGTGGTTCACCAGTGTAAGAAATACCACTGACAGAGAAACTACCATCAAGCGGATTACATGAAGCAGTATATGTTGTCATTCCATCAAGCACGACAGTTACGACTTCGGTAGAACCGTTACAAACAGGGTATGTCGCCGGAGTGACCCCGTCATCATTGTAGACTGTCCCTGAAATAGTGACGGAAAAATTACTGTCATCCCACTGGATTGATCCTGGATTACCGTCATCATTATCATGTTCTTCTCCATAGAGATTTCCAGTACCGCCTGAGAAAAGCCAGAAAGTGGCGGGAACACCGTCAGTCGTAACATTGTAAGAGAAAGTTTCAGCCGAACTCGTCGCGTAGAATGAGGTGGCATCCGTGAAGTTACGATATTCAGCATCAATGCGATTAGCCGAAGGTGGCGTGACTGAGAAGCGAAGTTCATCAATATCCATGTCTCCGTACGTAGTGGTCTGATAGGCACCAATTCGCAAGCCAGTGTTAGTTGGATTTTGAGCACTAAGTAACTGAGTCACTGAGTCACGCAGTATATTGTCTTCATATATTTCACTAACCTCTCCAGCAGTGGCGCGTCCTATAGTAGTAAAGTGATGCCATGAAGCAGCATTTCTCGTGAAGGAGTAGTCGGTACCACTAGTCATACCAAAACGGAAGTACCCACGAGTCGTATTGTTATACCAGGGCATAAAGGAAAGGTACGTACCATTATCACTGCCACTACCATCGCCAAATTGCCAAAGCGCACTGGTATCAAAGTTAGCCATGCGGTACAGACCTGAAGAGACAAGGTCATCACCAGGGGTCCAGGTCCAGGTAAGGTTTTCTAGTTTAACATTGTTAGCCGCGGTAGTATCAAGCGCAGTTCCGACTAATCCAGTCGTAGTAGCTGGAGTACCACTTGTTGGGAACAAATTATGACCGTTCCCTGTCATGTCGGTGATACTAATAGTAGGATTTTCATTAAAGTGGTACACCGCTTCATAGTTCGCCCAGACTGCCTGTCTACCATACTGATTAGTAGCACCATACGCGGCAGCAGCTGGATTATTAAAATGAATATAAAAGACGGTATTAGCAGTATTACTAATGGCTGAAGCAAGAAAGTACAATTCTCCAGTTTTAGTAGTAGTATTAATCTCCACTAAATCTATTGGCAGTTCAACACCACCGTCAGTGGTGACACGGA
Source organism: Candidatus Parcubacteria bacterium (assembly GCA_009995385.1). GTDB lineage: Bacteria > Patescibacteriota > Minisyncoccia > Phycocordibacterales > UBA918 > OLB19. The sequence goes on from JAACPT010000002.1 coordinate 9,333, forward strand.
TATCTCGACCATCGCTTTGTACCCCATTCCAAAACGCTGTACCAAGATGTGAAAGATTTACATACACTGGGTAATTTACGAGATCCTCATTTACCGCATCGGCATCAATCGTAAGCACTATCTGATCACTCCACGCTGGTTCATAAATACCGTTTGCAGTAGTAGTCGCAAATACGATGTTCGTAAATTCTGACGATGGTTGAGTGTTAACTGTAGCAGCATCGACAGTGATACCACTCCGACCTCCTGCAACACCAAATTCAACGGCAGTGAGTGTATTCACCGTCGTGCCATTAGTTAGGGACAATCCTTTTGGACCCATATCGGTAAAAGATGCGTACTCCGTATTGAGCGTTCCCGCGTTTACCGTAAGCGAATAAATACCAGAAATTGCTGCCACGGTAGTAGTTGCACCCGCAGCACCCTTTGCCACCAGCGTAGTGCTAGTTGCTAGATAGATACTTGCGCCTCGACCAATTTCAACACTTACTGTTCGTTCACCGCCACCGACTAAACTGGTACCGTCAAAGTCTGTATCGCGACTCCAGTATTCAGTACCACTAGTACGTTCGTAGGCACCATAAATCCTCAAGGTACCATTTACACCATTAAAGTCTGGCATATAGAGAGAAGAAGTGTCCCTAATAGTTGAAGTACTAACGCTCGAATTCCACATGACAAGGTCTGAATCATTAGATACCACCAGTGTCGCGTAATCGTCACCAAAGTCAAGACGGTTGGTGACCGTGTAATCGCCACCTGAAAGCACTAATATACTATCATCCCAAGTTGTTGCAGCTTCATTAAAACTATTCCTAAAGATTCCCGCTACCGTGAGCATTGTCCCCGGTGCTAGAGTAAAATCAGCACCCGTAATGAGGGTAGCGTCATTGAGAACAGTCGTCGTCGCTATAGTCCAGCCACCACCGACACCATTGAAACTCAAGTTGTAAAAGGCACCATCTCCGAAAGCAACAGTTTCGCCAACATCAGTACTATTAAACGTGGTAGTGGCATTGTTTGGATTATACGAACCATTGCTATTAAACGCTGAACCACCGATTGAGAAATTGCTACTTGGTGCCACCAGATTAGCGTAGTAAATCTTCACATCACCAGTAGCGACAGTAGTAGCTTCGTCAAGTGTGTATGAAGGCACCACCTCTAGATATGATTGCGTCGAGGTGCTGTAAAAACTCTTGACGGCAGTGAGGTTACGATATTCGGTCGTTATCCATTGCTGACTGCGAGTAGTACTAGCAAAGCGCAGTTCGTCAATCTTGATGTTCATGTACGTTCCCGCAGTGTATCGACCGAGTTGCAAACCAGTGTTGGTCGGATTTTGTGCCGGAACAGTCTGGAGTACTGAACCACGAAGGATACTATCTTCAAAAATTTGATTAGCTTGTCCAGCCGTCGCTCGACCGTTAGTAGTAAAGTGGTGCCAAATTGTCCCATTACGTGAAAAGGTGTACGTGTCAGCCGTGGTGACACCAAAACGGTGATATCCAGTGGTCCTTGTATACCACGGCAGGAATGCCAAGCAGGTACCATTGTTCGCTCCACAGACGGTACCAAACTCCCAAAGTGCTCCATCATCAACTGCACTTTGGTAATAGAGACCAGATGAAACAAGATCCTCACCTGCTGTCCAAGTCCAACCGGAATTACCAACCATGACGTTACCACCAGTGAGATCAAGAGCGTCACCAACTAGACCGACGGTGCTGACTGGCGTACCAACGAGTGGCGATAGATTCCTTCCATTACCAGACATATCAGGTACACCAGTAGTTGGGTCTCCGTTAAAGTGATACACCGCCTCATACTCAGTCCAAACTGCGTTGGCGCCATACACGCTATCAGTGGCAGGCGCCTCGGCGGCCGCATTATCAAAATACACATAGAAGGTAGTGTCGACTACTGGTGACAGTGATGGTGCTAAGAAATGAAGCTCTCCCGTTTTGAGACCAACACTAATATCTACTAGGTCGATTGGTAGTTCTGTCTTACCATCGCTACTGGTCATGCGAATGTCTCGACCATCCACCGCAACCTTCGCCCAGAAACTATTACCCATAGTGCTGAGGTCAAGATAAACAGGAAAATCGGTAACCATTCCCGCAACTGAAGTAGAAGCTACTTTGATCACCATTCGTTCTCCCCAAGCCGAGTTGTACCAGCCAAACGCTGGGTCATCATTTCCAAAAATAACGGTATTGAATGATGAACCCTTCGTAGAGATACTTTCACTCTCTACTGAAGTGAAATGAATAGTCCCCGCATTGGCATTGAATCCTCCAGCGTTTACATCCAAGAAACCACCGACCGCTAGCACTCCAGTTGGGAAGACCACCGTACCGTTATTAATAGTGATGTTATTACTGGTAGTTGCGTTGCTATCAGCAAATGTCCATGAGCCACTACCATTAAAGACTACGTTATATAACCCGTTGTAAAATTCCGTACCATGTAATTCGATAGTTTCTGCAGCAGTACTGTTAAAAGTAACTTGCCCATTATTGTGCATGAAGTATCCATTGTTTGTGAGCGAACCACCGATGGTAAGCACTCCAGTTGGAAACGCTACGGTGCCCGTCGCGATGGTGAGATCATTAGTAATTGTCACTGATGGTTCAGTGAAAGCAGGTGAAGTAGTCGCATCATTAAATATCAGGTTGTAGAACGGTGAACCACCAGCATCAATCCTATGTGAGGCTTCATCAATTACTACATCTGGTGTGTATGATTGCACCGAACTTGTTGCATAAAATACCGTCGGTGTTTTTTGGTTGCTATATTCTGCCTCTACCCAATCACTGGTGCGGAGCACCGTACTAATACGCAATTCGTCAATTTGTGCTTGAAGAGAACCACCAGTGCCTTCTCGACCGACTTGGAGACCAGTCGCTCCGTTGTTGTACGGGTTTGCCACAGTCTGAGTAACACGTTCAACTTCAATCGAGTTTTGGTACACCAGATTGTCCTGACCAGTGGTGGTAGCACCAATGGTAGTGAAATGGAGCCAATTAGTAGTATCTCGAGGTGACTGTGCATACGTAGCATTAGCCGTTACTCCAAAGTAATGGAGTCCGTTGGTCGTCTGATACCACGGTCGGAACTCAATACTATTCGGCGACGCAGCAGTTCCCCATTGCCACAGTGATTCATTACTAGCGGCTGGCATCTTGTACCAACCAGACGTGACTAGTGGATTACCAGCCGTCCAAGTAAAGCCAGCGTTACGCAAGATACCAGTTGAACCAATCAGGTTAATGCTTTGCCCTAATTGACCAGTAGAAGTTGCCAGGCCAGCCACTTCTACCAGTAGGTGGTTACCATTAGTGGTGGCATCATACACATAACTATCGACCGCGGTCGGATCGTCAACGAAGTGGTACACCGCTTCGTATTGGGACCATACTGCCTGACTACCATACGTATCGGTAGGATAGTATGCAGTAGCAGTAGCATTATTAAAATAGATAAAGAAGTAGGTGCTAGTCGCACTATCAACGCTATTAGTCAAGAAGTGTAACTCTCCTGTCTTGGTGACAGCATCAATGGCAACTAGATCATACGGCAGTTCAGTCTGACCATCTCCACTAGTGATGCGAATATCTCGACCATCACTATGAACACTGTTCCAGAAATCATTACCAAGTGTAGAGAGGTCAATATAGACCGGGAAGTTGGTAAGCACACCAGGAATCTCAACTGGATTAGTTTCAATCATCAAACGACTGGTGAAATTACTATCTGCATACCAATCTTGTGAACCAGGCACAGTTGGTGGATACGTCCGATCATCATGTATCAGTTCTACAGTGCCAGACTGTGCGCTAAAGATGCCATTATTTTCCCAATCCCCTGCTACATATATAGTTTTTCCAGAGGTTCCATTCAAACGATCATTAGTACCAATCCGAATATCATACGCACCGACATTAGTGAGAGCAGTCACGTTCGTGGAAGCACCATCAATTAGTACATCACCGACTTTCTGAGTGATTAAATTATCATCTCGCCAAGTCTTCGCGCCGGCACCATCAAAAGAGGTAGTTCCTAATCCTAGCCAAAAACCTCCCGTACCAGTAGTGAGATTCCCCGCTAAAGAAATTGCGAGCCCACTACGATCAAGTGTACCGCTAGCTACCGTAAGACTACCAGAAAGATCGAGACCCGCAGAAAGCGTAAAGACAGCATCACCTGCCCCACTACCAAAACTAAGTGTGTGAAATACTAGTGGGCTTTCTGTGCTTGAAATTGACTCCGTGCCTGTGGCAGCTGTGAAGTTGATGGTGGCAGTATCGATAGATGATGTCGCATTGTTCTTCCATGAGCCGGTGACGATGACAGTGTTTGAATCAAGTTCAATCGTCCCGTCATTGATTACGTCGTGAGTAGTAACACTGGTACCACCCGCCGCTGCCGGTATGTATGTATTTCCAGGACCAATATAGATACTCGCATCACTACAAGCACCAACACTACAGACCACCAAATTATTAAAGGTATCAACATTATAGAAAATATCTTCATCACCAGAAGTGAGATTGTCATATAAACCAAGTGACGCGTTGGTGACAGTCTCTTCTTCATCAGCAGAGATTGAGAGATGTTGCTCGAATAGTTCAACTCCAGTAATGTCTCCTGTTCCGTCATAGACAAAAACTCCTACTGCTTCTTCAGACTCTGTCGCTCCATCGACCCAGACAGTTACCGTGTCACCAGAAAAAGCGGTGATGTTACTCAGCGTCCACGAACCAGCAGCTACGGTCGCTGATCCTCCTACTGGAGTACCATTTACCGCTGCTCTAATAGTACCAGTAGCAACAGCAGTGAGACGATCATATTCCTTGAGCGTTCCTGACATATTAACTCCCTCACTCCACTCCAACTGCCAATCATTGATCTGCGGACAATTCCCCCCCGAACAAGTCAGTGTTGCAACTGGACGAATGACTGGGTAGATATTTATATCGACACTTGTAAGGTCAATTGGACCAACAGAGGTACCAATACTATTGCCTGGAATAATACTATTTGGAATGAGTGCATATATCCCAGGAGATACTTCGTACTCCATCTGGTAATAGACATCACTCACTCCTGGAGTACTGTCATTCCAAGAAAAATTATCATATTTTGGACCAGCGCCATCGGTGAAAATAATATTTTCACCCGCAACAGTCCCCGAGAGTCCGCTGGCAGCATATCGTTTCAAAACACCCGAGGTGTTTTCAAAAGCAAAAGCAAGTATTCGCTCAATTGTGTGCGCACGATCAGCAGGAACGTCTTCGTCAATAAATGGATAGTAGTTATTAGTAGTCGGAATGGTTGCCGCATACAGACCGGCAAAACCGCCTTGTCCTCCTCTTTCTGAACCCTGTTGCACCAAGACTACTTCTGGCGCGCTAGAGAAAGGACTGAAAAAAGCCTCAGCAGTAGCTGGAGCTTCATCGTGCACAATCGCTGACACGTCAGCATCAAACTCACTGCCGTTGTTAGTACCATGCCCAGGTGCCATTACTATATAATCAACATCTTCAGGATCATGGATTGCCGTCTGCATACCACGTGCCAGATAGATACCCATACCACTGGCAGTTGGTTCATTGTTTCGTATATTTCCGTCGTTAAGACCGACTACCGCCCAGGTACTATCGTTATCGGATGAGATAGTTGCGACTACCGCTGGTGCAGCAGCAAAAGCGGGTGAAAAAGTAACATCTTCTCCATAACCACTGGCTGGATACGGATTTGCTACCACATCACTTACATTTGAAAAAGTGTTAGCAACAATTCGTTTGCCGGTACTACCATCCTCGAGCACCCAATCACCACGTTCCACCACTAAGTAGTCAACCACCGTACTGCCCGTCGCGAGCCCTGCCGAATTGGTTACCAAAAGTTCAAAGGAAGTCGCTGTTTTATTACGAACTCGAGCGGAACGCGAAATGTCTCCAAGCGGGGTGTACCGTACTGAAGCGACAACGACAGGATTATTGTAAATTGACTGCAAGTCTATAGTGGTCCAAGTACCGTTTGTTACAGTTGTTTTACCGAATTCGCCGACTTTATCATTAACCACCACGGCATCAGCGGTTGTTGCAATCGTTCCATTTAGCGTACCCTCTTCGAATTGCTCTTTCGTAGTCTGGAACCAGGTTGATACCGTAAGTCCCGTATCGACAGTGAAGGAATCTGGATTAGACCACGGTGACCAACTATCGTCGCCGTTTGGATCTTTTGCGCGCACGCGCCACCAGTAGGTTTCGGTATTAATAAATGGGCTGCCCACCTGCGTAGTATAGGTGACCGTTGCACCAGAGGTAAACGGAGAGGCGTCACCTCCATTACCTGAATTAGCAAATCCTGCACTGGAGCTAGAATTATAAGTACTTGAACCAGTCAAAAATGTTTTATCAGTACTAAATGATATTTCGTACTCCAACTCATCGCTCTGTGGGTCAGTCGATACAAAATCAAACACCGGTAGTGTCTCAACCGTTTTTTGGTTATCAAAGAGATCACCGAGTATTGGTGTCTCTACTCGCAGACCCCAGCGAATAGTCCAATCCTGCAAAGAAAGTGTACTACCATCAAAAGTCGCCACTAGACGAAGTTCGTTATAAACAGCAGTATCAAGTTCACGAAGACTAATCGGAGCAATTGAAACACCGGTTGAGTTTCCAGGAAGTAAGGTATTCGGAATCAGCTGCCATGAACCGCCATTTTTATACTCCACCTGAATTCGAATTTCACCTACAGTCTCAGTATCACTCCAATCAACCTCGCCCCAGGCGTTACCAACTACAGCCGTATCAAAATCAACTGGTGTGCTGACCATCATGCCAAGTACTCCACTGGCACTGACTGCTCCTGCTGTCGTTGTAAGATTCGTCAGGGTATTAGTTGTAAATTGCTCACCGGTGGTTTGGAACCATTCACTCGTCTGCAAATTTTGATTGGTCGTAAAGCTCGTTGGAAGAGACCACTCACTCGCCGTCGCTGAACCAAGTGGATCGGACGCTCGTACGCGCCACCAGTACGTGGTACTCGAAGCGACACTAGTTGGTGCGGTAAAACGGATAAGGTTACCAGAAGTAAACGGTGCTTTGTCTGACGGTAGTGTGACGTTTTCAAAGTTAAGTGGGTAAGCGGTTGAATTACGATCAATCTCGACACTCGCAAACGTCGGATCATCGTCTACTTGTACCTGGTATTGAATATCATCACTCGCCAAATCAATCGAAACAAATTCCAAGACTGGAGTCAAATCAGTAGTATGTTCATTGTCGAAATAAACAAGATTTGATGGTGTGTTTGGTGGACCAACAGTGATGAGCTCTGGATAAGTAGTGTACGTTGTTAGCTCGTGACCAGTTGCTCGAACCATGCGAAAACAGTAAGTAGTATTGATATCGACACTTACCGCCTCGATTACCCAATCCCATTCACCCACCTCACCAATTCCAATCTCATTTGGAATAAGGTTGGAGTAGTTACGTTCCTCGTACGAAGCTAGGACTGTCGAACTTGCGAGCGTCGTTGAAGACAACGTAGTACCATCCTCTAGGGTAGGATTGTTATACCCTCTAAATAGTGCTGTGGTGCTTCCGATTTCACCAAGATCATGCCAAGAAGTGGCTGATGAACACTGCCCAACACCAGCAGCCGCTGCATATTGGAGTGTGAAGGCAGACGACTGTACTGTAGCGGTCGCCGTCGTGACTGCTAGGTTCATCCGTAAGCGCAAGATATCACCGTCATCGACTGCACCTGAACCGCTAATCGCTACACCTTCTTCAACATCTTCTGAAGCGTTAATCGGCCAACTTGAAGTTGGCGTCTGCAAAGTGGTATTTTCATACCACCTATACGACAATTGCTCCAGGTCATCATCGTATGTAATAATCGTCGCAGATTCTTGTGCACCAAAGCCAATAAGACGATTGGTGACACCGTCGAACTTTCTCGCCTGCACTGAACCAAGGATATTCTTTTCATCTTGTTCTACATTGACGTCCTCGTAAATAACGTAGAACGGCTTGCCATTTGTAGAAACAATCTGGTGACCAGCGGTGAAGTTGATTGCATCCCCATTAGTACCATTACCATGATTAAAATATGCTTTACCAGGATTATTTCCAACTGGAGAACAGGTGGCACTTTCCACTAAATTACCTGCGCTGTCCTGCACCTCTAGCGCGACATCGCCAAAACGCGGTGAACAAACCACTGCCGCATACGCTGCATCATTGGTCATAAAGTATCTCGTTCCAAATTCGTGCTGTGGCCAAAAAACAGTCGCTTCATTACCATCACCGTCAGCCATTTGCACTGCAGAAATCGGCTGAATAGCACCAGTAAATCGTACTGCCGAACCGGCGCCTTCAGCGGCTGTGGTACATTGCGTAATATCGTCTTTTTCACCTCTGGTAGTGCCAGTAGTCGCACCGCCAGTACCAACTGAACAGTAAACGGTTGCATCAGGATTATCAGCGGTAGCCGATAAATGGAAGTAGTTCGAATCAACACCAAAGAGGTCTCGAGTGGTCGGTGGATAAGCCACAATGCCATCCCCCGGGTTGGTCGTACGATGCATCAAAAGCACCGGACTAGTAGCTTCTACTACTATACCGTTTCCATCTACCCCGGAACCAGAATCAGTTGGATCTGTAGTCGATGTTGAAGCGGTATTTTTTGGGATGACAATAGTTTGACTAGCTGTGCCACTGTTACCTATGTAGGTAGAAACGGTGGTAGTAGCAAACGGAGCGTGAATGTACCAGCGATCAGCAGCTCGGTTCAGTGGTACAGCAAAGGTGGTGGTAGCAAAGCTAATAGGCGCAAGCGTATCGCTACTATCAGTGCTATTACCAGTTACCGTGCCAGAAATCGGCCCAAGTGTACTGATAATTGAGCTACCCGTGAACGTAGCAAAAGTGGTGCGCTCACCCTGATTGAGCGGCACAGGTGTCCCACCATCAATCGAGACTGCATTGCCGTCAATCAAACTTTGTACCGAAATACTTGTCGCGCCAGAGTCATCAACAACGTAGTACAGGTCGGTACTGGTGCTGTAGCTAAAAGTTGCTAACTCATCACTTGCAGAAGTAGCACCAGTACTTCCATAATACATATATATAGTAGTTTCCTCTCCAGCCGGAATACTATCCACCTGAACCCAAATATCTGCTTGGTCACTAGTGTTATCAAAATGTTGCACCCAGAAATCAAGCTCAACGAAATCAGTAATCGCGAGATCCTCAGCCGATGACGTAGCCACAAAACTAGACACATTGTTCATGTTTGCGTACTCTACAGCCAGCCAATTTTTATTGCGTACGACACTAGCAAACCGCAATTCATCGAGCTGACCCTCAAAGTTTTGGTTGTTTTGGAATCCACCGCCGAGCGAATCTTGCTCTTGTCCCACAATAAGACCACCATTAGCAATCGAAAGCGGAGCAATAGGTTGTGGGTCAGGGTTTTCTGTATCACCAACACCATTGACGTAAAAATTGACTTCGTCAATTGCGTCTTCACCGGTCACAGCAAAAAAGTTCCAGCTGCCCGTATTATGGGTGCCAATGGTATCAGAAAGACCAAAGCTTTCAAAAGCGTTTTGATAAAACAACTGAAGATTACTTGTATTACTAAAGTATATAATGTACTCGTTAGAACCAGCTGCGGTATTATCTTTGGCTCCTGACACAATCGTCTGAGCTCCTCCGATGGTCGTCTGGTGCCACCATGAAGTGGTCAGGTTTGATACTCCATTCAGAACCTCACGAGGTAAGATTAAGTAATCATTCTGATCATCGCCAAATTCTTGCCCTTTCCCAAACAGACCAACTTTACTGTTCGAAGTATTGTAGTCATCACCATCATACTGATTGCTGGTTGAATCTTTATAGAGATTGAGGTTACTGGTCCCTACCGCATCTTCCTCGAGGTGATATACCGCTAGGTAATTATTGGTCCAGACATTATTAGAACCATAGGTACTCGTACGACTGTATGGCAATGCATCTTCATTTTGGTAGTAGATATAAAAATCGTTGGCAGCGTTTCTATTAAGATTTGTCTTAAAATACAACTCACCAGAATTGGTGCCTTTATCAATAGATACTAACTCGAATGGTAGCTCGGTGACTCCGTCTCCCGTGGTGATACGGATATCTCTACCGTCAGTCTTTACCGCACTAAAGAACTCAGTCCCAAACATTGAGAGATCTATATATACAGGGAAATCAGTCAGATTCGCACTAATCTTTGCTTGTGGAATTGAGAATTTCAATCTCTTTCCCCAGCTAGTGCTATACCAAGTGAGATTGGCTGCATTATCTGGCACTTGTGAATCACCGATCGAATAGAAATGTGTTGGATCAGAGAGATTGCTGGTTTCTAGCCTCACACGTTCATCGGTTCTAGTAGTGAGCGCAACACGGAGTTCATCAACCTGACCGTTCCACCAAGTGTTGGTGCCAGTGCGAGCAACACTGAATCCACCAGCGCCGGTATTGGTTGGATTACCCACTGTTTGTGGTACTGATTCTATCAGCACTCCATCTTCAAAAACTAAGTTGTTTCCAGAAATTGAAGTAGTACCAACTGTACCAAAAGCACTCCAAGTAGAGGTAGCTCGGGCAAGCGTATATGTTGCACCACCAGTAGCACCAAAGTAATGGAGACCGGTAGCTGCAGTATTAAGACCGGTATACCAAGGCCGGAACTCCATATCGTCTGGTTGGTTAGCAGTACCCCACTGCCATAAAGCTGAGTTACTCACAACCGGCATACGGTAAAGACCAGTAATGACGAGTGGGTCACCACCAGGGAAAGTCCAAGTTGTAGAAGCCAAGTATCCAGATACTGCCGTAAAGTCATACGCTGTTCCCATCTGACCAGTAGTCGTCGCAGGAGCAGCAGTGATGACTGTTAGGTCGTGACCGTACCCTGTTTCATCAGTAAGCACATTACCAACCGTAGATGGATTATCACTGAAGTGATATACCGCCTGATAGCCCGCCCCAGTCCAAACTGCCTGCGATCCAGATGGATCGCTAGAAGCATACCCTGACGCAGCAGTATTATCGTAATACACGTAGAAGGTATTAGCAGCATGAGCAGCGATTGCTGACGCTAGGAAATGTAACTCCCCCGTTTGCGCCGTTGTGTTTATCTCCACCAAATCTATTGGTAGTTCAGTTCCATCACTGGTCGTCACTCTAATATCACCACCATCACTTTTCACCCCTGCCCAAAAACCGGCATCAAAAAGTGAGAGGTCCACATAGACTGGGAAATTGCTTTGATCTTCAGTCACCGTCAGTGGCGGGATAGTGATGGCGACTCGACCGCCAAAGCTCGGGTCAAACCAATTCGTCTGCGCAGTGCCAGCATTACTAAAGTTGCCAGTAGACACCTGCTGTGCAAAGCGAATATCACTTCCATCGGCTGCTACATTGTTCCAAAAATCAGTCAGTGCACTACTAATTTCCAAAAATACCTGGTATTCAGAAAGATCAGTCGTACCATTGGTGTTATCAATAGTGATTGGCATCCGGTAGCTCCAGTCTGATGTCCAAAATGGGTCAAGAAGTCCATACTCACTGTTACCAATTACTTCAATCCAGTATTCCCCATTTGAAAACGGTGGAAAAGCAATGTCCATCTTGAAGTACTTTGTTTCTCCTGGCTCAATCAGGTACGTACCAGGAGTATGGGCACGTACTTCAAATTCCGCCGGAACATCTTTTTTATCTGGTCCCAACCCAACAAACTGAGCAATTTTACGAAGAACCCCTGGTCGTGGTTGTTCCCCCGCTGCAGTAGCTATCTTTTCCCATCCTGGTTCATATCGAGTCATATTATGCTCCGCAACTTTGACATCAAGCATGACACAGGCGGTATTAGCACCATCTAGCTCGTCACATTCACGAACCACATTAGTATTTCGACACGAATACGCTGGTATCTGATCTTCGACTGCAATGATTTCCTTACTCTCTATGACACGCTCAATACCTGCTTCCTCTTCGAAAACCAGTGCAGTGGTTGTAGCAATTTCTTCACTCGTGACCTCTAGAGTGGAAGTACTTTCGGAGGAAATCGGTAAGACTGACCTACTACTTGCTTCTGCAAGTACTGCATCCTCAGCGAGTTGGCGCGAGAGAGCGTCTAGACTTTCGGGTAACTGCTCACCTACGTATTCCCAACCCGCCTCGCAATGGTACACATATGGTCGATACTCAGGGATTACTGCGGTACGTGGTTTATTCTGGTTGAACATCTCAAGTGAGACTACCTCTCCAACTTCTCGCGGGAAGTAGGTTTGAATAGAGAATTCTTCTGCCTTCGAAGCAGTATTGGTCACACTAAAATAGGTGGCTACTTCAGAAAGTCCTTGGTAGGTATCCTCGTTTGTCTTTATAATCAGTGTCTCATTAGTGTTATCGTCCGTCACTGAGAAATTAATTTTTTCTCCGTTTGGAAGACGTAACTCATCGCCAGAGAGCACCCCGCTGGTAAATCCATCATCACTGAGAAGCGCCTGAAGGTCGGTTGGCAAAATTTCTGGAGCCTCAAGCGTAAAGAGTTCCAGCCAAGCACTTTCAACGTAGAGCGATTGTAGCGCCGATGGATCATTGTCATACCGTAGTTGCACCTGAAGCGCATCGAGTGACATCTGGTCAGCTACTTCTGGTAATGCAAAAAGATAGTACCCACCATTGATACTGTTTGATGCCTCATCATCAATAATGATTGCACCGGCTGATAACCAGGTAGCACCTTGATCAATTGAATAGAGAATTGAAAACTCTGGAATCAAATCGCGAGTTGGCTTTACTTTGGCAGCAAAAGAAAGACGGAGCTGCGCACCAGAGACCTCTACTCCAGTATCGAGAGGATACCCGAAATCTGACAAGGTGATGAAGTACGATCCACATTGATCAGTACAATCAGAAGCGATGGTATGAACTTGTTCATCAACCTCGTCAACAATTAAAGTGGCATCACTTATCGATGAAGTTGGAGTTGGTGATGTTATAAAATCAAACTCACTTTGTAGAGCAGGTTCAGCTACTTCACCCGATATTTCTGGCGTATCGTTTACTTCCATGACAGCAGCGTCTTCTGTTGGAGCAACCGGGATAGTGACCACTTCCTCCACCGTTTGGACGACTGGTTCACCAACTGATTCAATCAATAGTTCATTTGAACCAGAACTTATTTCATTATTTAAAACTTCATCGGTAGTGACCGTAGTATCAAACACTGCTGTAACGGCTGCCACCGCCAACGCAAACAGTGACTCCGCATGGCGTAGCACAGTAGTTGTCGCTGTATCGATAGGATCACCTGCACCCTCTGCATCAATAAGTTCTTCACCTGACTGCAGAGATTCAATACGATCAGTAGTCGTCGTCTGTGTTTCAGGTACCAAAATTAAATCTTCAGCTGTGGTATTTTCCGGTAGTCCAAAATCAACGCTATCATCCAAAACAGCCGGTGTAGCTGTAGCTGCCGGAATCAGTACTTCAGTAGAAAAAGCTGGCACCTCTTGACCACCAGAAATTTGTGGCTTGGTATAGGTTCGTTCACGCTCGAACTGTACTGCTTCACTAGTATTTAACGTTACGGCATTAATGCCATTAAACTCCTGAAGGAGCGCATACTCATCAAGATTTTGGAATGTAATAGTTTCAACATTATTCCAACCAGTGGCTACAACAGCTGCTGGAAAGACGTGCGTTGTTCTGATGACATATGCATCCTTGAATAACTGCGCGTGCACGTATGGCAAGAGCACCGCTAGTAGTAAAACGAATGTCGTTATGACAGTTCCAAATTTTTTATTTTTTACACGACAAATAACACCTTTTACTAAAATCGGCGCATAAAATATAGGTTTTTTTAGTTTTTCTCCAATCTTTTGTACGTGTTTACTTATCACTTTTCTGCATAGTAGCCTCACTTCAGAGATGAAGTGGACTGTATATAAGTATACCGCCCAACTACAGTGTAGTTGGGCGGTTATCCTCATATTTTATTAGGTTTTTCTTAAATCTACTTCAATACTGCTTTTACATCATTAATCTCTTTCTCTATCAAGGTCTCAGAAACTTCTAGTGCCTGCGTCAAGGCTTCAACTGCTTCTTTTTCCTTAGTTGATAGTCGTTTGCGTTTGGTAATCAAATTTATTTGGTCGTAGATTTCGTCACGCAACGCCGAAAAGATTTTTTCCATCTGATCTTGTACCTCACGAGTTTCTCGACGAAGTTTTTCTTCTCGCTCTTTCAAAGTTTTATGTTCGTACCAGAAGTAAATAATTTGAAGCAAAATGATTACCAAAAGAAGGAATACGAATAAATTGATTGGAGTAAAGAAATCCCAGATCGAACCTTCATCTACTACCACCACTGGTTTTACCCAGCCGGCAGTAATCAGTACAGCCACACTACTCTCTCGCTTGTTACCAGCCATATCAACAGCTACTACTTTGACAGTGTACGTGCCATTTTCGAGTTCTTTAAGGAGGTACCCCAATCTTGCTTCATCAGGACTGACTCGTAGTGGTTCTTTATCCGCCACGGTCATTTCGTAATAATCAATACCTGACGTAACGTCATTAGCTTCAAAGCGAAGTAGTGGGAATGAGTCTGGAGAAGTACCTGCTTGCACATTAATAGCGTATGGTTCAGGTGGCGTTGTATCGATCTTGAGTTTACGGTTGGTCACTGCTCCCCAACCTACCTGATTCTTAAAGTTCACACTGACGTACTGAATACCATCTGTGACGTTGCTTTTTGAAATTACGAATTCTTCCACTGGCGGATCTATCACTGCCCCCTCGCTATCCTGGGGTTTATTTTCTGGATTGGTAGTCAGCTCAACTGCCACTACATTCACATCAAACGGTAGTGTCCAAGAAAAGATACCTTCTGTTTTGTTATACCAAGTTTCTGGATCGAGGAATGTCTGTGAACCAACCTCTGGAGACCGTGGTGGATCACCATAGATGATTGCTTGCTGACCGTCATCAGCTGTCGGTTCTTTTGGTGTTACTGTCGGAGTGGTATCTGACGGTGGCGGAGTAGTTGGTGTAGTAGCGGCTCCAACAGTGTACGAGCCAGGAGTGGCGTTTTTGAAAACATCAGTACCGCGTCCGTCAGCAGCAAGAATAGATGAGTTAGAAAAAGTCACTGAACCAGTCCCCTCGGTAATTGCTCGGAAGGTGATAGAAATTAGATTTGAAGGAGTCGTAAAAGGAGTGGGACTACCTCCACCAAATGTGATAGTACCAGCAGTGTTAGAAAAAGCTGGTTCTGTAGTCCATAAGGAAAAAGCCGAGCCTGTCTTACTGATACTAACAACCGAAAGCACCGTTGGATTAAACTTGAGTGTTGATTCTACCGCATTAATACTGTCAGTATTGGGAACTGCACGCAAGGTAACAGTAAAGGTCTGCCCAGCAGTATATGATCCAGTACTTGGCGCAAGTGAGAGGTCAGCAGCAAAGGTCGTACCAATGAGTAACAAAAAAAACATTGCTGTAGCAAACAACAGTTTTGTGATTTGGGCGTAGTGTCTAGTAAGGTACAACATAAGGAACAAAAACTTAAGCGTTAATTCGTGCGTTTGGGTAAGCCGCGACCACCAGTAACTTTTAGTTGCACTTTTTCTTTTTCACTTGGTTTTAAGAGTGGTAAAATGAGTATCAGTACACCATTCTTTATCTTTGCTTCCGCTTGATCGATATTAACACTTTCTGGCAAAATGATGCGACGATAGAAATCTCCCCAAATACATTCCTCGGCAACATACGAACCCTTCACATTTTTTTTTGGGAACACAATGTATTCAGGGCGTATGCGCTTCCCTTCTATCAAGACAATATCGGCATCACCCTCAATTGAGACGTGAACATCATTCATATCGGCACCTGCTGACTGAGCATACACCACGATCATACGCTCGGTTTGATACACATCAACATGAAGTTGCGCTACCTTGTCAACTGCCGTTTCTTCAGCATCAGACAACAGCGACGCATCTTCGTTGCGTACCCCTTTACCTTTTAATCTCTGCAGAAAGGACATATACAACTATTATACTTACTTTTATTTACAGAAAGGATATTTACCCACACATTACCATCTATTGAAACGTTCCCATTCCTTGAAACCGAATCGTCCCCTGGAATTGATGTCTGGAATATTTTTGCGTCGCAGCTTCGGATATGATGACGTACACCCGACCTTGATAAGAGTTATATCGATGCCACTCATTCGCTTATTTTAGCATGATAGAAAGGGGTTTTTGAAGCGGGGGAAAAGCTGATTAAATAGAGAAACTATTTTACTCACCAAAAACACCGAGTCTATGGAATCGGTGTTTTCGTTTATCCCGTCCAGGCAAAGAGCATAATCGAGAAGTCAGTCAGACTGACCTTACTATCACGATTAATGTCGGCAGGTGGGTCGGAATCACCACCGTTACTATTCCACCAGAATAACAAAATCGAGAAGTCAATGAGGTTTACCTTACCATCACGGTTGAGGTCAGCATTAATTGGCACCTCGGCTGTTTTGCCAACACCGTAAAAAGTGTACTCTGACCAGTTGGTCGTCGCGCCACCTTCTTGCGCAGACTTGGCGCGGATTTGATAGGTACCGACAGAAAAACTAGCAGTATCAACAGTGGTTGTCCAAAGTCCAGAAGCATTAGAAGTCACCGATATATCTTTCATGATAGTGGAGCGAAGTTTACCGTTTTGTAGTGATACAGTGGCGTTGGGAAGCGCGTATCCCGAAGCAGTCAGTGTTTCTCCAGGATTAACTGGATTGGGAGTAACTAGAATAGATGGTGCAACATTCACATTACTGAGCGCCGAAGTACGAGCACCAGTGACCGTAAAGGAAGTACTAAAAGTCGAAGATTTGATACCATTAGGTCCAGTAGCATACACTCCAAAGGTGTACACCCCGCGCGCAATCTGATCAAGAGTAATAGAGTAAGCCCCCGCAGCGGTAGCTTTGGTGGTATTTAAAAACTTCCCGTCTACCAAAATGCTTACCGTACTATTTGGATAGGCATACCCGGAAATCACTACTCGCCCATCACCACTACGGTATGGCGCATCAGTAGATTCAAATCCACCACCCGCAGTGCTACCAGAACCTCCGCCCGAGCCACCGCCACCGCCACCGCCCGAGCCACCAGTACCAGAAGAACCTCCTTCCAGTGGTTGTTCCCCACTCGATTGTCCTGTCGTGCCACCTGAACCAGAGCCGTCACCGGTTCCGTCATTGCCTGACCCACTACCATCACCACTCACATCACCATCGGTATTGGCGGTACCAGTCGGAATATCATTCACCGAGAACTCAATAAGAAAGTCATCGGTATTCATATTGCCTTCATCGTCAATACACCGCACAAAGAATCTCTGCAAACTATTTGGTACGACTGCCACAATAGTAGAGTGAAAAATGTAACCAGTATTAGAAAAAGTAGACGACATAGAAGCATACGGGGTGCCAGACTCCGTATCAAACCGACAATTCGAAAGTTCGTCAGTTTCTAGTGATATTTCTACACTGAGAGTAGTACCACCAACGGTACTCGTTGGAGCAGGGTTAAATCGAAACGGCGGTACCGTCTCTCTCGTATCTACTCCTGGGAAGTTTACTTTCTCATTTAAGAAAATTACAAAATTTGCGTTTGCCACTACGCCACCATCGTAGATTTCAACTTTTACTTTATGTACTCCAGTTGAAATGGCGTTCATAATTGGCTCAATATCACCAGGGGTCGTGGTCGTACCAGTAGATGTACTGAAGGTAGTGACAGGCAAAAACGCATTAGTAGTGTGGTTACCGATACGGAACTGCAAATGACTACCCGCAGTAAGCGTAAAATCTGGCGCCAGTGTATACCGAATAAAACCGGGTGTACCGGTAGTGAATTCAACCTGATCAATCCCTGATGCGGCTACTGCTGCGGCATCACGAGGAAAACCATTTACCCACAACTGCACATTTCTTTCTGCAAACGTAGAAGTCGCGAGAAGAGTAAATTGGTCTGGTAAGGTAATCTCGATACTCCCACCCGGAGAGACTGTCGTACCGACAGTAAATTCAAGGGTGTGATTTGAGTACTCACTCGGTCCTGAGTCGCTCAAGACATCTCGATACTCAGTAATATTAAGCGCTTCGACGAACTGTGGAAACAGTAAAAGTAGCCCCACTATCAATGCGATAGTGAGCGGTAGAAAAATCGACCACGATTTCTGGACGCTGAACATAGATACTCACTCATTGTACCCTACAGAAGCACATAATCTTTGCGCATTACACAGGTCAGGCATTGCGCAATTCACGTAGGCGAAGATAATCAAGGGTGTAATTGAGCAATATCAATATAAGAAGAATAAAGAGAACGCTCGATAAGATATACGTGGCGGTACTAGAATCACCCATTCCCGTAGAGAGCTCGACTGTTATCTCGCGTTCCCGCAATGCTGCCTCACGAGCAGCGAGTTCACGTTCCTTTTTAGTCAACTCGGCAGTAATTTGATTGAGTTCGTTTGGTTGTACTGCCGCACTCATACCAATGACATTGGCTAGGTAAAGGTGCGTCTGCTTGGAAATATCTTTAGTAGATTCACGAACTAATCCACTTTCAAAAGCCAAGACTAGTGCACAGAGGAGCGCGGCAGTACGTAGAAAACGATGGTAGTTACTGTCTTGTTGCAAATGCATACTCATATAGTGTACCACTACGCAAAGAGTGCGAGCAGTACAATCAACGATAAAGCAATGACTGTAAGTGTTACCACCAGTACCAGTAGTACTGCCGAGGAATTGCTTCTGCTACGGCGATGGACAATTCGTCTACCCTGATTTAGATGTGCGAGTGAGCGGCGAATGTACAATCGAACAAAAATAAAGATGACAAGTAGTAGTACCCCCAGCGCGACGAGTGCTGGTCCGATGATGTTCATCGGGAGAATCCAAAACGTGACTGAACTCGACATGGTCTTCTTCGCACCACTCTCGCCGTATACCGGACTGAGTATCGCTTCATAGCGCCCAAACCCAATTGAGTCACCAGTCCAAACAATGTTCTTGAATTCACGAGTGTCGTTAGGGAAGACTGAGAAACGTTCTTCGTTAAACATCAAATCCCCTACCTTATTGCCAAGCATATTGTAAATTTCAAGCGGACCCATTGGACGTACGAGGACATTACCATTATTTTCGATACGAACATCAAACTCCACGTTCTGTGAACCATGCAAGAATTTGGAGGTAGAAAACTGGCGAATACTAGCTTCCTCTACAATATCTCCATTTACTCGAATACTGAGCACACTCGCGACCTGATATCCAACCGCTGCACCAGAATTTTCAATCTTTGGTGGGTCAACGGAAATAAACACTCCACCAAAGTGACTACCTGGCGAAGCATTCATTGGGACAGTCAACGTCATGTCAACAGATGATTGACCTTTAGCTGGAATAGTAATTTCACTGTATGGAAGAACGATCCAATCTGCCAGCTCGTATCCCGTCTGCTCAAAGTTATCGGAAGCAAAGATTGGTACTCCCCCTTCTTTCACACCAGAAATATTTCTGGTGAAAAGATAGTATGTTTGTTCAGCAGCATTTAGATTTTCAATACTCAGCGAATATTGCTTGGTAACCCCAGGATCAAGCGTCTCTTCAAGCATCGCTGGTTTGATACTCACCCCTACTTGCTGCGCAAAAGCGAGCACCGGAAAAGAAAGCCAAAATGTAGAAACTATGAATAGTGACAAAAAGAAATGTTCAACAATAGCCCGTAGCATACGAGAGGAATAAGTCGAATTCATAATATAAACCTATCTTAATAATCTTCATATCATACCATCGACCAATTCTTCATTTAGGTGACTTATGTACAACAAAAACCTCCCAGGGAGGTTTTTGTTGTACATAAGTGTGTAGGAATTTAGAAGGTCGGAGTAGCGATATATGTCAACGTTGTGTTGTAGTCATCAGCTGCTTCCTGAAGTGGAGTGATTTCGATTTGGTATCCGATATCAGTCTGTCCTACGTCATCACCAGTGGAATCAACGGTAAAGGTCGTACCATCTGATGGACCATTGTGAGCCATCACTACACGTGGAGTCGTACTAGCCGACACCCAAGTATTAGCGGCAGTAAAGTCTGTTGCCCCTTGCAGGTTTCCGTCTTCTGTGGTGAGACCCCAGTGACCGTACGTATTCTCATCAAGGAGAGAATTTGAAGGATTTGCCCAGGCGGCTGGAGTGTCGTCATAGGCACCGTCTGCAAAGCCATCAATGTCTGCTCCTGTCGATGATTGAAGATTTCCATCTTGCTCAACAGTCACTACAAAACCATTTTTAGCATTCGTCGTTACGTTAAGTCTTTGTGCCAACGTCTTGATCTGACCAGCGGTAAGGACTCCGAATGGAATTTCTGTTGGCGTGGTTGAACCGGTAGTCGAAGTACCATTGATGGCAGTTGAAGTAGCCAGACCAGTGATAGTGAAGTTGAAAGTTGTTTCAACGACAGCGGTCACGAGGACATTATCAATGATGGCGACACGAGTCTTACCTGTGTCAGTTGGAGTAACTACGGCGATTTCGTATGAACCAGTGGTTCCAGGATTGGTAATCTTTCCGTCTGCGATCGCGACTACTACTTCTTCTGTGGCGTTAGCGGTGGTGTCGAGTGAAAGAGTAAGCACCTCCCCAACAGCGGTCAATGAGTCTTGCGCTGCGGCTCCTCCGTTAACGGTTACTGTTATGTCCCCGCCTGTCACAGTGTTTACTCCAGTAAAGCCAGCAGGGAACGTGATAGTGAAAGTGCTGGCAGCACCAAGAGTTGAAGCGGTTGGAATAGTAAAAGCGATGGTATGCCCTGAGGTGACGCTAAGGTCAGAGTCAGAGAGTGTATCACTAATGAGTGTGAGGTTAGCTGCTTGCGCAGTGGTATAGAGGCCGATTGACCAAAGTACCATTGCACTTGCAACAAGTGTCGCGACCACCCGTTGCGCAAAGCCAACGTGAGTTGCTTTTGCGAACATATTATATGAATATTATTTTAAATAACTTTCTTCTACGTTGTACCAACGAGAAGGTTTCGATGGCAGCTTTTGTGGAGAAGATACTTGTTCCAAATTATTTGAGAAAATCTCAGCCTGTTATGGAACAGTGTATCACTGCTATCGAACTACCATTAGTATACAAAGTCTTTTTGAAATCGTCTTATGCTCACTGTTGATAACCGTAATCTCATGACCTTTGTACTTTTTTTGTAGCTATATTTTGAGCCAATTTATGCTTACAGACTGGAAAATACCGATTGATTGGGTAAAGAACACGTGTCGATTAGACACTGTCTGTCTTTACTACTGCTATATCAGACCAGCGAGTCGTATACGCTGGTGAACGGACTTCAGCTTTAGCCTGCCAAGCGGTGTTCTTAAGATGACTTCCGAAGAGAACTACTTCTTTCCCACCACGGCGATTAAGGGCATCAACCACCAGCATGAGACGCCCGTCGTCAGACGAACCAACCGCTCCAAATAACTTCAGATTTACCCCCGCCACTGGAGTGAGCTCAAGTAGAGTCACCCCAACTTTTTTATACGGCACACCGGCTTCAAACAGCTCATCAAGAAGCGTTTCTGCCACCTGAAGGAGCGTCAAAGTATTATTGGTAGGGATAGGTAATATCGCCTCTCTTGTACCGCCACGTAGCACAAAATCACCGTAGCGACTAGGATATATAGCGATTCTGATATGACTTGTCACTTGCGCTTCGGCGCGCAAATCAGCCGCAGTATGACGGACATGATATGCCACTGCGTCTGCGAGTGTCGAACGATCAGTGACTACATTCTGGAACGAGCGAGAACTCATGATACTGTGCTGGGGCTGGTGTTTTTGCTGTAGCAACAAGACCGATGTACCACTGAGCTCTTGTTGCAAACGTACTCCATTGCTACCAAAAAGTTTCACTAGTCGAGCCGAATCAACTGTAAGCAAATCGGCCACCGTTTGGATTCCATGTTGTTTGTACCGAAATTCTAGTTTCCCGCCCACTCCCCATATCTGAGCCAACGGAATCGCTTGAACTTCTTTGAACCAACTTGATCTATCAAGAACATGAATCCCAGTACCTTTTTTGGCTCGGCCATTAGCGACTTTTGCCAATGTTTTGGTTGGAGCAATTCCAACTGACACTGGAATACCAACCGACCGTTCGACTTCATATTTTAACCGAGAAGCAACTGCAGACGGTTCAACATCCACTCTGAAAAAAGCTTCATCTATAGAATACTGTTCGATCAAATCAAGCTCCGCACGCATTACCGAAAATACCCGCCTGGAGATATCGCGATACAGGGAAAAATGTGAAGAAAACACGGTAATACCGTGTTTTTGTACAGTGTCCTTTATCTTAAAATAAGGGACACCCATAGAGACACCAATGTCCTTTACTTCTTGAGAACGAGCGACAACACAACCGTCATTACTCGAAAGTACCAAGACTGGCTTTCCGATAAGGTCGGGTCTAAATAGCCGTTCGCACGAAACGAAGAAATTGTTGCAATCAAGAAGTCCAATGAGTGGTGCGGTCATGCTAATAGTATAGCAAAACGGCGCGCCCGTAGGGCGCGCCGATGTACTGCGTACCTAGAATAATTTCCAAATGTCAGGATCTTCTTCTCCATCAACTTTGAAAATTGCGGCGCCACGTAAATTATATTTCTTTACTAACTCAAGCTTGTCTTCGACTGCTTTAGCATCACTCCAGGTAACAAACCGAACTGGTATTTCTACCTTGGCAACTGTCGCCACGAGCAGTGCCTTGGCAGCTGCTTCATACCCATTTGGTGTTCCTTTAGGAGTAGGGAGTTGATTAAATATTTTCCACACGGAATCCTCGGGGAAATACGAGAGCACCGCTTCCCCACCTTCAGTACGTCCGATTACTGCTCCGTACTTTTTTGAAAGTTCGAGAATACGAGGGTGGTTAAGGGAAGCAACTCGTTTGTAATCTCGGTACCAGTCCGGTGCAACAGTAATGTCCCAAGCGCGCCCATAGGTCGCTACGCCGAGCATAATCTTGTCAGCAGCAATATCCTTCAACGCTAATTTAATTACTTTTTCTACCCATTCATTATCTGCTACCGGCATATATGGCACTCCCCTTCGTTCATCGTTGAGTTTTAAATCAGCCCGTTGTTGATCGTATGCCATGATTTCAACCCAATCACAATAACGATTCATCGCCTTGTAATCATTGGCATATTCAATAACCTTCGGTACTTCACGCCAGCGAGAATCGGGCGGAGTCCGGGCTTCGATGGTACAAGTGAGATCCTTACTTCCCAGCGCTTTAGAGAGTTCTTTTAAGAATGAAGAATAGTGGTCTTTAGTCTCTGATTTCTTTGCTTCATAATCAATATTTACCCCATTGAAATCATACTTTTTTACCATTTTTACAATCGCTTTCACGTGCGCCGCTCGGGCAGTATCGTTGCTGAGTACAGCGTGAATCGCAACTCCATCAAACCACGCGATCGTGGGAATAATAGCTACTCGACCTCTTTCCGCTTTTTTAAACAAAGCTCGCCAGTGCTTATCATCAAAATCGACTCGATTCTTGAGTGTTCCATCTAGATTGACCTCATAGACGAATGGGTAAATTATATCGAGCGAATTTATGTTTTTTAGAGCACTTTTTGCTCCCGCCTCTTCTGTCCACCACGGTACCCAGGCTGCCACCTGCTGACTTGCACCATGCGCAAATGTTGGCACCAACAGAAAACCTAGCAGCATCAACCCCACATAGAATTGTTGGGGTATATTTTTGATATGTTTTTGTGTCATATACGTACAGACGTGAAGGAGGCTGCACTCTTACGATAGTACTCGTGCTGAACCAACCACCGCCCCCCAGATGAAGCAACCTTCAGTGTCATTGATTTCAATCGGTTCATACTGCTCATTTTCAGAAACTAATTGAAAACCGTCAGTAGTCTTTTTTAGACGTTTAACCACCAATTCTCCATATACTGCCGCCACCACAATCATTCCTGAAGCCGGTTCAATTGAGCGGTCAACCACCAAGATATCCCCCGCAAAAATACGTGCCCCTTCCATTGAATCACCAGAGACGCGGACAAAAAAGGTAGCGGTTGGATTTTCGATTAATAAATCATTTAAATCGAGTGGTTCTTCGACCAAATCATCACCCGGAGCTGGAAAGCCAGCTGCTGGTTGTGCGCTATACATCGTCTGCTCGGTGATCTTTTCTATAGCAACAGGGGAGATGGCAGTGACTAATACCTTAGACTGTTTCATACGTCCAGTATACGCAACAAAGAGACGTACAGCAAAAAAGCGTTTACACGATGACCGCACCACCAGTTAGTAGTATGTGGGTATACCACAATACTCCCATACCGCACAAAAGTAGCACTCCATATGCTACCTGTACCATGCGGAATCGACGTGCTTCTAGCACCACAGAAATCGAAAGTAATAAAGCGACAATTATACCCATAATTACATAGACAAACTGAAGCACCGTGTTTGGCTGAGTAGCGATAGCTGGGATAGTGCTACCAGATTGCAGTGTTTCCGGGATAGTTATTGACGTGACAGCAAGACCAGATGAAGTAGCAATAAGGGAAGATTCAATCACTACAACATCTGCTGGGGCTTCTATCTCAGCGAGGGAGACATCAGGAAGAGTCGTTTCTTCTTCTTTCAGTGGTGGCGTACCAACTTCTGATACTGAAGTTATTTCAGAGGTGACCGCTACTTCTTCCACTCTTTGACTACTCACCACTTTGGAATCTATTATTGAGACTTCTGATCTGGTCTCAGCTGATAAGACAGCTGGTGATTCTATAGAAGTTGGTACCAGAGACTCAATTGTTTTTGCGACAACTGGAGCGGTGGGAGGAGGAGTGACAACTGGTGGTGGAGTGACTACTGGACGAGTAGCTGGTGCGCCAAAAAGTTGGACGACATAAACCGTATCATACCCTTCAAACGTACCCTTGGCAGTACCGACACCAATCTCGGTATACTGTGGACCCACGATATTTTCACGATGGGTTAGTGAATTCATCCACGCATCCACTACTTCCGTTGAATCGGTAAAATGAATAGCGAGGTTTTCTCCAGCGTGCGCGTAAACGTAGCCAACCTGATCAAACCAGTACCATGGTGAAATACCATCAGGGCTATAGTGTGCGAAGTATTGGTTTTTTGCCATATGCTCAGCTTTACGCTGTGCAGCTCTATCCAAGACTTCACTACGCACCAACGGACTAACCGCGTTCTGTGCTCGCTCTTGATTGGTAAGGTCAACCACGACCGCTGGCAATACGGTGGAGACCAGCCAATCTGAAGATTTCCAAAGAATTGCCTGCAGGTTAGCTCCAACAAAAGTAAGTAGTACTAGCGCGCCCATGAGCGACAGAGAAAATTTTTGCAGGATAGTAAGACCACGCGGATAACTATGCATATAGTTACTATTAAACAATATCAAAATGATTTGTCAAAACACCGTATAGGGAGAAGAACTACTGTGCAATATTGTCACTGGTCAATCATTACAATTTCTACGTGAGTGTGAAAAAAAATTCTCAGTTGTTTGTGCGGTACTCGTGGCAACTAAATTCCACCACCACAAAGTGTAGTTTACTGCTATTTCTCTTCCGAAAAAGACAAATTTGCTACTGGCTTTCTAGGTGATTATTTTTCTACCAACTCTGCAAACACAATGAGATTGTGTGAATATCGAAGTGTCGTATGACTGTATACACCAGTGCAGGTGATGAGTCGTAGACCAGCGTGATCAATATCGCCATACACTTGTTCTGTCGGAAAATCAGCTTGCCTATGTCGAGAGAGCTTTGAAACTACGAATTTTGCAGTCGTTCCATCTTCTCGGTCAATGAATATATCATCACCTGGTTTTAATTGTCCTAAACCATAGAAGACAGCTGGACCTTGGTATGAATCGACGTGACCAAGAATAACCGCTGGTCCAAGTTCACCCGGAGTCGGTCCGTACTTGTACCATCCAACGTCTTCATATGAATCTGGTACTGCAACAGTACCGTCAGATGTAAGCCCAAGCGGTCGTCCAAATGTTGCCTCTATCCCGACCGCTGGTATATGTAAACGTCGTGGTAAAGATTCAGGAAACCATTGCGTTGATGAAGCCACCGTTGAGACCTCTTCTACCACTGGGCTAGTCGGTGGAAACATACCACTTCCATTACTGAGTTTCTCTACAAACAATCCATACGAAACAGCGATGACAATGCCCACGGCAAACACCACTACCGGCCGATAGTGGCGTTTGTATCCTGCTTGTAATTGTTCAATCAATTTAGCCATTGCGAGCTACCTGTAGTAGATTGCGCAATACTATAGAAGGCAAAGCCTGCACTCGTGAAATTTCGATTGGTGAAGTTCCACCAGCACCGGCAGCTGGAGCACCATACGGCACTGCGCTTACCTGTTCACCCAAGACTCTACCAACTGCAAGGGGGAAGTCACCTCCCATGCCGCCAATGAAACCACTGGTGACCGTACAGGTGTCACTACTCCTAAAGCGATTGACGGTGAGAAGATATTCAACACTCGAAGCTGTACCGACATAGAAACTGCCAGCATCAACCCTGTCTTCATCACTGGTAGCGAAGATTTCAACATCATTAGCAGTAATCGTAAGGTCCTTACCACGAAGAGTCTCCCATTCAAGCATACCGTTTGTGAGAGAGAGATCACTACAAACTGGGTTAGTAGATCCTCCTCCGCCACCACCAAAACTACTCAAGGTAACAACATCACCACCAAGTGCTCCGCCAGTGTTACTACCAGCATCCGGCAATGCTAACCAGACACAAGACAGTATGTCAAGAGTTCGACTGTGTATAATTTTATATTTTATTCAAAACACCCCTAGTCATCTAAAAGTCGGTACACTGGGGCGATAGTGGCGCAAATGCTTGGCGTAGTCAAAATAATTGAATCAAATGAACCTTCGCTCGATTCGGGACGTCGGAGGGACGGCTTGCGGGCATGATTGGTGACCCGTTCGACAAATTCCTCCCGTTCTTCGTGGCGTTCCAAACTAGTCATGTCTTTATCGAAATGCCAAGGAAACGCACCACAAGCATGGAAGAGATGTAACTCTGTGTCGGAGGGATCACCGAGAAGCTTGACCAATCTTTCTGAATTGAGAGCAGTCAGGTCAGAGTGCACCAACTCAGAAATATCAATCGTCCAGCGCCCACCATTAATATCTTCAAAGATAATGGTTGTAGTCGGACTAAGGGTGGTATATCGAAGTCTACCAACCAACCGTCCATCGTCAGGATCTTGCCATAAATACTGCTCAAATTTATTTTGTGATTGATACAGCGACATATGTTCACCCAATACGTCGTCTATTGTGTAGCCTAAACCAAAAAATTGCAGCGTCGACCCGCCAGCAAAACTGAGCACCACACTACTTGCCATGATCATCCATAACGGGTAGCGGTAGCCGTATTTGGTGTGGCGAATGTTATAAATAGCGGCGTAGGTCATAACTGCAAAAGTGACTATCCATACGTACGGGAGGGTCTCAACCATGAAGGTAAAGAAATTGCTATGTGAAGCTTCATAAAAAGCGTATTGATGATGTAGTACCACAAAAAGTGAAACTGAGAAGGCAAGTGCACCAACTACCACAGAAAGCAACCAGAGCATCCACACCGCACACTCTCGACTACGAAAAAACACGCGCGGACGAGGAGACATCTTTTCCGCTTTGATACGTTGAAGGACGGTATTCTTGAGTAGTCCCTTTGGTTGTTTGCCAATTTCATTCATAAGTACTTATTTATATACGTAATGTGTCAGGATTTAATGCAGTAGCGAGCTGTTTTTTACCGCGATGGAGGAGCGTACCGACTGAACCGACTGGTATTTCTAAAATATCTGATATCTCTTCATACTCTTTATCCTCAAAAAAACGCAAAATAATAACCTCGCGATATTTTTCGTCAATTTTTTCGAGTGCTTTATTGAGTTCCTTTACATTAATCATTTTATCAAACTGTTCATCAACTGATTCCTCCTTACTTTTAAGGAGCATCAATAATTCATCACTGTCACCAATGAGATGCCCTTCAGGGCGAACATTCTGCTTACGGTACCAACTAATTGCTTCATTGTGCGTAATTCGGTAAATCCATGAGGAAAATCGTAACGAAGTATCAAAGCCGTTGAGGTTACGATAAGCTTTAAGAAATATTTCTTGCAGTACATCTTGTTGGTCTTCCAACTGGCGGATACCAAGTCGAGCGATGTACCGAGTGAGCTTTGCTTCATACCGGTCGACAAGCACACCAAAATACTCCTTGTCAGATAAAGTTAGTTGTACCAGCTCTTCGTCACTAGGTGGGAGTTGTAGTAGTTGTTCCATGAGCCGGTTATAGGTAGAATAGTGGCATGAATATACATAAAATGAAAGTTGCCCTCGGTCTGTTTATCTTTTCCTTTTTAATCACCCCAGCTACTGGAGAGGCATACTTCACCACGGCGCAATCAGCAACAAAGATTACCGAAAATACAACCTTATTCACTGTGACGTACCGTTTTGGTTTTCTCAATCGTGAGTTGTATATGCCAATCATTACAGAACGTGGACTGAAAGCCGATGCAACAAAGTTTTCTGTCGGATACGAACTAATAACGGCTACTGATAAAATTGTAAGCATTGGCTCAACTACCGCACTAGTGCTCACAAATGATAAAGACATCCAGATTAAAAACAACCGCTATTATCTACCAGAAGGAAAATCAGCAGAATTTACTTTTGTCGCTTTTGTCACCACACCAGCTGATGAGACAACCAACGCATCACTTTTGGTATCACATTTGCCATTTATTATGGTAGATAAAGGTCAAGAAATACCAGCCAGACTCAATCCGTCTGAAATGCTGTACTATCGAACACCAGAGGTAGCGATATAGCAGTAGCTCTTGGTAAAAAGAATGACAGTAGTAAAAAATGGCTGGACCCTCTGGGGTCCAGCCATTTTTTAGACTCCCCTACCCTAATTTTTTCACTGTATATTTACAATAAAACAAAAATGTGTCATAGTAGGCTTCTATGGAATTCCCTATGCGTATTAACAAATATCTTGCCCACACTGGCGTAGCCTCAAGACGTGAATCAGATGAACTTATTGCCAAAGGACAGATTTCAATAAATGGAAAATTAGCTGAAATGGGTCAGTCTGTGCAAGAAGGCGACGCTGTCACTGTAGTTGGAAAAACCAAAGACAAGAGTTACCTCGCCTACTACAAAGGTCGTGGCATCATTACCCACTCCCCCGCTTTAGGTGAAATTGACATCGCTACTAAGTTGGCAAAAGACTATGGTATCACTCACGTGTCACCAGTCGGGCGGCTCGACAAAGATTCAGAGGGTCTCATTATTCTCTCAAACGACGGTCGTATCACTGGTCCCCTCCTTGACCCAAAAGCATCACATGAAAAGGAGTACGATGTTACGGTCGATAAAGCTGTTTCTGGTATGTTCTTACGCGCCATGGCAAACGGTGTCGAGATAGAACGGTACCGCACCAAACCAGCCAAAATAGAGCAACACCCTCGTAACGACAAGCGTTTCACTCTTATCATCACTGAAGGTAAAAAACATCAAATTCGTCGTATGTGCGCTGCGCTTGGATACCAGGTGCAAGCACTCAAGCGTGTCAGAGTTGCAAATATTGCCCTCGGGAAGCTCAAGCCAAACCAATACCGCAAAATCGAAGGACAAGAACTCAGTGCGTTCCTCCAGGAACTTAACCTTTCATAAAAATGGTGTTTATTAGGCTGTCGCCAGTACGCGCGCCACTGGATCCTCATCATCCTCATCCACAATTTCTTGCTGAATGATTTCTTCAATAATATCCTCGAGTGAGATGACTCCCACAAAACGCTTATTTTGATTGCGTACAATGGCTATATGATGCTTTGATTTGAGCATTCTTCCCAGTACCACATCGAGCTTGTCTCCAGCGCGCACAGCAAGGCAATTAGCATCAAAAGCATCTTCAGTCTCTTTTATTGTTATGTTCTCATCTTCGACGATGAGATCCTTTACGTACATGATACCAATGATATTTGAAGGATCACCGCTATAGATTGGCAATCGAGAGAACCCATGTTCATACACCTGCGTGTAAAATTCCTCATTCAGTCGCTGATTTTCGTCAAACGAAACTACCCGCTCCGCGGGGGTCATCACTTCGCGCACCATCATATGCGAAAACTGTAGCGCTCCGTGGACAATCCGCTCTTCATCTTCATCAATTGTACTGTGCTCTGAGTCCTCATGTTCAGAAATGATTTCCATGAGCTCTTTTTTTGAATAAATAGTCGGCATTTCTGAACCAAGAAAATAGTCGAGTGCTTTAGCGATTGGATATACCACCGGAGAAGCAATAATAATTGCAATCCGGGTAAACCAAATTGTCCGTGCTCCAAACCAGAGCGCATACCTCGAAATAACTGCCTGCGGCACAATTTCACCGAAGATAACAATAAGTCCAGTGGCAATAAACCCAGCAACCACACCAGAAGCAATAGTGCCTAAAAAAATTGACAATGTGGTGTTGACGACGACGTTACCAAGCAACAGCGTAGCTAGCACCAAATTCCCTTTTTGGCGGATGGGGTAAATAATAGCCGCATCTTTATCGCCATGTTTCGCCCGGCGACGTAATGATTGCGCATCAAGTGATAAGATTCCTAGTGTTAAGCCCGAGAAGAGCCCTGATAAGATCACTAGGACCGTGGATATGAAATATTCCATTTCTATTAGTCTCGCTATTACACTATACTTTATATAAATTTGCA
This sequence comes from Candidatus Parcubacteria bacterium, assembly GCA_009995385.1. GTDB lineage: Bacteria > Patescibacteriota > Minisyncoccia > Phycocordibacterales > UBA918 > OLB19. The sequence continues at coordinate 40,309 of JAACPT010000002.1, forward strand.
AATAGATACTCAACTCTTTAGTACCTTTATATGTGCGCTCAGTCTTTTTTACCAATCACACTCCACAGACTAAAATACCCAGCGTGCTGAATGTCGACACGGCAATACCTGGTAGGAGTTATCGTTCAAGACTATGTGCCGCACCTTTTGCCGCATCGATAGCTTCTTTGTAACTGGTAGGATTTTGCGGTGGTACTACTTCACCAGTAGCGGTAAAGCGGACCGGAATCTCAAGTGCATCATCATGTTCAGGAAGACCAGAGGGGTTATCTTTTTTAAGGATTAATGAACCGCGTTGCATAAAATCAGGATCTCCAACGCGATATAGATTTTCAAATGTAAGTGTGGCAGTAAATGGCACAAAGTCTTCAGTCATCCATTCTTCTTGTGCCGTAGCCAAACCTTCTGCGATAATAAGACCATCCCAATTCGTGAGCACTACTGGAAAGCTCGCTTCAAAATACCATGTTCCACGGGCTTGCCCAGTGACGGTAAACGGACTTTTAATTAGCTGATTTGGTAGTGGCGATTCAATTTGGACAATGTTGGCATGGGTTTCAATTTCAGCCACAATGGCTGGATCTAGGACTATTTCTACTGGCACCTTTTCTAGACTTGATGGAGCAATCGCCAGATTAGATAATGAAAACCACCAACCAATAATAGCCATAGTGACAAGTAACGAGATAAGACCAAAGTACTGCATACTTATATAAACTATTCCGTAATCACGATTGTGCTAGTAGGCAGTGTTTGACGTATCACCATCAAATCTTGCTCAGCGTACTGTGTTCCACTTAAATCGATTACTGCAAGATTCTTTAGATTTCCCAGTTCATGCGGAAGTCCTGTGAATGGATTATCTGAAAGGTCAATTTTTTGCAGCTGGGATAGTTGTCCAATCTCTGCTGGCAAACCAGTGAAATTATTGTTACTAATATTAAGTTCTCGAAGCTCGGTCAGATAACGAACCTCAGCCTTGAGCGACCCGTCAAGACCACGCCCCGACAAATCAAGAAATTGTATATTCTTGGCGACGCTAACTCCCGGATACACTTCGACCGAACCACCTAGCTTAAAAGAACCTGGTTCGGGGTCCGATTCATCTTTCGCAATATTAGATTGCAGAGATGATGCTGATTTATCGATTGAGACCGTTTTTTCTGACATCGTGATTGACCACCATACCCCAGTGATAATTACTACAAATAGTAAAATAGTTCCAAATGTATTCATATAGTGTATTGTACACCCGTTTCGGGTATGCAGTGGAGACACCGCATTGATTTACACAATGATGGTCTATAAAAAGCACCTCTTGGGTGCTTTTTATCATCTCTTAAATATTACTTACTCCCTCGTTTGCGGTCACCTTCTTTCATGAACTGTTTCCGAAGCCGAATCGACACTGGACAAACTTCAAGGTACTCATCTTCTTGTATGATTTCAAGCCCGATTTCAATTGAAAGTGGTCGATGTGGCGTCAGTGTTACCGCATCATCTGAACCACTGGCGCGCATATTGGTAAGCTGCTTTCCTTTGGTTGGATTCACGGTCATTTCTTCTCCTTTACTAGTGTTACCGATAACCATACCTTCATACACTTCAGTACCTGGACCAATATAGAGTTCACCCCGATCTTGCAAGCCCCAGAGTGCAAACGCTAATGCTTTGCCAGTGGCCATAGAAATCATTGAACCAACCTGTCGCTTCTTAATTTCACCGTAGTATTTACGGAACTCAATGAAGCGCGATGCGAGGATACCTTCACCGCGAGTATCAATGACAAACTGATTTTTGTACCCTAAGAGTCCACGAGTTGGACCTTCAAAGAGAAGACGAGCCTGGTTCTCATGCATAATCATATTCTGCATAATGAAACCACGATTTCCTAGTCGCTCAATCACTGAACCTTGAAACTCGCTCGGGACATCAACAGTGACTTCCTCAAATGGTTCCATCCGCACGCCATCTACTTCTTTGATAATTACCTTTGGTTGTGAAACAGAGAGCTCATATCCTTCACGACGCATATTCTCGAGCAAGATGGCAATGTGCATTTCACCCCGACCCTTGACGTTATATGCATCACCACCAGCTGATTCTACTTGTAAACCAACATTAATTTCCATTTCTTTCATCAGACGCTCTCCAATTTGTCGACTGGTCACGTACTTTCCTTCTCGCCCTGCAAATGGTGAGGAGTTTACAAGGAATTGCAACGCAACGGTTGGTTCATCGACGTTGATAGCCGGTAATGGTTCAGCATCTTCAGTATCAGTAATCGTGTCACCAATACTACTGTCAGTAAGACCGGCAATTAGTGCGATGTCTCCAGCAAATGCCTCTTCCACTTCTTTCTGTCGCACTCCCTCAAACGTTGAGAGCTTGACAATTTTTCCTTTTCGAGTGCCAGTGTCTTTATGTTTAATAAGCACTGCTTGTCCCTTTGCTACCTTACCTTCGTAAATACGAACCACCGCGAGACGACCGAGGAAGTTGTCATAACCAAGATTAAAAACTTGTGCCCGAAGCACTTCATCTGCGACATAGCCCCTAGCAGCAGGGACGTGCTCCAGTACGAGGTCTAGCACTGGAGACAAATCTTTCATTTCATCATCCATTTTCCGCTTCGCCACTTTATCGCGACCGATAGCGTACACCACTGGGAAATTTGACTGCTCATCAGTTGCTCCAAGCTCCCAAAATAGTTCCAGTACCTGCTCTTCACAACGTGCTGGGTCAGCAGCTGGTTTATCAATCTTATTAATCACCACAATTGGACGATGTCCTAGTTCAAGCGACTTCTTGAGTACAAAACGAGTTTGTGGCATTGGTCCCTCCTGAGCATCAACGACCAAAAGCACACAGTCGATACTACGAAGTACACGTTCTACTTCAGAACCAAAATCAGCGTGACCAGGAGTGTCAACGATGTTTATCTTGGTACCTTTATAATTCACCGAAGTATTCTTGGCGTAAATGGTAATACCACGTTCTTGTTCAAGCGCGTTACTGTCCATGGACTGCCCTTCCTCGCGTGAGCCAGTGAATTCCATCAGACCGTCGGTCAAAGTGGTCTTACCATGGTCTACGTGAGCAATAATGGCAATGTTGCGGATTTCTGGTGACATAAAAAATACTAAAATTTGGTGCTTCTTGATAATAATGGAGAGAGGTGCTAGCCCTATCTCTGGTTTTCAGAGAGCGGTTACGCAACTATGAAAACTAAAATACTCCTAGGATGTAGGCTGGCGCCCACGAACAAGCGATCCTAGTTTTAAAGGAGGCTCATAGCCGACTAATAAAACGGAGTATTCTTGTGGCGCTATAATACTGACTTTCTGTCCTCTTGTCTATAGCTCTCCAAGGAAAGCGAGATTTGCAAAATGCCAAAGTACTGCACCGGCGATAAGAATCACAAAAAATTTAATCCACATGAGCTATTACTTTACGGAATCTCCAAGTACGCTGCATAATAAAAAGTAGCAAAATAATACCTAGAGGATAATACACATATGATGATCCAAGCATTTTGCCAATTGAAAGCCCAAATCCTTGCTGTACAGTACGTACGTGTGCAAGGGCTTCGAAGTAGCCCATTTTTTCTTCAGTCGTTCCGAGCGTCAGCATATATCGACCAAGATTATCGGGTGTACTCACCTCAATACGGTATGTCCCTGGTCGCAGTTCACTGGTGATTGGTGCACTATCTAAAAAACTCATTCCATACATGGCGTCTTTTCGAATGTCCCAATCAGTGACTTCTGGGTGCGTACGCATCACTTCAGAGACCCCACCGCCAGTGTCATCCTCTCGAACAAGCATCAACGCCAGTGAAAGCGGTGCGACACTACCCTGATAGCGTTGCGATAGCTGTGTCGTAAAAGTGGTAGTAGCCACAACCGTCACCGCGTACATAATCGGAAAATTCTCTAATTGACCAATATGCGCCTGTTTCTTTTCTAAATCCTGCTGTAGCGAAATAATCTCATACGGTTTTGTCACTTCAGTCTGATAGACAGTAAACGCCGTTACGGAAGTCACACTAGCGCCAAATAAGAAAAAAATCGTACATATAAGTTTCATCCTTGTATCATAGCAAACGCACATGAGTGCGTCAGCTCCCATGTGCGTTTATTAAATGATATCAGCACTATTTACTCATCTTTAGAATGGCGGTATTCGAAACCTGCTTCGTCAAAGATAGCTTGCATGGTAGCTCGATCATTGGACTGTCGTGCGACACGCAATGCTTCACGCTGTTCTTCTGTAAACTGCGCAGCAGTTGGTACCAGATTCTCAAAATGACGCGGCCTTCTCATCATACCGACGCCAGGAACTACCTCTGACTTAGAGTCACGTAATTCATGCGCTTCACAAAACTGTTTAAAATCTGCCTCGGAAGTAACAATATCAGCGATTGGTAACCCGATTGTAGCCTTCCTAAAGGCTTCATAATCTTTATGTACGATAGCTTCGTGAATAGAATTCTTTGTCTCACTAGCGGCACGATGCATCGCGCGCAAATGATCATCAGTAATTCCCGCTGCCACCAAGCGGTCACGAGCAGCAATGTAATCACCAGCAGTACGTAGCTCTTGTGCTTTTTCGATAGCATTTTTTTGCACTTTAGTGAGCCCAGCTCGATTAATAACTGGCGAACCACTATATGCATGGACACCAGTGGCGGTCACTGCAAACGCGGCGATGGCGATAAGTAACGATTTTGGTTGCATATAATTATGTTTCAATTAGTCTAATTTCCTATTGAGAGATTGTACAATCTCTACCCTTATTACTACGAAAGTCCCCTCTCTCACATTTCAAAGCGCCAGCATTCCATAATGGAATGCTGGCGCTTTCAAGACGTACGCAGATTGAGACTAATTATTTCCACTGGTTTCGTAGAAATCCCACACTGCACCAAGCGTGGTCCACAAGGAACTCGAAACTTCCACTGCCGTTCCACAAGAATCAACACTATATGTTACTCCATTAAGGGTAATTTCATATTTTACGTCAATTCCATCAGTGTACGAATTACAAAAAGAGGGAGTAATTTGTTTTGATTGCACCAAAAGTGCCTCGGAAGTAACTGCTTTCCGTAGGCGCAACTGTAGCTCTCGTGAAAGTGTACCTTTACGGATGACTTGTTCGGCTTCAGCTGCTGGCGTATAGAGGTAGCGGTACGAACCATCATCTTGAATCTGAAATGAGGGGCACATATTACGACAGCCGCCGTACACGTCTGCGACAATTACAAATTCTGATACCGTCTCGACATCAGGAGTCTTAATTTTTGAGACAAGACCAGCAAAGTTGGTAAGGTACAAATACCCACCCACCAAAAACCCCACCGAGAAGGTGATCAAAATACTCAACTGATCCGCTTTTTTCACCTCGTCATTATAGCGCACCGAGCAAGTATTAAAAGCAAAAAAATCATTGGTCATTCCTTGCTGGGATGGGCAATTTCTACCCATCCTTAAGATAGAAGTAAACTTTTAATACCTCATATCAAATTGATATTTACTCATAGCTCACCATGCTACACGGCGGAAAATTATTGCGATAATTTAGCCGAAGCTCTGAAAGTAAACCAAGAAAAGGGAGCATCGGCACAAAAAGAAGCATGAATGCAGTTATGTACCGTAGCACCGAATGTATTGTGCAAATCTCACTATGAGGAAGAATTGTGATTGCTGGAACAAAAATCAGATAATAGATAAGCATTGTGATAGGCGCATAGACAAGAATAGCGAGTATGTTTTCTTGCACATAGACTTTTTCTATATAGGTACCAAATAGCACAACAAGCATTGATAAACTCATGTTTTCTAAGTAGCTGTAGGCGAGCGCTGAGATACATAGTATCGTCTCGGTGGTAACACCGACCGTTGATACAAAATAGCCATCCGACCAAAGACTGTCGGTTACCCCAATAGTATTGTTTGAGCTCGGGAAATTGCCTGTTTGATGTTTCGGACGGTGTTGGTTTTAACGAGGCGAACCACTTCGCCTACAGATTTTTGTGATGGGGTAGAGATTAAGATATGAATATAATCTTTGTCACAATTCGGCTTTTTGCTATATAGATGGTGAGATAGTGTTTGGTGACTTCAAGTAATTTACCGTAGAGGTATTTCCAGATCTGGTCAGTGATGACTGGATGTCGTTATTTGGTTGGACACACTAAGTGGCAATCAACAAAGATAGATGCTTGACTGGCACGACGACACTCGGTAAGTTTAGTCATCTCATTATGGTATCAGAGAGACGGTGAAACTAATACTGGAACTCCCTTCATCCCTGACTTTACGAGACGGGGTGTTAGTGGAAAATAAATCCCACACATCCCATCTGACCCCTCTACCAACACAAAATCATTCAAGGTAAAATTAGAATCCGTCCAGCAGAAAAATCACTTTCGTCCTGCCAGTCTTATTTTTGATTAGCATTATTTTTCTCTCAAAGTTTTTTAAACTTTGTTGGATAAACGCAGTCGACTATCGAAATCTCATTTTAAAGTACTAACCAAAAGGCTTTCCTAAAAAGCGCTCTGTCTTGTATTGGCGGAAGAGACAGGATTCGAACCTGCGAGAGGTTTCCCCCTACACGCTTTCCAAGCGTGCGCCTTCGACCACTCGGCCACTCTTCCCTATATTATTTTAATAGACGATTTTCGTCACGACTACCACCACCATTCGTAAATGTACCATGCTTTTATAGCATATCTTTTCTTCCAATAACATCTTCTAGCAGTACCAAACTGCGCCACAATGGTCGAATCAATGAGAAGGCATAGTCTCTTATATTCTCAGGTTTGGTCGAACTAGTGCTAAAACCAACCTTAATTGAAGACTCAGGTAAGAGCATATAAAATTTATTCGCTTTGATAGCAATCCGCATATTTAATTTATGTTCAAGCCACCAAGTATATAAGTCGTGCATGAATTCTGGTGTCAAAATCTCCCGTGCGGCTACCGGATCGATGGTTGCAACATGGAGCTTGTCTTCAAAATCATTCCACTCTAGTATGGTTTCTTTTATCAAGTTGCGTCCCAAAATGTCAGACCAAAATGTCCGATGAGCAAACCCCACCCGGTCGCTGTCAGTTGAGATGTACGTCTCTGCTGGATGCATAAACGGCAATGTGGCGACAATAAATACTCCCTTAAAAAGTTCAATATTTTCTCCTTTGCTACTTCGACTAGATTGACTTTTGGTAGTAACAATGAGTTCTCGCATTGAAAGTTCTGCCTCACCAAAGGCAGTGAGCATATCATCCGCAGTGACTTCAATATCTTCTACGGTCATAAGTAAAGAGTCTTTGAGTAGCGCAATCGTTTCATCCCGGTGGAAAATATTGTAGGTATACATCACTGTGCGATCAAGTGTCGAGGAAATAACTGGCATTAGCGCCATATTAATTTCTTTAGTAAGTAGCTGACTATCAGTAAACCAACGACGTGCAGACACCAGCACCACTAACAACCAAAGGATGGCACAGACGATAAAGATATTACGTACTACTTCTGATTTTCCGGCATCAATAAAGTAGAGTGAAAAAAGCACTGCAACTGCAAATGCGCCCGCTACCAAGGCGTAGCGTCGACTTCCCAGCACTGCCTCTCTTCGAACGTGCGTAGAAGAGATAAAATCACCATAACTGGTAAGTAAAACTGCATCAAATCGTTGTTTGAGTGCTTCCGTATCGGGAATTTTTTGTTTGAGTCGACTCATGACTACTTTTACATTTCACGCAGACGTCGAATGCGGTCTGAAGCTAGTGGATGGGTTTGAAATAATCCACTAATCTTTTGACCAATACCCTGCTTCCCAGTTTGAAGTGGATCAGAGATGAATAAATGAGCGGTAGCGTGTGAAGCGTGACGCATTGGCTGTGCATGGGCACTTATCTTTTCAAGAGCTGAAGCTAATCCTTCTGGGTAGCGAGTAAGGAGAGCACCGGTGGCATCAGCTAGATATTCACGCTTACGTGAAATAGCGAGTTGGATGAGTTTGGCAGCGATTGGTGCCAAAATGATACCGACTATACCGATAATTAAAAAAGCTGGATGGCGATCGCGATTGTTTCCACCGCCAAATAACAATGATCGAGTAAAAAAATCAGCGATGATAGCGACAAAACCAGCCAAGACGACCGCGACTGTCATGACGAGCATATCGCGATTTCCTACATGAGAAAGTTCATGCGCCATAACCCCTTCGAGTTCAGTACGATTAAGGATTTGCAGTAATCCTGTGGTAGCAGCAACAACTGCATGTTCAGGATCTCTCCCCGTTGCAAACGCATTTGGTGAAGGGTCATCTACAATATAGACTCTTGGCATCGGTAGCCCTGCAGTAATTGAAAGGTTTTCTATAATATTGTACAACTCTGGAGCTTCAGCTTTTGTCGCCGGTTTGGCATTCGTCATCTTGAGTACTAGCTTGTCTGAATACCAGTAGCTACCAACACTGGTAAATATCGCGACAAAGGCACCTATGTACAGAATGAACGGGTTGCCCATATACCATGCCACGGCGTAGCTGATAGCAATGACTAGCACCAAAAACGTACCCATAAGCGCGATGGTCTTTGTCACATTACTTGATTGTTGCGTATAGAGCGTTGCCATATATATATTTTCTTTACACCGTTATTACGATTTAGAGCGGAATTCCTTGCACACTTTCATTTGAACGGTACTCAACATCAGCCGACCAATTAAGAAAATACCCATGCTTGTAACTACCCTTTTTTATCAAATTGTCTTTACGAAACTCAATTAGTTCTTCTTTACTTATTTCGAGCTGGCGGATAAGCGTCTCTAGCACCACCATCAAGTCACTATATTCTTCCAAGAACTCTTCCTTACTACGGCTCATCGAGAGAGAAGCTGCTTCTTCTTTAATCTTTTTAAAGAGTTCTTGTTGCAATTCTTGCACGTCAGTAATTTTGCGGTAGTCGCACTGCTGGTGTTTGGCTTCAATTTTGGCTGGTACATTGTCACGCACCAACTTGTTGTAGTACACACGATTAATCTCAGACATGGACATAATAATACTATGAGTTGGGCAAGAAACCTACCAAGATCCCCCACCTCCTCCCCCCCCACCGCCACCTGAGTGACCACCACCACTCGAGCTGGAAGCGCCCGAAGATTTTGCTAAGGCGGTTGAAAAAGCACCAATACTGTTAGTCAGAGCAACGGCATTAAATCCACTTCCAGAAGCTGAATTATACCAATTTGGTTGCTCAATCTGGATATCTTTGAATACATGGGACCATTCTTTTTCTACACCAAACGCGATAGCATACGGCAAATATTCCATAAACTGCTTCGGACTCAGTGCTGGTGCGTTATGAAACATATAGCGTCCTTTTTCCGTGACGGAGAGATAATCTTTGAATCCTTTAAGGTAATTGAAAGCTTCGTACCCTTTCTCCGTGCGTCGCTCAAAACTAGCAACGAGAAGTACCATCGCTGTTATCCAAATACAAATATTAAATATGGTACCAAACGGTGACAGTGACAAAAAATGAGGACTAGTAATAATGAGTGCGGTAGCCAGAAATACTCTGGCAGCGCGCCCAATTACTTGCTCCAATAACCCTTGCTTAACCAACTCAGCAACCACTGACTTTCGTAGTGCCTGAATAGTCGCCATATTTTTACGAAGCTGTGACTGATCAGATTTTATATCAGATATCTTTTTAGTTACCCCAACTCCCGTGATCGGGTTAAAAATCAATGTAAGTACCTGCCTTTGGAACTTAGTCTCAATCTGATCTAAAGGACGTAGCAACGTTACTTCATAATCAGTCACACCAAACAACCACCCTACTTTGTGAGTGGTCTGTCTTATCGAAATGAATCCCTGTTGTGCTGAGTACACAATTGCGGCAGTAATATCACGAGCATCTAACCGATTATCAAAAAGAACACCAGTGAACATCGGTTTGAAATCCGGTAACGGTTCATACTGCGGAATAATGGTACGAGAAGGTCTAAACGCCACTCGCCAGCGGTAAATCCACAAACAAAGAAATGTAAACCACGCAAAAAACCCGATCAGCCCCAACCAGGCGTGATTAGTTTTTTCTAGAATAGGCGGTGCTACCGCAAGTTCCAGTGACTGTGCGATGGTTAAATTGTATCCAGGAAATATGTTTTTTTCACTAAATAAGACGGCAGTATTTTTTGGTTCAATAGAATCGCAACGTTCAGAAGAACCCTGCGGACCTGCGTAGCAATATTGATCCGACAGCAACTGTACTCCTGCTGCTACGCTAACTTTAGCAGAGGCTGCTTCTATAGTCGTAGGCCAATCATCACCAGTCACATTCCAGTACAATTCTACTGTCTCGGGGTACTCAGCTAGTCCGCCTTTGACCGCATACACAATCTGGTAAATGTGTGGACCGGTAATCTGTTTATTAGCATCACCAACTTTGAGTGACAAACCATTATATGGTTCCGTGGTATATGGCTCAGACAAACCATCTCTCGTCACCGAAACAAGCGTAAGTTCAATATAGCGAGTCTTGTACCAGGCCGTCGATTTTTGTGGGTGCACATCTTTGACTTTACGGAAGATGCCGTGCCGAAATTCTTGCCCAAAATCATACACGATGGTTTCTGTTACCAAAAATGACCCATCATCATTAATGAGAATATCTGAATCAAAAGAACGAATGACCTCAGCTTGAGCAGACGCAAAAAGCGCCACCCAAAGGGTGGCACTCATAAGTAGCAAAACAGCAATGTTTCTTGCGGTCAGTGCTACCGAATGAAACATGGTCTCAAGGTTAGAAACTCACTTTCACGGGTTCTCGTTCCTGACTATTCTCACCAAGCTCGAAGAACTGTTCTGCTTTGAAATTGAAAGTACTTCCAATAACATTTGATGGGAATGATTGCAACGCGATATTAAGATCGCGAACATTTCCGTTATAGAAGCGGCGAGCAGCTTGAATCTTATTTTCAGTGTCAGAAAGTTCTCGCTGTAGTTCGAGGAAGTTGGTGTTAGCTTTAAGGTCAGGGTAGTTTTCAGCAATGGCGAGCAAACGTCCCAGCGCTCCCGTAAGAGCTGATTCGGCGCCTGCCATCGCAGCAATCTGGTCAGGAGTAATGTTAGCAGGATCAATGTGTGTTGCGGTCGCCTGTGCACGAGCTTGCGTCACTTGGTCGAGAGTCTCTCGTTCGTGTGCAGCGTACCCCTTGACGGTCTCAATGAGGTTTGGAATCAGGTCGTACCGACGTTTAAGTTGTACATCAATGTCCGCCCACGCTTCCTTAGCCCGTTGAGTGAGCTTCACGAAACCGTTGTACGCAGAAATAACCCAGATAACAAGGACAATTACTAACGCCGGCAGACTAAACTCCCAAGGTGATATCCCGAGAAAACCTGTTAATAGCGAACCGATAACAATAGCGATGATTAGGTAATTCCACGTTGCGTTCATAAGTATGAAAATTAAATATAACTATGACATTGTAGCACAAAAAAAAGCCATGTGAATGACTTTTTTTTGTGTAGTTTATGAATGTACTTTAATACATTCCACCACCCATTCCTCCCATGCCACCCATATCAGGCATCGACGGTTTGTCTGGTTCTGGTGCATCAGCCACGGCTGCTTCGGTAGTAAGTAAGATCGCTGCTGCTGACACCGCGTGTTGTACGCCGGCTCGAGCTACTTTAGCTGGGTCAATGATACCAACCTTAATCATGTCTTCCACCATCTCTGCCTTTGCAGCATCATACCCAGCGTTACCGCCCGCACTTTTAACTTTTTCTACAATCACGGCACCATCGTGTTTGCCCGTATTATCAACAATTTGTTTAAGTGGTACTTCAAGCGCTTTAAGCACAATGTTGTACCCAATCATCTCTTCGCGGGCGAGATCCTTTTTTGCTAACAGCTCTTTTTCTACAATACCTGCTGCTCGAGCTAATGCCGTACCGCCGCCTGGTACAATTCCTTCTTCAATCGCTGCTTTGGTCGCGTTAACTGCATCTTCAATTTTGAGTTTAAGGTACTTCATCTCAGATTCAGTTGCAGCACCGACTCGGATTACTGCTACACCACCGGAAAGTTTTGCAATTCGCTCTTCCAGTTTTTCCTTATCAAATTTTGAAGATGACTGTTCTAATTGTGCCTTTAATGCACTTACTCGATCAGCGATAGCAGTCTTTTCACCTGCTCCTCCAACAATAGTAGTGCTTTCTTTGGTAGCAATGACTCGATCTGCTTTACCAAGCTGTGCCAGCTCCACATTTTCAATTTTCAAACCAACTTCTTCTGAGATAACCTGACCACCAATTGTCGTCGCAATGTCTGCTAGGATTTCTTTCTTTCGATCACCGTACCCTGGAGCTTTTACTGCCAAGACAGAGAAACCACCTTTCAGCTTATTGACCACAAACGTCGCCAAGGCTTCTCCTTCAACATCATCAGCAATAATGACAAGTTCTTTTTTGCCCGTCTGAGCAATTTTCTCAAGCAGCGGTAAAATCTCTTGGACACTTGATATTTTTTTGTCAGTGATAAGGACTTGAGCATTTTTATACTCCGCTTCCATTCGCTCGGCATTAGTCACCATGTATGGCGAAACATACCCTTTGTCAAACTGCATCCCTTCGGTGAGTTCAGTTTCAATACCAAATGACTGTGACTCTTCTACTGTCACCACGCCATCCTTACCTACCTTGTCGATAGTCTCCGCAATCTTTTCACCCAATTCAGCATCCTCAGCCGAAATAGTCGCCACTTGCTTTATCTCTGCAATCGAAGAAATCTTCGTCGCCATTTTCTTAAGTGTCTCAACAACATCTGTAGCAGCGTGCTCCATACCATGCCGTACTGCCATCGAATTGATGCCCATTGTGGTCTGACGAAGCCCTTCATTAACGAGCGCTTGTGTGAGCACTGTGGCGGTAGTAGTACCGTCACCCGCTAGTTCGTTGGTTTTAGTGGCAACTTCCTTGATAATTTCAGCCCCCATGTTTTCAAACTTGTCCTTGAGGGTGATTTCCTTGGCAATTGATACACCATCATTGGTTATCGTTGGACCTCCAAATCCTTTATCAAGGATGACATTACGTCCTCGTGGACCAAGCGTTACTTTCACGACATTCGCTACGGTGTCAACTCCTCTCTGGAGTTTTTTCTTTAATTCTTCACCAAAAATTACTTCTTTTGCCATATCGTTAAGAATTTTAATTACTTAGTAAAGATTCCCAGAATACTTGCTTCAGAGACAATAAAGTACTCCTTATTTTCAAATTTGAGTTCATCAAACCCGTATTTAGAGAATACTACTCGGTCGCCAACTTTAACTTCCAAAGGAATACGTTTTTCACCATCTTCATCCCATTTACCCGGACCAGTAGCAATTACCATCCCTTGCTCAGGCTTCTCTTTTTTTGCCGTATCAGGAATGATAATTCCAGACGCTGATACGGTTCCTAACTCTTCCTCGGTAAGTGGTCGGACGATCACTCGGTCACCCAGTGGGCGAAGCGGGCTTTCGTCTTTCTTTGTATCTACTGACATAACAAAATAATTAAGAACTACTGCTAAAAACTCTTCATAATCTACCATTTACGACACCAAAAACAGTCTATGCAGCTCACCGCCAGCATGTTCTCCCTAGGCAGGTAGAATCTGCTGAGAGGAGTCTGCATAAATTCAGCATAATCGCAGCTTTGCTGCTCGATGCTTCATTTAATCCCGTCGCGTCGGTATTATACCGATAGATAGATAAGTATGCAAAATAAAAGCCTCCGCCGTGAAATTCTCTCAGAGACTTTCTTTATAGGTAGACATAGACTGAAATCAATTAATCACTTCCTCTGAATCCCAATCCTTTTACCCTTACATCCTCTTTTCCTCACTTGCTTACTCCCCTTCTTTCTGCTACTATCTTCCGGCATGAATATTATCGATTCGGTGCTCCCTGCACTGCCGTATATCCAGATAATCCTCTCCGTCCTCCTCGTTGCCGCAATTCTTTTGCAACAACGTGGTTCAAGTTTGGGAGGGGCATTTGGAGGTGACAACTTTAGCTCTGCATTCCATAAGCGTCGTGGTGCTGAACTCTTTTTGTTCAAGTTCTCGATCGGAATCTCTATCCTATTTGTCCTTTCGGCTTTTCTCAACATCCTTGCCTAATCGGTTGGAGTGTAGGGTTTACTGATGTATACACAAAAATGACTACGGTCGTTACCTTTGTCTGTATAAACATTCGTAAATCATTCTCATTACAGCATGAACAAAAATATCAAACCCGAATCATCCATACATCTCATGGATAAGCTCATCGGTCTTATAGAGGCTATTCCTCACAGTGATCGTCTATTAGTACGAATCGCCTTTTTCCTATTCATCGGAACAACCGTCTGGCTCATCTTATCAATAAATCAAAATCACTCTGAAATTACACCAACCAGTGGTGGCTCTTTTATTGAAGGTGTTGTCGGTACCCCACGCTTCGTCAACCCAGCACTTGCATTCACTCGAGCTGACCAGGACATCACCGCCCTCATCTACAGTGGTCTCCTTAAAATTGGAGAAGACGGTGTTCTTAAAAATGATCTCGCAGAAAATATTTCTATTTCTGAAGATGGACGCACCTATATAGTCACCCTTCGCAAAGACGTCACCTTTCATGACGGAACACCACTTACAGCTCGTGATGTTGCGTTTACCATTCACCTCATACAAGATCCCGACTTAAAGAGTCCACTGCGGGGAAATTGGAGCGACGTAACAGTTGAAGAAGTGAGCGAGTATGAATTACACATAAAACTTGAAGAAGTATACACTCCATTTATCGAAAACTTTACCCTTGGGATTATGCCAGCACACGCCTGGAGTAATCTTCCTATTGAGCAACTCCCATTCAGCCAACTTAATACTGAACCTATCGGTTCTGGACCATTCTCTGTCACGGCTGCAAGACGAAGCACTTCTGGCGTTATTGAGCATTACACCTTAACTGCATTCCATGACAATGGCACCACACCAAAAATCGACACCGTCGGTTTAGCTTTTTATCAAAATGAGGAACAACTACTCACCGCACTCGGAGAACATAAGATTGATGCTACAGCGTATGTGTCTTCAGAGCACATTTCGCAAGTTGCAGCGCTTGGATATCAAACAGTTGAACAATCACTCCCCCGAGTGTTTGCTATTTTCTTTAATCAGAACCGCTCAGCCGCACTTCGCGATACAGCTGTGCGGAATGCATTGACAGCTGCAATCAATCGAGATGTACTCATTGAAAATGCACTACAAGGACACGGTGTCCCCATTTCCACTCCTACCATACTTGGATCATCTACGTTAGAATCAACAGGAAGCATCGCAAACGAAGCGACATCATCCGAAAGTGAACGTGCAGTTGCTATACTAAAAGCTGGTAACTGGACCAAAAATGACCTTGGTCTCTGGGAGAAAAAGATTGATAAAGAGCTTGTGGCACTTACTGTTACACTTAAGACTAGCAACAGCCCATTCTTTGCTAATTTAGTTGATTCCATCACGAAACAGTGGGAAGCGATTGGCGTGCAAGTAACCGTTGAGCAGTTCGAACAAACTGGCTTGGTACAATCGGTGATTAGACCACGCGATTTTGAAGCACTGCTCTTTGGTCTTGATATGAGTAGGTCGCATGATTTATATCCTTTCTGGCATTCTTCACAGCAAGATGATCCAGGACTTAATATCGCACAGTACGCAAACGTTGAAGTTGATAAACTACTAGAAAAAGCTCGAACTGAACCATACGGAGTAGGGAGAATCGAATTACTACATTCAGCTAGTGACATCATCGTCAAAGAACAACCAGCAATCTTTCTATTTCAACCAACATTTACTTATGTAATCGCTGAAGATATGTTTATCGCAGAAATGAAAGAATTAGGTCGTCCGACTGACCGTTTCAGTAATATTGCACTATGGTACACCGAAAATGACTCACTTTGGACGATATTCCGAAAAAACAACAGTGAAGAATAACTTTTACAGAAATCATTAGAAATAATTTATGGACACAACAAACAACAACCCACAACCAGGAACAAATAACCGTAATCGAAGAACGTACCGAAACTACAAATCATCCACCCCAGCCGCTAATGGTAACCGAGCGAGAACAGGAACCAGTCCCCATTATCAAGCGCGCAGACAACCAGGATCTCGACCCACTACTAGTAGCGCACCAAGACCAGATGCTACCAATCGACCAGCTGGGCGTCGAAGCAGTAACAGCAACCGAAACCGGCGTAACAATGGTGGTGGTAATCGTCGCCGATCTGACAAAGCACCAGCGCTTACTCACCGCCTCGATGTGACTGACCAAAAATCAGTTTTCATTCCAGAGATTACCGATGCAGATACTGTACGCATCATCCCTGTATCGGGAGTAGAAGAAATTGGTCGCAACATGAACATCATTGAAACCAAAGATGACATTATTGTCATCGATGCTGGGTTTCAGTTCGTGTCTGAGGAAAGTAATGCGCCAGGCATTGATTACATCTTACCGAACACGCAGTACTTGGAAGAGCGCAAGGACAAAATTCGTGCGCTTGTTATCACCCACGGTCACCTTGACCACATTGGCGGCATTCCATTCATCATGGAACGTATCGGCAACCCGCCGATCTACACGCAGTACCTCACCTCACTCATGATCCTTAAACGTCAGGAGGAGTTTCCACACATGGAGCCAGTAAAGATGAATGTTGTAAAAGAAGGAGAGTCATTCACGGTCGGCAGTACTAAAATTAAAACATTTCCAGTCACCCACTCAATTCCAGATGCCATGGGTGTTTGTGTTGAGACAAAGCATGGAGACGTTGTTATCACCGGTGACATTAAACTAGTGCACGAAGAAGGTAAAGTAGTCGTTGAAGAACGGGCGTCATGGGAAAAAGTCGGGCTCAACAAAAACCTCGCGCTGCTCTGCGATTCTACCAATGCCGACCGTCAAGGTTTTTCAGCTTCTGAGGCTCGCGTATTTTTGACCCTTGAAGAAATCATCCACAACACTACTGGTCGTCTGATTATCGGTACCTTCGCTTCACAATTTGACCGACTCATCAGTATCATTAAGGTCTGTGAAGAGATGGGTAAGAAAGTGGTCATGGAAGGTCGCAGTATCAAGACAAATATTGATATCGCGATTGAAGCGAAGCTAATGGAAGTTAAACAAAGTACATTCATCAACGCCGGCGATATTAATGATTATCCAGCAGATCGCATCGTTGTTCTATCAACCGGAGCACAAGGAGAGCAGTATGCTGCCTTGATGCGCATGGCGACCGATAAACATAAATTCATCAATCTTACAGAGCGAGATACTATTGTGCTTTCATCATCAGTTATTCCAGGAAATGAAATTGCAGTGCAAAAACTCAAAGATAATATTTATCGCAAAAATGTAAAGGTGATTAACTACCAAGGTTCTCATGTACACTCGTCTGGGCATGGTAACGCTGGAGAACTCGTATGGGTACACCAAGCAGTAAAGCCGAACTTCTTGATACCTGTTCATGGACACCACTATCACTTGAAAAGTCATATGTATGCAGCCGTGGAAAATGGTTTCCCCCGAGAAAATATCGCAGTCCCCGATAATGGAACAATCATCGAGATCAAGAACGGTACTGAAATGACTATTCTTCCAATGAAAATACCTACCGAACTCATGATGGTAGATGGATTCACTGTAGGAACGAGGCAGGAAGTAGTACTCCGTGATCGGCAGACTCTGTCTGAAGATGGTATGTTTGTCATCATTGCCACCGTTAATACCAAGAACGGAAAACTGCGAAAGTCGCCTGATATCATTTCCCGTGGATTCGTCTATTTAAGAGAGAATCAACAACTTCTCTCAGAAGCAAGAGTCCTCATTAAGAAGACAGTTGAAAGACAAACTGAGCACATGAACCCAATTGATCTTGAGCTCGTGAAAGACGATCTCACTGATGTTGTAAGTGGATTCTTAATGCAAAAAACGCAGAAGAGCCCAATGGTAATTCCAGTGTTGATCGGTATTTAAGCTAAATTAATAAAACCGCCAATAAATTTTCTTCATCAAAAACTGAAGAAAATCTTGTTGGCAGTTTTTTATTTATCTTGATTGTTAATAGCTAAAAAAAATAGTGCTTTTATTGGCTATACTGTACCTACTATGCCAAGAACTACATCTGCAACGTCAGTGCCTATCCATCCGTACAAAAGACACCCGTTACCAATATATGTGACTTCCCTGCTTCTTATTTTTCACTCTTATTTAGTAGCCTACATCAATTCTTCGTTCCTCGAACAATTCATATCGGCAACCGAAGTCGGTGCAGTATATATCATCGGATCAGCCTTAACCGTCCTTATCTTTCTCTTTATTTCTCGCGTGTTGAGAAAAATTGGTAACTATAAATGGAGCCTCGTACTGATTTCGCTAAACTTTGCCGCCGTAGCGGGAATGGCATATACAAATGAATTGCGAGTAGCAGTACCACTCTTCATTATCCACTTAATCTCAGTCACACTGATATTCTTCAATCTCGATGTGTTCATGGAAGAACAAATTGGCATTAATGAAACTACTACCGGCAGTAAGCGTGGACTACTCCTTACCTTGATAAGTCTTGTCGGCGCAACATCCCCTCTCATTGGGTCATTACTCGTTGATGGTAACGAAACAGCATTTACCTATCCATACTTACTCAGTGCAGCCACGCTTATCCCTGTTATTATTATCTTGCTTTTCTTCTTTAGAGACTTTTCTGATCCAGAGTACAATGAGATAGACATCTTTTCCGCTATCAGAAGTTTTTGGCGTTCAGTCAGTATTCGTCATGTTTTTTTGGCACATTTTGCACTCCAGATGTTTTTCATGTTAATGGTAGTGTATATTCCGATTTATCTCACCAAAGATATTGGTCTTTCGTGGGCAGAATTTGGTGTCGTCATGTTTTTTGGACAACTTGCATATGTAGTATTTGAGTATCCGATTGGCATCATCGCTGACCGATACATTGGAGAAAAAGAAATGATGGGATTTGGTTTTTTGATACTGATTATTTCCACTTCATGGATAGCCTTCGTCACTTCAACCAGTATTCTAGTCTGGTCAATCATCATGTTTGTCACTCGTATCGGCGCCAGCTTGGTCGAGGTGACCACTGAAAGCTACTTTTTTAAGCAAACAAAAAGTAACGACGCACAGATTATTAGTTTCTTCCGTATCACCCGACCACTTGCTTATGTAACCGGTGCGATATTAGGAAGTCTGGCACTGCTCTACGTACCATTCAATTTACTTTTTATTGTCTTCACAATACTTTTTGTACCGGCGATGTTTGGTACCATTAATATCATTGATACTAAATAATCTACGGAAGTTGGTACCTCTCATTGTTTTTGCATAGTAGTCCCTCAACTTGAAGGCAAAAAAGTTGAGTGACAATTCGTTCAGTAGCAAAATTTGGTAGAAGGCTCTGCAGCTCTGCAGTAGTGATCACATTTTTTTCACTCAATAATTTTATGATTGCACCGCGCAACTGTCGGTCACTGCCAGCAAAAGTGGTTTGTTTTCTGTAGTGTGTACTCTTGCGATTCATATTTCCATACCGCTGTTTCAAAAATGAACCGTAATCCATGAGTGCGTAGTACCATTCTCTCCAGTCGCTTTCTGGCAGAGTCTTCTCAATCAATTGCAATATCGCATCATCTGATACAGTTTCATTTTTAGAGAAAAAATGATGGATGAATACCTGCCGTATATTTGTCTCTATCAACAACACTGACTGATTGTATGCAAACGCCATAATCGCTCCCGCTGTATAAGTACCAACACCAGGCAAGGTTCGCAGGTTGAGCGCTTCACGCGGAAAAGTACCATGGTAGAGAGATACAATTTCTTGTCCCGCTTGCCACAAAAATTTAGCCCGACGATTGTAACCGAGTCCCTGCCAAACTCTAAGCACATCAGAAAGTGGCGCGGCAGCAAGTCGCTGTACGGTTGGAAATAGTTTCAGAAACTCTCTGTATTTTGGTATTACGCGTTCGACTTGCGTCTGTTGCAGCATGACTTCAGAAACCAAAATTCGGTAAGGATTACGTGTTTTTCGCCACGGTAGATTATGTCGCCCGTACGTGGAATAATACTCCCACACCGTTTTTACAAACTGTTGCTTTTTTCTATTCATTGAATAATTGTGCTCTTGCCGAGTATTTTTCAATGTATTTTGCAACAGCAAATTTTTTTTTAGCCCCAGCAAAATTCATGTATCTAATCTTGCCAAAAACCTGACGTTCATTCCACGCCCGATCATGTACCCCACAAATTGACCACATGATGCCAGTGATTCCACTTGGATCATTACCGTCGAGACTATATTTATCATTGAGATATATTGCTGTATCAATTGCGACTTGGGCTGTCGGTGTCCACTCTAAAATCTTCTTTGCCCAATACATACGACACCAACCATGTAACTTACCGTTTTTCACCAATTGTCGTTGCATCGCATTCCACAGTTCATCGTGTGTCTTTCCAGTCTCAAACTCTTCGCTTTCGTACACATAGTCTCGAGTATCACAAGCGTGCTCAGCAATAGTCTTCTGCGCCCAAGCATGAGCACCTATTACCAGGTTGTAGGATTGATTGTAATAGCAAAAATTATCTGCCAGTTCACGACGCACGATGAGCTCTTCAAGAAACGCATCCCGACTCTCTTTGTTACTGTCATACGCTTTACTAACTTGTCGCGCTACCCACTGAGCGGATAGTTGCCCATAGTGCAGATATGGTGATAAATCTGATTGCCCATTTTTGGTTGGGTCATTTCTATCAGTACTGTATGTAGTTAATCCATTCAAAATAAAATGCCGTGTTTTTGCTTTACCAGCATGTGCACCTGGAATAAGCCAATCAACCGGCGCTACCAATCGATCAGCTAAAACTGTCTTTCGTAGCAAGGCAAAGTCTGGTTCGTCCATTGTGACAGTAGCTCCATACGAATGTGGCACCACTTCCGGAAAATCAGTTAAGTACTGCGATAATTTTCTATGTACCTTCGGGCGGAAGGTGTAAGCGGCAAACTCTTCCTTATCGCTAGCTACCCAGCAAGGAATACTATTATGTGCATCAACTTCACTCATACGTACTGAAATACCCTTTGCTACTGTTTCCTTCCAAGAGCGGATAAATCGTAACGGATTAAAATCAGTCACCACCTCACCAGCAGCAATGTGCGTAGCAAATGCTGGTACAGTCATGGTTGGGTCACCTTGCAGTATACAAAAAAATATATTAAGAGACGCTAGTCGTGAAGCAGTCTCTTCGAGACCGTGTAGCATAAAATCATACTGTCGCCACGATGCTCCAGCAAACGTCGGCACAAGATTAAACACTACATAAAGTGGTGTCTGTTTTTCCAGCGCTCGCTCCTGTGCGTAGAGTAGTGCCCAATTATCATCTACTCGTTGGTCGCGTTGCATCCAATACACTACCGGACCTGATTTTGCCTCCAGCTGGTTTATTGCCCGTACTCTTGTATCATCAACCATACGCCTTACTCGACGATCTCATAATCGACATGCGGGGGTTTTCGTTTTGGCATCAAAACCCATGCAGCAAAATACAGTAGTAATCCTGGGAAAAAACCAGTTACTATTAAAAAAGTGACGGCAATAATACGAAACAGCACTGGATCTTGACCAAAATATTCTGCCAAACCCGCCACCACTCCAGATACCACTGCTTTTTCTTGATCCCGTTCTAGTCGTTTCTTTTTCATATCGATACAGTATAGCAAATTACATCGTACCAATCGTATAAATCACATCTTTTCGTTCTACTATCACTGGCCACCCTACTCGTTTTGCGTAGGTATATAAGCGTTCATTAGGATTAAAACAGATTGGCTGGGCTACTGTTTCAAGTAGTGATATATCTCCGTCGGTATCACCAACTGCCAAAGAATGTTCTCTAGAAAGTGTAGCATTCCGATCAAATACCCGATTAACGATATTTGCTTTATTCTTTATAAGATGTTCATCGGTAACAATGCCAGTGAATTGGTCTTGCGGACCAATCTCATAGAAGCGACCATACACTTTATCAAATCCATACTGTAGACAGAATTCATCAAGCACGGTTTTCGGTGACTGAGAAATAGCCACCAGGTAGTAATCTTGTGCTTTCAACTGTGCAATCAAATCACGAGTATACCGATAGACATGCTTACTCTGCTCAGCCACAACGTGCTGACCGATTTCTACAAATGTGCGGTAATGCACTCCTTTGATGTACTGTAAGAAGGATTTGACGACTGCTTCAATGTATCCTTGATACTCTCCTTCACGCGCCCGCCACGCCTGCTTTTCCATTTCATATTGTAATGCCGCTTCGGGAGGAAAGACATCTTCCTTAATCAACTGCTCCACTAATTCAACCAGCAGACTAGAGCGAAAGACGGTCCCGTCGATATCAAAGAAAGCTACTGGTCTCATACGTACGTAAAATGCAATTGTGACTAGCCTCTCGCAGTCTTAATAACCACATCAGTAATCGATCCAAAAGTAATCACTAGAAGAATAAGTAGTGCCACTTGCCCAATTATCGGCAAGAGCATAAAGAAAGCAATTCCAACAGTACCAACTATCACCGATAGTAATGTCAATTGCTGATTGGGGCGATCAAAGATATACAGCAGAAACTGTCCCAGTACAGCACTCATTGCGATGAGACTGAGCACAATAAGTAGTGCGTACCCAAGTAGCAAAACAAAACTTACTAGCGTGCCAATCATACTGACAAACAGAAGTACAAACGCAATCGGTACAAGAAACATAACCACCAGTCCTAAAATAAATGGGCGCACGCTTTTAGAAACCGCTCGATTAACTACTACCGTCAATGTTTTTTTGGATACCAAATACCATGTCAGTACCGAGAAGAGAAGGACTAAAAGTGGTATCACCGCTGCTTTAATGGTTGGCGTACTTCCAAGGAGCACAGGGTCACTACGAACTATATTTCCACTCACGGTGGCGTTAAGCGACTGAGTTAGTAACAGTTCGCTCGTATATCGTACTGAGCCCGTCACTACTGCCCGATCGCCAAGCACAAGTTGGTCTACCCTTACATCAATATCGCCAACTACCGGTGCATCAATTCGAAGCGTCATTGCAGTACCAAGTACGTCACCACCAACTGAACCTTCAATTGTTGCGTCGGTGACAAAAAGTAGCACGTCCCCCGACACCGATGCAGTCGAGAGGATACGAAGCGAACCACCAATGACTAATAAGTCTCCCATAATTGGCTCAGCAATGGTGGTGTCTCCAGAAATAATTCTAAGATCATCTCCCACAGTGCCATGGATATCAGTCTTAAGTGCTACTAGAAATGCATTGTCAGTTACCGATCCATTGAGGACAACCTGACCGGCTGCGACAATCAGATCTTCTGATATTGCCCCTGAAATATTAACCGTACTACCAATAGCATATAAATCTCCTTCGACAAACTGATCTTCCGTTAAGGAAACTGATTGTCCGGTACGGACCACTGTATTAGCGTATGCAGGCAATGAAGATATGAACGCCAGGGTTAGTATAAAAACAAAAAAAAGTGATTGGTGTATTCTGGTCATGTATTTATTCAGCTTTTATATCTTCACGGATAATGGTCGTTCGTCGTTCTCTATCAATTACAATCTCCTCGGCTACCTCTGCAATAATACGGTTTTCATTTTCAATTTTTTCATTTTCTCGACGTACGGTAGATTTTGCGATACTTTCTTTTTCTGAAAGATTCATCAATAAAAACATAAACACTGCTATCGCAATGATGCCAAAAAGGTTAAGGAAAAGAAGCATCGTAGCGCCTTTGATGACCGTAGCATTCATCGCAGCAATACCAACGCCGATGGTAGCGAGTGGAGGTACCAAGGCGACTGCGATAGCCACTCCCGGTAATGCGGCATCCCATTCTGGTCGCGCCAACATATACGCCACCGCGGCGCCAGACACAAGCGCAACCAAAAAGTGTAGGAGCGTAGGCTCAGTGCGAGCAAGTACTTCTGTGGTGAGATAGCTAGCATTATCACCAAGCAAAAACGCCACTATGACCGACAGACCGAGCCCCACCGCGAGCGACTTGGTCAGTGTTTTAATAGCCCGATCGAGTAGCGATATATCTTTACTCATCATCACCAAACCAAGTGAAACCCCCAAAATTGGATACATAAGCGGTGCAATGAGCATACTACCAATGACAATCGAACTACTATCTAGTAGCAAGCCAAGTGTTGCCATGACGGTAGAAAGCCCTACCAAATAGTAGTAATCAAAATCAGGAGTTCCATTTTCAACCAATTTTCTGACGAGGGTAACTTTATCTTTATCCGGTAATGCGCGGAAACGTGCAAATATGGGCATATAAATGACTTTATACTGTAAGTATACCGATTTTTACTATTGTGTAAACGAATGTTGTCATTCTAAAGACACTGTAGCAGGATAGAAGTTTC
>JAACPT010000021.1:0-1450 GCA_009995385.1 Candidatus Parcubacteria bacterium
GATTTTCGGGATCATGCTTCATGATGCCAAAGTAAAGCAATGTGAATACATCAGCCATACCGAGAGGACCAGCGGTATGACCGCTGCCTGCTTCGGTCAACATTTCAATAATACTTTGGCGAATACTGTTCGCTTTTCGTTCCAGGGCTTTTATTT
Organism: Candidatus Parcubacteria bacterium; assembly: GCA_009995385.1. Classification (GTDB taxonomy): domain Bacteria; phylum Patescibacteriota; class Minisyncoccia; order Phycocordibacterales; family UBA918; genus OLB19. The sequence goes on from JAACPT010000021.1 coordinate 157, forward strand.
CTTCAGATGTAAGGTACTGCATAATATGTTCTAGTATACCAAGTGAACACGCATCACCAAATTACTAATCGTTAATAAGTGCTGCTAAAGCATAGTATGCCGCCTCTGGGTCAGGTTGTAAGGTGACAGCTGAACCACAGACAAATCGATCGGCGCCAGCGTTTTTGAGGCGAACGATAGTATCGGCGTTCACACTCCCGTCAATTGATATCAATTTCTTAGGGAATCGTTCTTTAAGCATGGCAATTTTACGCAAAACGTCTTCATCAAATGGTAGCCCCTGTGCACCGATTTCCCTAATACCCATGAGTTGAATATAATCAGCATCTTTTGCATACGCAATCAGTGTCTCAAGCGGAGTATCGCCATGGGCGCTGACCGCTACCGAAACTGGTGTCAAAGCAGCAAACGTCTGGAACTGCTCTAAAGACAATGTCTCGATATGAAACACCAACATATCGGCTCCAGCTATCACCCATTCCGTCGCTGCTGAGAGCGGGTCAGCCACCATTAAATCAACTTCCAGTGTATAAGAGTCAAGTTGTGGCTTAACTGAAAGCGCCTCATCAGCCGGTTCATAGGGCCAGGAAATAGTCGGCACAAAAACCCCATCAACGACATCAAGTTGCAGTTCCTGTGCAAAAGACAGGCGATCAGCTAACGCTACGATCTGCTCACGACTTTTGGGAATAATGGCAGGAATGATTGGAATATATGTCATGTGTGTAGCTTAGTAGTAATTGCTTCGATTTTCTCATTCCGCCGTAGATATTTATCTTCGGTAAAAGCTTCGGTGTGAAGCCATTCCCAGATCATTTGTTTTGCTAGATTGATATCGACAAAGCGAGCACCAATAGAAAGTATATTGGCATCATTATGTTGCCGTGATAACGCTGGTATGACATCAATTCCCCCGTAGTACACCGCCGCCCGAACTCGTGGGAAGCGATTCGCGGTGATTGCTTCACCTTGTCCCGATCCACCAAAAATTATTCCTCGACTACTGAACGGGTCAGCACTAACCGCAGCAGCAGCTAATGAAATAAAATCTGGAAAATCATCGAGATCATTGTATTCGTAAGCACCATGATCTTCGACCGTGAACCCTTCCGCTTGAAGCCAAACCAGCACCGCTTCTTTGTAAGCAAAGCCGGCATGATCAGTAGCAAGATGAATGACCATATTGCTTACTAATTACTGAGCGAGTACTTTAGCTACGGCAGCGACATGTTCTACGAGCGTCTGTGTGTAGCTTGTTTCATTATCATACCAAGCGAGTACCTTGACCAAATCA
>JAACPT010000021.1:1488-5070 GCA_009995385.1 Candidatus Parcubacteria bacterium
ACCTACGCGTGAGCCAATAATGTCTGAGGAAACAATTGGTTCACTTGTGGCAGCAAAAAGATTTTTCCAGCGTGGGTCCTCGGCGGCTTTCCCAAGGACATCATTAACCTCTTCTACTGTTGTTGGTCGTGCCGCAACAAACGTGATGTCGACAATAGAGCCAACTGGTACCGGAACACGCATCGCGAGACCAGCAAACTTTCCTTCCAGTTCCGGGTGTGCCTTAGTGGTAGCGATAGCTGCCCCGGTGGTAGACGGTACAATGTTAAGTGCTGCAGCTCGCCCTTCTCGAATATCTTTTTTAGCAGGTCCATCAACGAGCGACTGACTGGCGGTGTAGGCGTGGACGGTGTTCAGCATCGCTTTGTTTATGCCAATCGCCTCTTTAAGAATTGCAATCACTGGACTGGTGGCATTAGTCGTACAAGAAGCATTCGATGAGATCTCACACTGTGCAAGTTGATCATGGTTAACTCCCATGAGTACCGTTGCTCCCCGCACTCCAGCTGCTTCTGGTTCATCTTTCACCGGAGCAGTAATCACTACGCGCTTCGCACCAGCAGTGAGATGCTTTTTTGAACCTTCGTACGAAGTAAAGAATCCAGTCGACTCCACTACGACATCAATGTTCATTTGACCCCATGGTAGTTTTTCTGGTTCACGCTCTTGCACGAAAGCAATTTCTTTCCCTCCTACCATGAACTTGCCATCGACTACCTCAACAGAAAATGGACTTCTTCCATATACGGAGTCATATTTTAAAAGATAGGCTAAATTTTCTAGACTACCAAGATCGTTCACTGCGACCACTTCAAAATCAGGATGACCAAAAGCCGAACGCATAAACGTTCGTCCAATTCGACCAAAACCATTAATTGCTACTCGTACCATAGACTTTTATAAAAAACGATTAACTATCAGTAACTATACCGCTAATTCACTCATACTTCATTACCTCTTATCCTCAGTCCGTAGACGTTTTAAGAAAAAGATAAGTACGGTGAGAAAAATAAGTACAGCAGTGGTGCCAAACAGAATGAGTGGCCACTTTGTAAAAAGTATGTCAGGAAAGAGAACCTCCGACGCAACGATCGTTTCGCCAGTGCTAAACAGTACTGGTGTTTGGTACGTCGCTACTATAAACGCTTCATAATCATAAATCTGCACCATTACCGCCCCTTTCCCTGCCACAAGGAGCGCCGGGATCTCGGCTTCGTAGGCTGTACGATTTTTGTTGATTCGTAATAAATACGAATGTGCTGGCGTCTGTACCAGTGGATCAATCACCGTAGCGATGATTGATTTCAGATTACCAGCAACAGCAGAACGTGGAATTCGAATGGTAAAGGATTGACTCGCATCGAGCGTGATATCTGTTTCAGCAAAGGTAACCACGCTCCCGACTTGCACCAGTTCTAGGTCAACTAACGATGGTGTCTTCATATCAATGGTCACCCGTTTACCGTCAATACTTGAAGTTGCCACGTCGATGATTACTCCAGGAGTAGTACTGGTGGCAACAGGAAGTGTTGCCGAGCCCGGCACTACTGTGCCACCAGTACTCGCATAGACTATTGCCACTGCCCCCGAAGAGACGTTTCCATACCTATCGTAGACAAACGCTGTGTAGTATACAGGCGAATACGTTTGTAAAATATTGCGGTCAATAGCGTTTTTCTCCAACCCCTGATACACGACAGCACCATCTTGTGGGTGTTCAGGAAACCCAAAGTGACTGCGAACAATTCGCACGTGCGCGATTGTTAATAGGGGTGGATTTTCCCAGCGCAACACTACATCAGTACCCTGTTCGTTAGCACTAAATCGTCCGACGTTTATCGGTAGGGTAGCGTTGTTTATTGCTAAAGTGGTAAAGGTGCTTCGCTTCAGTACTGTCTGCGTACCCTGTGGGGTATAGCCGATAATTTCATATTCATACGTTGTCTGCGGTTCAAGTTCGGTAAGCAACATACTGTGTGTTTTGGTGTAGACGTCACTCATCACATACCCGAGTTCATACGAAGCCGTTCTTCCCCACCGCAATTCTAGTCGCGCTTGGTGCACCGTTGCAATCGCAAAACTAGTAGTCGCGACACCTGGTGTGACTAGCAAGTCTTCTATGACCACTTTTGCTACCGTCCCTTGGGTTTGGTTAGTATTCACTGGTGTCAGTGCTGGCAGATTAAATGTCGTCGTCGCAATACTGTTTGACGTTGAAGAATAGTTAAACGTGGAATCGAATGCTCGCACTGCGTAGGCATACGTCGTGCTCGCCGTCAGACTGGTATCAAAGTACGTCAGTAGCGAGGTCGTAGCAATGGGAATTCCATCACGGAGTACCGAGTACCCTGCCACGACTACGTTATCAGTAGCTGCCGACCAACTGATATCTATCTGGGTAGCGGCAACGGGCGTTGCGGAAAGTAGTGATGGTGTGGTTGGTGCTTCGGTGTCCAATACACCGCCAGCCAGTTGAATAGTAAAATCGTTACTCGAGACTTGCGCACGTGCGTAAGGAGCAAACAGCACCAGAAAAATAAAGACGAGTGACAATACTCTCATTGCAATCATTATAACGGCAAAGCAGTAACGGTGGTGGTGGCAGTATACACACCTGGCATTACTCCAGCACTACCGCCAATACCGACCCGAAAATGTACTGTCGTGGTAGCACCACTTGGATGATTCGCACTAGTTCCTTCAGCAATAGTACGAGCAGTGGTAGTGAGACCATCCCAACACGCCAACGCGGCATTTTGAGTATCAGTACCACACGTGGCGCCATCATCGAGAAACTCCGGCACCACATCGACCCCTTCTGGGGTATACCCAAAGAGCGCATCAGACGAGCCAACAATAAACGAGAAATCTGGTTCTAGACCAGCGTTGTAGTCAGTAAGACTATTAGCGCCACTTTGCATGGCTGGATTATTTTCCGCTTGAATTGTTAGTTGGTATCCGGAAGGACTATCGGTGAGGACGGTAAACGTCGTAGAGCCATTCGCTGTACCACCGGTAATACCTGGAAGGTTTGGTGACATAGTGACATCATTCGAGACCAGGAGACTGAGATACACTTCCTGCATCTGTTGGTAACCAGCGCGCAAACTATACGTTGTACTATCCGCTGGTCCCGTAGCAATCTCACCAACCGTACTCTCTTGTGTGTACGACGTTGAGGTTGATAATCCTCCACCGACATTGACGCTGTCGCTCTGTATTTGGTAGTTACTACTGCTGCGCACCTGCGCATCACTAATACCAATAAGCGAGAGCGTCACGACAGTGAGCACCAGGGCCGAAAAGAACGAATGTAGAAAAGAACGATAGCCCATAGTTTAAGAATCTTTTCGCTTAAATTCAAACGTACGAAGAAACGCTCTCACACTGAAAATAATGATAAAGAAAGCTATGAAAATACCGCCTACAATCTTCCATGGCAGCACCCAAAAACTAGTGGTTACCTCATCGATAACATCGTCGTACCCACGGTTAATTCGTGCCGTCACCACATAGCGACCAAACAGAAACTCACGATTCCACGTAATCTCACGTAAGCGGAGTGAAGCAGGTAACACAAAC
>JAACPT010000026.1 GCA_009995385.1 Candidatus Parcubacteria bacterium
TAGATACTGTGCGTACTCTGCTTTGCTTCCGCACGATCTTCGTACCCCACCATTTGATGGTAAAATATTTTTTATTCTGTCGCAGACTCATGTTTTAAAGCAAGCAAATATTCTATTCGTGCTAGTCTGACGAGCACATAATCGTATCGTTCTTCTGCCGCCTCATAGAGCGGCTTAAGTTTTTCTGTTCCATACTCATCCATGGCGGCAGTGAGTACAAGGCGTGCTTCTTGCCAATCTATCGTATCTGGTTCGAGATACCTGATGTCAGCAAGTGACACTTCACCATCTTCGGCTAACCGTTCAATATGGGTCCAGACAGTGGTTTCTGTTAGTTCACGCGTTTTGGCTATCGTCGCAATACTACTTTTATTTTGTAGCATTTCTTTTGTTACCGCATACGTACTTTCCATTTTTATTCGGTTACCAGCACTGCGTACTACTCCCACCTCATCATCCTTTGGCACTTTACCACCGTTAGCTATTACAAACCGCTCATGCATATCGAGTACTTCAGTGTCTTCCATTGCAATGAACGCCTCTTCTACCATCTCTGATTCCTGATGAAAAAATTTATCTTGGGCAACGACTTTTGGATCAACCATGAGCGCGTTTGGATGCATACCAAGAATCTTCATCCCAGCGAGTGAGCGAACTCGTGAAAGTGCCACGTATCCCTGCCCAAACACAAAAGCCTTTGAAAGGTCGATTTCAGCTGCATCAAGCGACATACCCTGGCTTTTGTGTACGGTAATTGCCCAGGCTAAACGAAGCGGAAGCTGTTCAATCGATGCCAAGATTTTATCATCTTCTGTCATTTCCCAAGAAGTCGGTTTGATGAGAATTTCTCGCCCATCTGTTGTCTCAATGATTGGAAATCCCTCATCAAAGCGGATCACTCGAGCCAGTGTCCCATTAACATATCCCACCTCAAAGTTGTTCTTTGTACACATGACCATCGCATCCTCTTTTAAAATAAGTTGCTCTGGTGAAAGACAGTTCTTTGCGAGTCCTTCGACCAACTGTTTGCGTCCCGTCCCTTTCATAAGATATCGTTTTGCAGCGCCAGGTAGTTTAGACAATTCTTTATTGTTTACCGTATCGACATCTATATTGTGTGTATATAATCGAGTTGGTTCGATATGTTCATAGGCAATTTCTTTTTGCTCTTGGAGTAGTGTGTAATGTTCTTCCTCTATTTCATTTCGACGGATTGAACTGAGCAAACTAAGCAACATTTCATCTTCTTGACGATGCTGCTCAGTAAGATAGCAAATAAGCGGTTTCATATTTTGCCACGCCTTACTTTCAAACGCATATACCATGATGTCTCCTTGACGGGTAACTGGTGGTAACTGAAAAAAGTCACCAATGCAGACAACCTGCAGTCCGCCAAACGCCTGTGGTGTTTGGCGGACAGTTCGTAGTATCTGATCGACCATATCGAGCGCTCTTCCATCGAGCATTGAGATTTCATCAATTACTAAAACATGAGCTTTTTTAATGCGGGTTACCAGACGCTCTCGTCCCGAAATCTGATCTAGGTCATATGGAGTTAGTTCACTTTTAATACCAAAGCCACTCCATGAATGAATAGTCATGCCACCGATATGTGTAGCCGCGATACCGGTTGATGCCGTTACCGCTACACTCAGACCAGCAGCTTCTAACCAAGCAATATACTGGTTGGTGACATATGTCTTTCCTGCTCCCGGTTCCCCCGTAAGAAATACATTGGCTCCAGTTTTTAAAATGTCGAGTGCTTTTTCTTGCGTCATGTCGGTAAGAATACCATGAAGTAGCTAATTTAATTGCTGTGGGCAAATTATAATTACACAGATATCATTGTGTATACTGTAGGTAATGCCACGTTCTTCAGTGACCACGAAATTAAAAAGTACTAAAAAGACTACTGTCTCGCGTGTAGCCCCTAAAAAGCTTACTCGGCAGTCACCTACTTCTAAACCTACCATCGCTGCCACACGAAAAACTGCCAGTAAAATAAAAAGGACCGCTACTATTAAGCGCAACCCCCTTGGTCACCTATTACTTGAAAAACTCCTCCGAGAAGCTGGTTTTCGTGGCGGTATCTCCACTGAAAAACGATTACTTGATGCCTACAGCACTGACGAAAGTATTTTCAGTATTAGACCACAAGTAGTCTTACAGCCTAAGAACCGTCGTGACGTGGAGATTGCGACTACTGTTGTCACAAAAGAAACAAAACGATTCACTTCTCTTTCGCTCACTCCCCGCGCCGCGGGCACGGGTCTTAGTGGCGGTTCACTTACTGATTCTATTGTTATCGATATGTGCGCACATCTCAACACTATCGGAGATTTTGTTGAGAAAAAAAATAAGATTACTTTTACCTGTGAACCAGGAGCAATGTGGCGAGATATAGAGAAAAAACTAAAATCGCATGATGCGTATCTCCCTCCCTATCCATCTTCAAAAGATATTTGCAGTATCGGTGGTTCAATCGCCAATAACGCGGCTGGCTCAGACTCGCTCCGCTACGGGCATTGTGCTGACTGGGTAGAGTCTCTTGATGTAGTACTTCATGATGGTCATACCTACACTATCAAACCGCTCACCTACCGAGAGTTTGAACACCTCACCAAGCAGGATCATGAGCACGCACGAATTGCAGCTGAAATTTTTGCGCTCATCAAAAAAAATGAAAAAGAAATTGTTAAAAACAAACCAACTACTAAAAAAAATAGCGCTGGATATCCTCTCTGGTCAGTGATGCCTCAAGGTGTCGCAAAGTTTAAAAAAGGCGAAGGTACATTCGATCTCACTCGTCTCATTTCTGGGAGTCAGGGGACGATTGGTATTATTACTAATCTTTCGATGCGAGCACTTCGCATCCAGAAGAACACCACCTTGATTGCCATTCCAATTTTTGCTCTCGAGGAAGCAGCCGAAAGTGTTGTAAAAGCGCTCACTTATAACCCTATAAACATCGAAGTGTTTGACGCCCTTTCTTTTGACCTCGCCCTCCGTAACCCTGGTTTTTTCAAAGATCGGCTTTCGGGTGCCAACTACTACAAAGTGATGCTTTCGATGTACATGACATATCATGTTCGTTTCAGACGGCGCATTCCAGAATTCACCCTCTTAATTACGCTCGACGAGGAAGCTGTCAACAAGTACGGATCACATACTATCGCTGAAGAAATTAGCAGTAAAAATGTGAAAGCTCGAGTTATCAAGAATCCCGTTGAAGCTGAGATGCTTTGGCAGATTCGCCGTGCCAGCTACAGTCTTTCTAAATTCCAAGATACTACCAAACGGCCAGCGGCCTTCTTGGAAGATATGACAGTTCCACCTGAGAATCTGTCAAAGTTCTTTGTACAGATCAAGCAAATGTTAAAGGAATTTAACGTGACCGCGGCAGTACACGGGCATGGTGGCAATGGTCATTTTCATTTTTACCCACTTTTAGATTTTACCGATAAAACTACCCCCGCGTTGGTAGAAAAAATGGCTGAAAAGTTTTATGCAACCGCAATAAAATTTAAAGGAAATATCTGTGGCGAACACAATGACGGTATCATACGCACCCCGCATCTACATAAGATTTTTTCTAAAAAAATGCTTGAACTCTTCAAACAAACTGAAGCACTCTTTGATCCCGATGATATCTTTAATCCAGGCAAAAAAGTAAACCCTCGCTTCGACATAAAGGAAACCATACGTACAAAAAACTAGCACGCGTCTTTTGAGTGCTAGTTTTATTTTTCAATTCAACTGTGTAATAAAACTTTTATAAAAATTACACTTCTTTTAGTGGGTTTTTTGTTTGTCTCCAGGTAGTGTATTCGGTCAGCACCAGGTACAAAATTGCTGCTGTCGGAATGGCAACTATAATTCCTAATACCCCACCGAGATAAGCACCACTCATTAAAGATAGAATAAGGAAGGCTGGATTGACTTGCACTGCACGCCGCATCAGGATTGGACCAAACACAAAGCTTTCGAGTATCCCATTAACAAAAAAGTAGTAAAACGCAACCGTAATCCCAAGCATTGGAGAGTACGAAATCGCCAGAATCACAGCCGGTACAGCTGCAATGATTGGTCCCACAAATGGGATAAAATTCAAAAATATTGATAGTATCGCCAACATAAATGCATATGGTATACCAAGCGTAACCAGACCAAAAAGAGTAAAGAGACCGACCAGTAGTGAACTTAAAAATTTTCCCCATAACCAGCTACTCACCCTATCCTGCACGCGATTTAGAAAGGGCATTACTGAATGCTTGTATTCCAAAGGGACAAATGGGCTGATAAAAGCATGTACGCCTCCTTGTTGAAAGTTTATAAAAAACGCAATGAAGAATATTGCTATGTAGGTCGTGATGCCGCCAAACATTTTGAACACTGAACTTGTTAAAACTCCAGAACTTCCCATCACCGATTCAGACAAGGCCCTAACATAGGGCATTACTTGTAGTTCCACCGTCTCTTCATCACCAATCAATACTTCTGAATAGTCTGGGTAGCTCACAATAAAATTACGAAACTCCGTTGCTAATATTGGAAGAAAAATCACCAGCATAATAGTGACTGCGAGTAGCGCAGAAACATAGATAGAGACCGTAGAGGCGGTTCGTGTGATTTTATATTTTGCGAGAGCATGGATAGGTTGCTCCATTGCCATTGCCAAAATAAGTGACGTAAAGAATATCAGGAGCACTGTTTTTATAGCAAATAAAATTTCTAGCAACACGAGTACTAGGACAAAAGCGATTGCTAATTTAAACGCATCACTGATTTTGATACTTTGTGTAAACATAGCTCTAGTGTATAGCGCTTTTGGCAGACCGCAAGTTATTTGCCCGCACGATGTCCCAATTATCCTAAAATGTTCTATTGCTAGTTCCTTTCAGGAAAGATTTCCCTTAAAACAAAAACCCTAAAGAAATTATTCCTTAAGGTTTTCAGAGGTAACGTCCACATCACTTTCCTACGAAAGT
>JAACPT010000027.1:0-234 GCA_009995385.1 Candidatus Parcubacteria bacterium
ATATCACGGGTAACTCGCGCACCCTCGACAAGGTAATCCGCCGTCAGATTCCGCTTTCGGAAGGAGACGCGTTCAACAAGGTGCTTCTCGACAAGTCGGAGAAAAATATCCGTGCGCTGCAATATTTTGCCAAGGTCGACGTTACGCAAAGCCCGGGTTCGGCGCCGGACAAGACAATCATCGGCGTCGATGTTCAGGAGCAGTCCACCGGTTCGCTTTCATTGAGCGCCGGCT
>JAACPT010000027.1:414-2623 GCA_009995385.1 Candidatus Parcubacteria bacterium
GTGAGTGACTCAAGAGTACGCCTAAAACCTAAAAACTCAGGTGGAATACCTAATGAATACAGACCAGCGATAAAACTGATGGCTCGTGGTAATGGTGACTTCCCCATTTTTCGACCATAGGAGAGTAGACCAATATGCTGTCGTCTTTCGCGACGCTTAGGTACGGCTTTAAAAATAGGGTCGAGATCTTTCGTTAGGCTAGGAATGGTTTGACGATAGTGATTCTTAGCCTTGGCAATGATATTTAAAAGAATTTTATGATCACTTTCACTAATGTTTACAGCAACTGACTTTTTTAATTGGGTTACTAATTTGGTCAAAGCTTTTTTTGCACTGGCTTTTGGGTAGTCATAGCGGAATGCAGATTGAATAGTGACAGTTCTGATACCTTTGGAAGGTACCCCAAAATTAAAACACCTTTTCTAAGTCTTTTAATGATACCTCAAGTTGATAATTTTGTGCAAACACCGCTGGCGGTAGCCTAAGAGCCGAGTGAATCCGTCTTTGGTTATAGTAACCAATCGTTTGGTAAATCTCAGCCACCAACTCACCTAAAGTAGCGAAGCGATTAGGGTCACCTAAGTCTAGTTTAAACCCTTTATAGAAGCTCTCCTGGTAGCCATTCTCCCACGGACAACCAGGAGCACTCATGGATTGTTGTATCTTTAGTGACTGAACTAAGTTGTTATAGTTAATACTGGCGTACTCACTCCCTTGGTCAGAATGGATAATTCGAGGTGGTGGACGATGCAAGATAGTTGAACTAAGTGCGTTCATCACCAGTTGAGTAGCGTGGGTATTCAAGATAGACACACCCACTGTCTCTTTAGTGAATACATCTAAGACGGTGGCTACGTATAACCACTTGCCTCGATACTTGTTGAGATAGGTGAAGTCACTAGCATAGATATCACCAGGCCCCAGTGGTGTCTCAGTGAGCAATAAGTTAGTAAAGACACTGTCTTTTGGCTTTTGATGCAGCTTAGGGGTGGTCTGTCGATACGGCTTAATCCCAAACAACTTCATCACTCTAAGTACCTTCTTCTTGTTCATCTTGAGGTGCGGAGCTAGACGTTTGTGGCCGTAGCTGGGATGTTCACGCAGAGCTAACTCAATCAGTTGTTTGGTACGCCAATCTTTGATTGGCTGCTTGTGTTCGTAGTACTGGTGGGTACGTGAGAAACCAATTACCCTCCCTTTGAGGACCCCCCTTTTTGCCTCCATAGACATTTTAATCGTAAGGTCACCAATGATTTGCTTTAACAGCTCGTTTTCTTTCTTAAGCTTGTTATGCTCCAGAAGACTAACGACATTTTTGGCTTAAGTACCAAGCCAGTTATAGATGGTTTTATCACTGATACCATACTGTTTAGCGTCCTCAGCTACACTCAGTCCATCATGCTTCAGCTTATTGATAATTTCGTCTTTGATTTCCTTCGCGATTCTATATCCTTGTCTTGCCATGTGTTGTTTCTAAATGATAATACCTTAGAAAAGGTGTCTTAATAAATATTTTTAGTTATGATTTAGATTATGATCATCGCAACGATTAGCAGGATAAGACTTATCTAGCAATTTATGACAATATTTGTCTAATTATGTAAAGCGTAGCCAGATTTTGGAAGATAAGTAGAGGTATACCTATTTGGAAATACCACTTGCGAGTTTTATGACGAAGAAGGAGCATCCCAACATAGACACCGAGGCTGCCACAGGCAACAGCCATGAAGAAGATTAGCCCTTCTGGAATACGCTCTGTGCCGTCACCAAGAATCGATTTTCGTTTATCACTCACCATGATGAGAAAAGTGAAGATATTGATCGCTACTAAAGTACCGATAAGTAGTTGCTCGTTGTACATGCCCATATCATAAAATAATCATTAGTTTAACGCCACTGAGAAGAATAGTAATAAGGTTATCAAAAATTACAGAGAAGCAACAAGTATTTTTAAAATTCTGTGAATCAGAGAAGATTCGACCACGAATCACTAAGTATATTTGCTCACCTACATGCTCCAAATCTACTAAGCGTTCTTAATCCAAGCTTTCTTGCCTGTAGCATCGCTTTACCTTTCGAATCTTTGCGAAAGGTGCGTAAGCATTTTTCTTCTAGTCTACAAAAAATCGCCCCAGGGCGATTTATTTTTGTGGACCCGAGAGGATTCGAACCCCCCGCCTCTTCAGTGCAAATGAAGCGCTCTACCAAA
>JAACPT010000027.1:2669-7438 GCA_009995385.1 Candidatus Parcubacteria bacterium
AGACACAGCGGTACCTGAGTTGGATTCTCAAGGTCGCACCATAATACGGGTCTCTAACCGGTAAGTCAAGAAGCTTTTACCACCAACTTACCAGGTGGCTTGCTCCGTGAGGTGTCCTATCAAATCGTTATAGGAAAGCCCCACCGCGGCAGCGGCTTTAGGAAATAGTGACTCTTTGGTGAGTCCAGGGAGTGTGTTTACTTCAAGGAAGTACACCTCGCTATCACGGACAATGAAGTCACTGCGGGAATACTGTCGGCAATCAATGACATCATGGACGAGGGCGGCGATTCGTGCGAGCTCAGCCTTTTCGCGGTAGGAAAACCTTCCAGGAACTACTTCATTCGTCTTGCCGTTGTATTTATTTTCGTGCGAGAAAAACGGCTCACCGTTCGGTGGAATAATCTCGATAGTTGGAAGTACGTAACTATGCTCTGATCTAAAATCACTCAATACTCCGACGGTTGCTTCACGTCCACGAATGTATTCTTCAATCAAAACTTGTTCATGTTCAGTAAAAATATCGTGAAGAGCAACGCGTAGCATCGCCTCGTTAGGAATATATTTAGCACCAAACGAAGACCCACTAGCAACTGGCTTAACAAAAAGCTCTGGACCAATTTCAGCAAAGATAAGTGCCAGTTCACTTTCAGTGTCATTAAAATCTGAGCGGCGAAGCTTGCGGTGTATAGGCATTTTTATGCCATGCGGGGCGAGGGTCTGTTTGGTGAGCTCTTTATTAAATGCGATAGCTGATGAGAGTGCTCGAGTACCAGTGAACGGAATCATCCTACGCTCTAGGATCCGTTGCACCTGTCCATCTTCACCATAGGTGCCATGAAGCGCAACAAAGACGATATCAATTGCTTCTAAGGCTCGTTCGGGTGTCTTTACAAAGCCACTATCAAGCCACTCACCCTTGCGTGTAATAACAATATCCTTACAGAAATAATCAAGTGCTTCAAGCGCACGAAGGACACCTTCTCCCGTCTGCATGGAGACGGTATATTCTTGACTTGGTCCACCTCGTAATACTGCAACACGTTTCATAGTGCCACTAGTATAACACTCTATACTGGACGTTCTGCCTCTTGTATTCCACTACCATATACTCCTTCAAGGAGATCAATATCTTTGCCTGATTTTCGTAGCAACTCGTTATTATATTCCATCATCGTAGTGAGGAGGTCATATGCGGTATCGGTAGCAACCGTATCGCGGTAGTAGCGTCGAAATGCCTCGAAATCTTTGATAAAACAGTGTCCACCAGCGCCGCGTCCTTTATCGAAAACTGGTTGGGTGTGACTCTCACCAATGCGAGGGTCGTTGATAAGTCCTTCTCGAACTTTCTGGAAATCCACTCCTTGTGTTGTAACAGCATCATGAAGGATGTTCATAAAAAGCACTTTAGTGTACAGGTAGCAATTGCCAGCATACTTTACGAACTCAGCCTCCTTGGCAAGCATAATTTTGTTAAAAGGCGCATCTGGTAGGACTCGCAGTACCGCGGTGGCTTGCTCACGAAAATCAACGGAATCTTTTGGAATACCAATAATATTTCTTTTCGGATGTGCTGCATCGAACGCTGCGGTTTTTTCGACTAAAAATTCTGGACTATGAAGCACATAGATTCCAGGAAACTTATTTTGGAGAATTTCGGTAGTTCCTGGTAGGAGCGTCGATTTGATGACAGCGATCTTTCCTTTACCGATGAGCGTCAGTGCATTTTCGACCTGTCCAAACTGGAACCCACTGGGCACAGTCGGCGTTGGCACTGCAATGAATACAATGTCACAGTCAGCAATTAACGCTCGATTATTAAAATAAGGTTCTTCCAGTGAGTAGCGTACCACTGAAAATTTTCGCGATTCAAACTCATCTGCGTAATGTTTCCCAATCCAGCCCTGTCCGATAAATCCAATTTTTTTCATATCTGTCTATATAACATACTCCAGCAACAAAAGTTATATCGATTTAAAGTTTGAAACGAAAGTACCTTTTCGTCAAAGCTAGAACAGTTTTCTTCGTTTTTGACGGTGATACGTAATAGCAAAACGATGTGACTCAGCGTTAGCGTGAAGGATTGATTGCTGGTGTACGGAAAGTAGTGCCTTCTGGCCAATAAGCCGAATTGGTTTGTGGTGGTCGTCTTTGACGACCGCCACCACTGGAATAACAAGACCATACTCTTTTAATACTTGCTCGGCGACATTTTTTTGTGCCGTCGACCCATCGACAACGACAATCTGTGGCTGTGCCCACTCGGTGTGAGTAAAACGTCTCGAGAGTACTTCCTTGAGCGCTGCCGGGTCATTAGCACCGGCAACGGTCTTGACGTTGAATTTTCGGTACGCATCTCTGGCTGGTTCTCCACTTTCGATTACGGTCATCACGCCCACCATATCTTTTCCTTGCATGTGGGCAATATCATATGCTTCAATTCTTATGCGTTTTTCATCTCGGTATACTCGCGTATCATCCTTGATTAAGGCGACATCTTGGATATGCTGGAGCGCAAAGATTCGTTTCTTCATATTGTGCGCTGCTTCAAACTCTTCTCGTTTAGCGCAACGCATCATTTCTTTTTCTAGTTCGGCAATAATCTGCGATTTTTTACCCTCAAAAAAGAGGATGAGGTGTTTGATTGTCCGCGCATATTCTGTTTTAGATACTTGATCTGGGTACAGACCAATTTGGCGGTTGAAATCAATAATTCCCTTAGTCAATTTGCTTTTTGCTTTATCAATTGAAACTGATGTATCGTAAAAGCGGAATAATTTTCTGACGATCTTAAGAGCTTCACGGAGCGACGAACCACTCGGAAACGGTCCAAAGTGACTTTTGATTTCTTGCTCCGTATATTTTTCTGAAAGATCCTTACCACGTACGACCAGTACCCTTGGCCAGGTCTCGTTGGTGATAATGAGATGGTTATAGCTTTTGTCGTCCTTACTGCGCGTATTGTAGTACGGTTTATGGGTGCGAATTAAGTTTGTTTCTAAAATCAGCGCTTCGAGAACACTATCTGTTCGCGTACATTCAATATCGACTGCTTCCGCTACCATTTTTTCTATCAGTTCTGAGCGCTTCTCCTTGAGGTCAATAGCAAAATAACTGCGGACTCGATTTTTAAGCGAGGTAGCCTTGCCGATATACAGAATCTTTTTACGAACACCAAGAAAGAAGTACACCCCTGGGGCGTCTGGTAGGTTTTTCTTGACTAGGTGCGCTTTCTCCATTGGGTTACAAAATACGTTTTAGGTAGCGACCGGTGTGCGATTTTTCATTTTCGGCCACCTGCTCTGGCGTTCCTTTTGCTACTATGTTTCCACCTCCATTTCCACCTTCTGGTCCGATATCAATCACGTAATCAGCACTTTTGACCAAGTCAAGATTATGTTCTATGACCACTACGGTATTCCCGTGATCTACCAATTGTTGCAGTATTTCAATTAGCTTTCGTACATCTTCATAGTGCAATCCGATGGTCGGTTCGTCGAGTAAGTAAATAGTTTTTTGCGTATGCGGACGATAGAGCTCAGAAGCAATTTTTACCCGCTGTGCTTCTCCTCCGGAAAGAGTCGTCGCACTTTGACCTAGCTCCAGATACCCGAGTCCGACGTCAAGCAGCGAGCGAAGTCGCTCTTCAATCGCTGGCACATCAACAAAAAATTGATGCGCTTCTTCAATGTTCATGTGTAGCACTTCATGAATATTTTTTTGTTTGTAGTAGATTTCTAGGGTTTCTTTCGTGAATCGCTTACCATCACAAATATCGCACGTAACGTACACTGTCGGCAGAAAGTGCATCTCAACCGCAATCTCACCATTTCCTTGACAGGCTTCACAGCGACCGCCCTTCACATTGAAACTAAATCGACCCGGCTTCCAACCGCGCGCCCGTGCTTCACTCGAAGCGGCAAAAAGATCACGGATATGAGTGAAAGCACCGGTGTACGTAGCTGGATTTGACCGCGGAGTACGACCGATTGGCGATTGATCAATGAGTACGGAACGTCCCAGATATTCAGTACCAGTAAAACTTGTACAGTTGTAGGTTTTAATGGTGCGAAAACGTTTTTCTAATCGTGCCTTTAGATTTCTATCGACAATTTCATACATCAGTGTCGACTTACCAGAACCAGAGACCCCCGTGATGCACACCAGTCGACCAAGTGGAATAGCAACATTCATGTTTTTAATGTTGAAAGCTTTTCCTCCTTTAATTTGCAACTTTCCTTTTTCACTGGTACGACGTTCGGGAACTTCAATTTTTCGGTCGCCACGCAAGTAATCAAGCGTCACAGAACCAGATTCATTTTTTTTGTCTGAAAGGAGTTTTTTGAGATAGTCGGAAACTATGACGTTTCCGCCGTGCACTCCCGCCCCAGGTCCAATATCTACTAAAAAGTCCGAAGCATGAATAGTATCTTCATCATGCTCGACAACAATAATCGTGTTGCCGAGGTCGCGTAACTCGTGCAATGTTTTTATCAGCTTATCATTATCGCGTTGGTGGAGACCGATGGTAGGCTCATCAAGTACGTAAAGTGCCCCGACCAACCCCGACCCAAGTTGCGACGCTAAACGAATGCGTTGTGCTTCGCCACCGGAAAGTGTGTTTGCTCGACGGTCAAGCGTCAAATACTGAATACCAACATTCTTCATAAAGTCTAGTCGCTCTATTATCTCTCGTAGTGCTGGCCAGGCAATCTCTTCTTGTTTCTTAGAAAGTTTTAAGTTCGCAACAAAGTCAGCAGCTTCAGCTA
>JAACPT010000028.1 GCA_009995385.1 Candidatus Parcubacteria bacterium
TAAACTATGCTTCCGGGCTCTCTGCTATTCGTTACCGAAGCTATATAGGTGCAACCTTGCTGGGTGTAATCCCTGGTCTCACCGCGTACATTTTCCTTGGTGGATCATTAGCAAATCCATATCTCCTCATCCCAACCATACTGCTTTTTGGTACCATTTCATTTTTCGTCCACCGACATCACAAAAAACATAATGACAAAGTGAGTGTTGTATGAAAAATAAATTATTACATAGAAAGATCATTGGGAGTGCACTTGGAATAGTTGGAATTATTTTATTTTTTATTGGATCTACCCTTATTGCCAATAAATACGAAAGCGAGTTGCAATCAATTGTTGGTAATGATGGTGTAATGGGGATGATTGCATATGTCTCTATTACCGCTATTGCCATTGTAATTGCCCCCGTATCCACACTACCACTTGTACCACTTGCGGTTAGTATTTGGGGCTGGGTCACCACAGGAATACTCTCCATTATTGGCTGGTCTATCGGTTCACAGGTTGCTTTTCATCTTGCACGCAGGTATGGAAGAACGCTCATAGAAAAATTTGTTTCTCTTGAAAAATTGAACGGTTTTGAGAAGTGCTTATCACAAAAAGACATTTTCTGGTCCGTCGTTTTTCTCCGGATGACCGTTCCAGTCGATGTGCTGTCGTACGCACTTGGTCTCCTCTCTACAATGTCGAGTGGGGCATATTTTTTGGCAACCCTGATTGGAGTCGTGCCGTTCGCTTTTATTTTTGCGTACACAGGAAGTCTTCCTCCCGGACTACAGATTATTACGCTGATAGAAATCTTGTTATTTATTACTGTAGTATATGTGCTGAAAAATAAAATAATGAAATG
Source organism: Candidatus Parcubacteria bacterium (assembly GCA_009995385.1). GTDB lineage: Bacteria > Patescibacteriota > Minisyncoccia > Phycocordibacterales > UBA918 > OLB19. Next base: position 850 of record JAACPT010000028.1, read on the forward strand.
TTCTAGGTCTGTCACATAAGTGAATAAAAAAGACGTAATAGTCGTTTTACCCTTGTAGTTAGCCGTCCTCGTTCACCATTTGTAACTACCCGCTTGTTAATACGCCCAGCGGTCGGATAGGGATAGATCTTATTGAATATAGCCGAGGTGGTAAGACCACTTGTCGTAGCCATAATGAGTTCTTGAATAAGTTCACCTGCATTTGGTGCAATCATGGTTCCACCCAGAATCTTTTTTGTCTTACTATCCACAAACATTTTTGTGTACCCGTACCTGGCATTATCAGTAATAGCGCGATCATCTTCCGCAAATGAGGATTCGAGTACTTTGTACGCTACATTTCGCTTCTTCAGTTCAGCCTCATTAAGCCCATAGGTTGCAAGCTCTGGTGTGGTGTACGTGACCCACGAAAGTGCATCGGTCGAGAGTTTCTTTTTAAAAAACGGAGTGAGTAGGTTTTTAATAATAACCCCAGCGTGGAGTTCAGCGGCGTGCGTGAACTGATGTTGCCCAGCCACATCACCGCAGACAAAGACCTGTTTGTTCGTAGTGCGGAGATATTCGTCAACCAGTATTTTTCCACGCTCGTCTGTTTTGATACCAGCGTTTTCTAGCGTCAGTCCGTCTGTATTAAGTACACGCCCAATTGAAACCAATACCGCATCAAAATAAAGCTTCTCTTCTGTTTTAGTAGCACTGTCCTCGACAACTAGTGTGTCGTCATTTTCGAACCGAAGTGTATTTTTGCCAAAGTGAAATACGACGCCGTCTTCCTTTAGACGCTCATGGAGTATCGAAGAGAGTGTGCTATCTTCTCGCGGGAGAATCTTCGCATCATTTGTCACAATGCTAACTTCAGAGCCGAGGTGCCGAAACGCCTGTCCAAGTTCAATACCAATTGGTCCTGCACCAATAACCAGAAGCCTCTTAGGTAAATTTGTTAGAGAAAAGATGTTTTCATTGGTAAAAAGACGACCGCTCTTTTCTACTTCCTCAACACCGGGAATAGTGAGCGGACGTGGTCGAGAGCCAGTAGCCAAGATAATTTTATTTCCATGGTATACGGAATCACCAACTTTAACTGCATTCTTTCCAGCAAACGTTGCTTCTCCCAGCACCACATCCATACCCTTTGAGCGAAAGTATTCAGCACTCTCGTGTTCACGAATCACGTCTTGTGCACCCTTCACGTGTGCCATCACTTTCTCAAGGTCTATCGATCCACCGAGCTGTGGACCATAGGCAGTCACTTCCTGTGCATTTTTATGTTGGCGAGCAATATGAATGAGTGCTTTTGACGGAACACATCCTGTATTGAGACAATCTCCACCAATATGCTCATCACTGCGGTCAATAAGAAGCACCTTAAGACCAATACTGTTCATGAATGAGGCGATATTGAGCCCGCCAGACCCAGCACCAATAGCAATAATGTCGTACACTGGATGCGTCATACAGTTATCGAGTTATCTTTAATAACACCAGCCAATCGTTTTGGCATCATAATGAGCGCTACTAAGATACCGAGTAGCAGTACGAAAATGCCGGTCAAGATCTTTCCAACACCAACGAGCTTAAGCTCAAGCAATGTCGATGGGTAGTTTTGAATCTCAACCAGTTTTTGGTTAAGTTCTGAACCAGTCGTAGCTCCTTCGCGCTCAGCTTTTGCGAGGGTAAAGTACTCGCGTTGCAATGTATGGAACTTCGCCTCCTCGGTTTTTACTTGTGAGTGCATCACAATTCCTTGTCCAGCAAAAAAGAGAGCAACAAACATCAGGATAATCATTGGGATAAGTGGTTTTTTCATATATAAGTTTAAAAAGTTATGTGGGCAATTAACTGACCCTCTAATGATACTAATACTTTAGTGTATACGCAATTACTTAATTCACACACGAGAGTAACTTACATTTAATATTTCACCACTAAAACAACTTTGTCTCTGAATAGTATTGGGGAATTTAAAATTCCCTATACTCGAGAAGCAGTGCTTCAAGAAACCCAAGCCCCTTGATAGCAAAGATCCTGTATTCTTTTATGCTTTCTGCTAAAATTGTAGCAGTGTTGCTTGTACTATCATCTCAAAGAACGATTATTCAAAAAGTTTTAATAATATAAAACTATGAAAAAACCCGCCATCATTGCCGTCCTCGGATTAATTGTCTTATCAGTAGGAGCTTTGTATTTTCTCAATAACCAAAAATCTGGTCAGGCACCAGAGCAAGTGGTGTTGGATCAAACGCTAACAATTGCTAAAAATTATACCGCTTTGAGATATCAAACTGATCATGTGTTGATGAATGCCAAACAATACGGTGCATATGATCTGTGGAACAAAGAAATAACAGATAGTATCTCTCAGTGGAAAGCATTAGAAGAAGACGCTGCTATTTTAGAGAAAATAGCCTCGGTGATGGCGGAAGAACAAATAAGTTTCGGTTTAGTTTCAACCGCTTACGCTTATGACAAACAGGAAATTTCCAACATCATTGACAAAGCCCCAATGGGCAAGAAAATCATGACATTAGCCAAGCATTTGGGCGTTGATGCCAAAAGAGCGCAGCTCATCCTCAATCAAGACCAAGCTCAAGTTACCAGCGATGCTTGGAACGAAGCAGGAAATACTTTGCAAACACTGGAAAACAGCGCGGTTAATATCAAAAATGGCTCTAAAGTGAGTATTTTTGTGGGGACATGGGTAGCAACCGGAGGCACCTCTGCCTTTGTTACTTCCGGAGCCTTGGCGCAAACAGCAGTCGTCGTTTCTGGAGCTGATCTGGTTCTTGAAGTGTCCGACGATGAAGCCAGAATGGCCTTGGGAGACAGAAATAAAGTGTCCAAAATGATAAGCAATGTGCGGGCAGTGACGGAACCAGCGGCAGGGATTTTATCCATCGCCAGTATGCCGGGAAATGTTTCCAAAGCGATTGATAAGTTTGGAGTGGCCTACCTTGGCGCTGATCAAATCAGATCGGCTATACAAGATGAAAAGATCTTAGGTGTGAGCATCAAAATTGGTGAAAAGGGTGAAACGAAAACCGAAATAGCTGGTTTAAGTGAAGATGAATTGTCCAAATGGAAAGAAGAAAATAATGCCCCTGACAGTACCGAGACAGCAGAAGAAATCATTAAGCAAGCGGTCACCGTTCCAGAAGAAGCTAAAAAAACAGAAGAGAAAAAAGAAGTTGAAAATAAAGAAGAAGCGATTGAAAGCAAAACAGCGGACATTTCTAATCAGATATACAAAGTAGTAAATGTGAGCGGGTCTTCTTATATGATGGATGTCTGCCATACTCCCACCTGTTGGGATGATCTGGCGGCTGATCCCACAGAAGATAGAGATCTAGGCGGCATCTATACATTAGGGAAAGTTTTTGGAAATGGAGAAAGTTTTAAACATGGTTTTCGTCCAGCCGACCTAAAAAAATCTGGTAGGCTAGAGGAGACATCAGCCAATAGCTACAAAATAACCGTGTATTTTGCGATAGCACCTTTTGAAGGTCCAAAAAACAAGACGATTGATTATGGAACTTGGCTAAGCAAATCTGTAGAAATCAATGCCAAATACGGTGATGAACCGGTGATTGAATGGGACGGAAGTACCTTAAAACAGGTACAATAACCCCAGGATAAACAAAAGTAGAATACTTTTTTTAAAGCTTGGTTTCGGTGTTAGCATCATAGCCACGACGTCGCCGGCTGGGCTTGATGATTTAATGAAGTAAAATTATGGAAACAAATATACTTATCACTATCGCAAATTTAGTTAAAAACCCAATCACAAACTTATTTTCTCATTATCGTTCTTCCAATAGGATAAATAATATAGGCGATGCCTTGGAATTTTATATTAAAGATTTATTTTGTAATTCATTGGAAGTAAAATGACCTTGAAAAGAAAAATGAAATTTACTGTAAATATTTTTCTTATATTGGAAATCAAAATAATCCACCAGATATTATTATCAAGCAAGGCGACGCAATCGAAGTAAAAAAGATTGAAAGTTTGCGCTCGGGAATTGCATTTAATAGTTCATATACAAAAGATAAGTTTTTGATAGCCCGATGATAACTACGGCTTGTAGAAATTGTGAAGATTGGCAGAAAAAAGATCTAGTGTATATCGTCGGTGTTTCAAAGGATGACGAATTAAAAGCATTGTGGCTTGTTTATGGTAATTGCTATTCGGCAGGTAAGGAAGTTTATGAGAGAGTACGAGATAAAATTTCAAAAGGTGTTAACGAATTGCAAGATGTTGAATTTTCAGAAACCAATGAGCTCGGCAGGGTCAACAGAGTTGATCCGCTAGGAATAACTTATTTGCGTATTCATGGAATGTGGGGAATCAAAAATCCTATCAGGGTTTTTGATTATGTCGTTCCGACAGAGCAAGCTCCGAATTATTTGTTAATGTAGTTTTGCTAAAAGATAAATATTTATCCTTTCCAGAAAAAGACAGAAAGAATCTTGAAAATTTGGTTAGTAATAACTTTTCAAAAAAGATATCAAAATAAAATCGCCAAATAACCCAGCAAAATCACTGGAGGCAAAGTTATTTAGTTTTAGAAAATAATATGAATATAGCTTCTTTATTTACAGGTGCTGGTGGATTAGATTTAGGCTTTGAGAGAGCTAGTTTTCATGTTGTTTGGGCGAATGAATATGACTCTACGATTTGGGAAACATTTGAGCATAATTTTCCAAAAACAAAACTAGAAAAAAGAAGCATTGTAGTTGTTCCAACGTCTGAAATTCAAAATGTTGATGGAATAATCGGCATCTATGATTTACGTTTGGCAAAACCAGCGTTAGATAAAAACAAGACAAACGGCGATGAGTTGAAAATCCCAAACCACGAATATATGAATGGTGGTTTTTCCTCAATTTATATGTCAAGAAATCGAGTGCGTTCATGGGATGAACCTTCTTTCACAATTCAAGTTGGAGGTCGCCATGCACCTATTCACTTTCAAGCACCAAAAATGAAATTTATAGGTCAGAATGAAAGAATTTTTGTTCCCGGAAAAGAAAATCTATATCGGCGCCTATCGGTGCGGGAATGTGCAAGAAATTCAAACATTTCCTGACGATTTTATTTTCAAATATCGTGATATTGCTGACGGGTACAAAATGATTGGTAATGCTGTTCCAGTAAATTTTGCATATTATTTAGCAAATAAAATCTATACTGGTCTAAAAATATAAAGTAAACCCTTACCTTTCAAACTTTCTAATAGCTTCCATAAAAAGTGCGCCAAATTTTGCTAGTTTTTTTCACCAACGCCGTGTATGGTGAGAAAGGATTCGTCGGTTACAGGGCGCTTACTTGCCATGTCGCGCAGTGTTTTGTCACCAAATACGATGTACGGAGGGACCTTTAGACGAGTGGCTTCAGCGGTGCGGACCTGGCGGAGTATTTCAAAGAGGGTAGGGTTAAAGTCACTGCTTACTATATCGGTATTTTCCTTGGTGGTGCTTTTGCGCATTGCTGGGGTAGGGGGAAGCAGCGGTGCTGGGGCGACGCATTTATCGCAATTGTGACAACTCACGGCTTGATACTCTTCATTAAAATAACGAAGCAAAAACTTTCGGCGGCAATAGTGTAGGGTGCAATAAGTTATTACTTGGTTGAGATTTTCTCGCACTTGCTGCTTTTCTCCTTCGTCAGCAATACGGTTGATAAAGAACTCGTGTTTGAATTTATCAGCCAAGGAAAACAAAAGTACACAGCGCGCGGGGAGACCATCACGACCAGCGCGACCGGTTTCTTGGTAGTAGCCTTCTACTGATTTTGGTAGACTGTGATGAATAACCAGGCGAACATCTGGTTTATCAATACCCATGCCAAACGCAATAGTAGCTACCATTATACGTATGTCATCACGGATAAAACGTTCTTGGTTATCGCGGCGCTTTTCGGCGGTGAGTCCAGCGTGATACACACCAGCTTTGTAGCCATGTTTCGTTAGTTTATCAGCAATACTCTCTGTATCTTTGCGTGAGAAACAGTAGATGATGGCACTTTCGTTTGGATAGTGGGTCAAGAGCGATAAAATTGTTTTGAACGAATCTTTTTTTGGCAGTACTTCATAGCTAAGATTTTGTCGATTAAAACTAGAAACGAAGATATTGGGTGACGGTAGCGCTAATTGTTTTACAATATCATCACGCACTTTTTCGGTCGCGGTGGCGGTAAGCGCAATGATTGGAATGTTGGGGAACTTTGTACGGAGTCTATTTAAATTTCGGTACTCTGGACGAAAATCATGACCCCATTCTGAGATACAATGTGCTTCGTCAATGGCAAAAAGACTAACGGGAAGCATATGGAGCGTTGCTTCAAATTCGGGTATACCAAGTCGCTCGGGGGCGATGTACAAAATCTTTACATCCCCAGACTTAATTTGTTCAATCACGGTTACGATGGCTGACTGAGTAAGAGAACTATTAATGAGTGCGGCATTCACTCCACTGGCGATTAGTCCATCGACCTGATCTTTCATTAAAGAGATGAGTGGCGAAATTACTACTGTAATACCATCGCGGATAAGTGTCGGTAATTGAAAGCAAAGAGATTTGCCACCGCCCGTTGGCATCAACACGACACAATCTTCATTGGCGATGACTCTTTCAATGATTTCTTTCTGAAGTGGGCGAAAGGCATCGTAACCAAAGTATTTTTTTAAGGTGATGTACATACTCGTGGGTAACCACTGACGCTGTATTATGTCATGCTTACGCGGCATCTGCACAAGTTGTATTTTTTGCGTAAAACGGTACAAAATGGCAGAATGTCATGTTGCCAGATTTTCTGGTGTCAATGGAGGATTGGCCGAGTGGCTGAAGGCAGCGGTTTACTAA
>JAACPT010000025.1 GCA_009995385.1 Candidatus Parcubacteria bacterium
CAAGCGTGTACTTCTCACCGTCTGCACCAAGACCGTATCGCTTCTCGAGTACGTCGCGGGCTCGTTCTGGAAGAACGTCAAGCAGAGTTTTGGTGACCTGTTTGGGTTTAAATGAAATCATAGAAAATAGAAGTTGGTAGGTTGCTCAATCCTCAATGCGTGGCTCAATTTATAACATGAGCACCACATTTGGTCAACATCAAGAGTGTATCACATTAATCTTTACTGACAATGTTTAGAATCTTTCCTGGTACATATATAACTTTCTGTATCGTCGTAGCTAACAATCTTTGCTGTAAAGATTCGTCTTTTTTTAATGTTGACAGTGCAATTGCTTCACTGGCGTCAGGGGGAATAGTAATTTGACCGCGCACCTTGCCATTGATTTGTACTCCAATAGTGACGGTTTCACTGAGTGTTAACTTTTCATCAAAAGTTGGAAATAAAGTGTTGTGGATACTAGTTTTGTTTCCAATTTGTGACCAAAGTTCCTCGGTCAAGTGCGGTGCAAAGGGTGCCAGCAATTGTAAAAATTGCTCGTACGATTTTTTTGATAGACCAGTTTTTTCCACCTGATTAACAAAGATCATCATGGCACTAATGGCAGTATTAAACTTGAATACTTTTATGTCTTCAGTCACTTTCTTGATTGTCTTATGAAGTAGGATTTTTTCTTCGCTACTTGGATTATCAGTAAGGTGGTCTGAAAGTCCGTTGACCCGTTCCAAAAAGCGGCGTAAACCAGCAATACCACCCATATCCCATGGATAATTTGCCATCTCAGCATATGGACCCATAAACGCTAAATACATTTTTACCGTGTCGGATCCAACTCGCCCGACTTGTTCATCTGGGTCGATAATGTTTCCTTTACTTTTACTCATCTTGTTACCATCAGGACCAAGAATCAGCCCGCGATTGACTCGTCGAGTATATGGTTCACTCTGCTCAGATAGACCGAGCCTTTTGAGTGCTTTTAGCCAGAACCTCGAGTACAGCAAATGCATGGTGTTGTGTTCAGCGCCACCAAAATAGATGTCAATGGGAAGCCAGGTTTTTTGTGCTTCCAGGCTCGAAAATTCTGTTGTGTTTTGGTTATCAATATAGCGCAAGTAGTACCAGGATGAATCAACAAATGTATCCATTGTCTCTACCTCAGGCGTCCAACCAGCACCAAATATTTTCTCTGTACGCTCTTTCAGCTCTATACTTTTTGCTAGTGGAGCTACTCCTGTAGGAGTAAAATCTACATCTTCTGGAAGTTTCCAAGGTAAATGTTCTAGCGGAATAGGATGTGCCTTCCCTTGTGGATCGTAGACAATCGGAATCGGTGTACCCCAATACCGCTGTCGACCAATAGACCAGTCACGGAGGCGGTAGGTACAAGTCATCCGTCCCCCAACTTTTTCGGTGATGGCAGCTTTCGCCTCCTCAGAGTCCATGCCGTCAAATTCACCTGAATTTAATAAGATACCATTCCCAGTATAATTTTTTCCTTGTGCGCAAGCTATCACTGTCCTTATAAATTCAGAACGTTCTTCTATTGAAGTGTTACGTAAATACTCTTCAATTTTATCTGGGTGTACCCATTCATTATGCAGTGTTTGTTCGATTTCTCCTGGTGTCAGAGATGTGGCTTTTTGGTCAGTGGAATCCACCTCGACTAAATAGATAATGGAATGATTACGTGCTGATTCGTTGCCCGCTCTTGGTATGTAGTCAAGGAAAATTTCGGTGAGCTTCGATATATTTTTGAGCTTAGAAAATCCTGTTTCTTCCTTCAGTTCACGCATGAGGCATTCCTCCTCATCTTCACCTGTTTCTAACCCACCTCCGGGCAGCCAATGGTAGTTATATTTTTTGAAATGTTGTATCAAGTACTCTCCTTTTTCGTTTTGCAGAAGACCGTATACGCCCGTCCTGTGCTTGTCGATACTTTCTCTTTTTCCACAGATTTTACCAATGACCTGTTTGACTGGAATACCAAACTTTTTTGCAAAGGCAAAGTCACGCTCATCGTGAGCTGGAACTGCCATGATGGCGCCAGTTCCGTACGCCGCGAGGACATAATCAGCAATGTACACAGGGATTTTTTCGCCATTCACCGGATTTGTTGCAGTGATTCCCTCGAGCTTCACACCGGTTTTTTCTTTTGTCCCATCAAGACGATCTGCTTCAGCTTTTTGTCCGCTGGTTTTTATATATTGGTCTACTTCCTCCCAATTTAGGAGCAAGTTTTTATTTGTCTGAATAAGCGGATGCTCCGGTGCTAGTACCAAATATGTTGCACCAAATAATGTGTCTGGACGAGTGGTAAAAACAGACACCGTTTCACCAATCGAAAGGGTGAAATTAATTTCCGCTCCCTTACTTCGCCCAATCCAATTTTTTTGCGACTCTTTAATGTGATCTGGCCAATCGAGTGGTGCAATATCGTCAATCAACTCGTCAGCAAAATCAGTGATGCGAATCATCCACTGCGGCATTTTCTTTTTTTCAGTGAGACTGTCACACCGCTCGCAGGTATTATCTGGTTGTACCTGTTCGTTTGCTATCACTGTATGACAACCTGGACACCAATTCACTACCCCTTCTCCGCGGTATGCAATGTCATTCTCAAAAAATTTTGTAAACATCCATTGTGTCCATTTGTAATATTCTGGGTCTGTCGATGAAGTTGTTTTGTCCCACGAAAAGGCGTTACCCATACTGTCGAGTTGCTTGCGCATATATAGCATATTACTTTCCGTCCAAGCACGCGGGTCAAGTTTTCGCTTGATGGCAGCATTTTCGGCGGGGAGACCGAAGGCATCAAACCCCATTGGGTATAGCACCTGCACTCCGTTCATGCGTCGGTATCGTACGTAGATGTCTGGTACAGCAAATGCGTGCCAGTGTCCGATATGGAGATTTCCCGAGGGATACGGCCACTCTACAAGTACATATTCCTTTTCTTTTTTTTCGTCTCGTTCACCGACAGTGTAGATACCATCCTGTTTCCACTTCTCTTGCCACCGTTGCTCAATTTTTTTGTGATCAAAACGCTTATGCATGAAAGCCAGCTTACCGAATAAAATATTATTTCATTTTGCCATTATTGTTGAAATAGTCAAAATCTGCCCGGCGCACAAAGTGTGCCGGGCAGATTTCTGACACTACTACTCTGGTAACTTCACCACACGCTCGAAACAAGTTTCACCACTACGGTACTCCCAATTTTCTGGATTCATGATAATTGCTGTTTCAAATGGAGCGCTCATTGGTTTCTCATAGTACCGGTATTCATCCTGTAGTGATTCTGTTGCAAACGTCGCGCATAACACAAATCCTTTTTCAGACAACTCATAGCGATAAGAAGCTCTTGTGTCTGGCGCTGCGGGGGGCGTTCCTTCAGTATATAGTTCATCGAGCGTCTCGGGCAATCGTCCACTAATAACCAAAAAGTCTTGAATGTGCCACTGAATTTCTTGCAGGTCACTGATTTGTGTTTGGTCAAGTTTATGCTCCCGAACTGCCGTTGGTGTCCCGATATTAGCAAAGCCAAAGGTAACAATAACGAAAGCGACGAGTGTCGCACCGATGGCGTACATGATTGATTGTCCTGCTTCTTTAAGCCAGTATCCACGAGCATCAAGAAGATAGTAGTGAGAAGCTGCTCCAATCACCACTAACACGGCAGTCGCTTTCAGTATAAATCTTTGTGTGATTTCACCTTCAAGAAATGCCATAATCACTGCAACCAAATCACCGAGCAAGACTGCTCCACCGACGAGTAAGGAGAGGTAGATGAGCCATTTGGTCAGCCAAAGGTACTCACTCTCTCCGGCTTTTCTGCGTGCCGTGTTAACCAATCTTGTTAGTGCAAGATAGGTTGGAAAGAAAACAATAACCATGGCGATCCCAAGGCGTACCTGGCTACTGGCTGATTCAGCTTGCCATACCGTGTCTGCAGCATCTGGAAAAAGTAAATTAATGACACCAAAGGTAAGCACCAGGAGAAAGCTGAGTGATAAGTAGAGACTAATTAACGAACCGAGTTGTAGTACAAAATGTTTAGCGGTGTGATTTTCCATATGACGAAATTAACGATTGGTAATGCGGTATAAGTATACTGCGCTTGTAATAAAAATTTGCAAGCAAAAAACCTGCATCCTGCTGTATACTATGAGTATGAAACAAGAAGATTTGAAAAATGCACCAAAGCTATTTTGTGAAAGTGTTAGCGTCGCATTCACCCCCGAGTACTTTGTGATGGGTCTTACTTCAGGAAATCAGGGCACTATTTATACCCTTACTCCGCAGCACATTAAGCGGTTACAACAATATCTTGCCCATCAACTTACTGAATATGAGGAAAAACATGGAGTCATTGATGCTAAATGGGACTCAAACATAGTCAGTCCAGTACAACGAATTAATCCGCCCACTGAATTGAGTTAAAAAAGCCAGTTTCCTGGCTTTTTATTTTATGAGTGCATGAATTCAATAACGTCACCATCTTGCACGATGTATTCCTTTCCTTCCGTGCGCAATTTCCCTTGGTCTCGAGCAGCTGCCTTACTTCCAGCTATTACTAAATCGGCAAATGATACGACTTGCGCTCTAATATATTTAGTCTGGAAATCGGTGTGAATGGCCGCCCCAGCTTCTGGACCAGTCGAACCGACTGGGACAGTCCAGGCACGTGTCTCCTTTTCCCCAGTCGTAAAGTAACTCATGAGCCCTAGCCGATGGTAGCAGGCTCGAATGAGTGATTCTACCCCACTATCTTGTGCTCCGTACTCACGGCGGAACTCGTTTTTTTCATCAT
>JAACPT010000008.1 GCA_009995385.1 Candidatus Parcubacteria bacterium
CGTGGTACACTGAACAGAATGAACCTGCGAATCATGCTTATTGGCACTGGTTTCCTCTGTAGCTTTGCTCTCTTCGGTACGGTGGTTTTTGCGGCTGACCAAGCAGCTCCTGAAATTACCAATGTTGAAGTCACTAATGTGAGTGAAACTAGTGTCACCATAACTTGGGTGACTGATGAGAAGGCCGATTCCACTATTAACTATGGATTACAACCTGACTACGGTATCGTTCGCATTCCAGTAGCTGATCGTACCACTCACTCCATCACACTCGATACTCTTGAGCCAGGTCGAGTGTACTATTTTCGCGTCGTATCGGCAGATAACGAAGGCAATCAAGGTATCTCTGCCGATTATCGGGTGCAAACATCAGGAACACCGCAAACAGGTGACGGACAGGGGACTGGTCAGGCTGCTGCTCAAGGAAGTGGACAGGGTACACAGGCTGGTGACGGAAGTACCCGTGACCCAGAATCACAAGTAACTACTGATACTATTGCAGATTCTACTGCAACCCTTCGCATTATTGAACAAATCAACCAAATTTCTAACCCACAACAGCTGCAAGAAATAGTTAATGAGACAGTAAAGGCTATTCAGGGTATTACAGAAGACCTCACGATTGTTGGCCCACCAACAGTAATACCCGAAACTACTTCAGCAATTGTCCGGTGGACGACAGACCGGGCAGCTACGTCAAAGGTGCTTTTTTCTCCCGATAAAGATTTTGATGGTACGACGTATGCCTATGCACAGGAGTCAACTCAAGGAGACACGACTGAACATGAAATCCGCCTGATTGGTTTGACCGCATTCACTAAGTACAGTTTTAAAGTGATGTCAGAAGACACGTACGGTATTAATGGTGAAAGTCGAAACTATACTTTCGAGACAAAAGCTACCATGCCAGAAATTCGTAATTTGCGAGTGGTAAAGGTCGAAGAGAACGCCGCTACCTTGGCGTGGGAAACCAATGTGCCAGCCAAGGCACTCATTGAGTATCAAGACCAAACTACTGGTGAACAACAATCAGTTGGTCGTCCAACACTTGCCACTACGCATCAAATGCGTCTGTCCGATCTTACGCTCGGCACTCGGTACGTAGCCTTTGTGACCGCAGAAAATTCTGGAGGGGATCGTGTTCGTAGTCAACCGATTCAGTTCATAACGGTGCGCGATATCGCCCCACCAATCATCACTAACGTGACCAATGAATCAACCTTATTTCCTGGTGGAGAGTCTAGAATCCAGACAATTATTGAATGGGATACTGATGAGCCATCAAGTTGTCTGATGACGTATCAAGAAGGTGTTGCCGGAGCAACTGAATCCTACACGATAGAAAAAGAACAAATTATCTTTAATACCAAACACGTGGAGGTAGTGGTTGATTTCGCACCCGCGACAGTGTATCAGTTTTACCTAAACTGCACCGATGAAGCTGGCAATAACATACAATCTGAAAACTTTGTACTCTTTACGCCAATTCAAGAAAAAAACATTATTGATTTGATTTTAGAAAACTTCCAAAGTACGTTTGGTTGGGTCAAAAATATCGGAGCGTAACATTTGTGGTGGTGTGGTAATGTATTATTTTTGTAAAAAAGCAGAAATATTTTTGGTCTGTGGATGGAGGAGAGTGTTTTTGCAGTAAGTAATGCGATAATATTCTCATGGCAAAACCACTCATTGTTGCTCGTGACCTCTCAATCATTTACAACCAAGGTAAATCAAATGAATTTAAAGCTCTACAAGGAGTGAATACTGATATTTATGAAGGGGAGTACATCATTCTCTTTGGTCCTTCAGGCTGTGGAAAATCGACCCTCATGTACTCCATTCAAGGATCACTTCCTCCAGGGGAAGGGACCTTGCTTATTCGTGGTGACGATGTGTACGCGTATCCACCATCTGAACGAGTCTACTTTCAGCGTCACGTGATGGGTATTATCTTCCAGTCATTCAATCTTATCCCATCGTTGTCGGTGATTGATAACGTTGCCTTGCCGATGATTTTTTGTGACCGAGACAAGGCGACACGTAACCGTAGAGCGCAGTCCCTTTTGGACCGTTTTGGAGTAGGGCATGTCTCACATAAAATACCAGCGATGCTTTCAGGTGGTCAACAGCAGCGTGTATCAGTAGCACGCTCTATGGTAAATGATCCAAAAATCCTTCTCGCTGATGAACCAACTGGTAACCTTGACTCAGTGTCAACGCAACAAGTAATGGATAAAATTGATGAGATTAATACGTTTGATAGACGTACCATTATCATGGTGTCTCATAATGCTGCTCATCTTAGCTACGCCCACCGAGTGTACTACTTGAAAGACGGTCTTATTGTGCGTGAGGTAGTTAACCCACAACGTAAGCAGATTAAGCCAGTCCGGGAAGGGGAGACGATCGTGACTGAACTAGAACAACTCGCTCGTCTTTTCCCGTACGATTCAGTAGAGACCCTGCGAGTTAAAAGTATGGTTAATTTTTTAACCCAGGAGTACAGTTTTGATCAGTTAAATCGTTTTGAACGAGTTATTGCATTTTATATTCAAGGGAAAATCGATCGTGATGCGCTCATTAAAAGCCTGGTGTTATCGAAAGAACGAGGAGGAGTGGAAGTACCAGAAAAAGAAGCTCGTCGCATGGCAGCAGTAGCTGAACGGATGATTGAACATTCAAGTGACATCAAACGTTTTAGAGCGCGCAAAGGCAATGACAATATTTTCTTTAGTCAGCACAAACTTGCTGAACGTATGCGTGATCATTTGAGTAATGTATTTCATATTAAACTCAATAAAGAGCAAAACGAGAATATGGTCGAACTTATTGCTGATCGAGTAACTGGGGTCGTTAATGAAGCTGAATTTAATCAACGTCTAATAAGGGGAATACGCTCGAGGGGTCTTGCGCTCAGTGAGCGGGAAGCCGATGAACTGACTCGCTATTTTGAGAAGATTATTGCTCAAGGGGTAGATGTGAGTTACAAAAACTAATTATCCGTTACTAGTATGTAATAATAGGCATTATGAGAGTGCAAGACCTAGCACAACTTTCGACTCGAATGTTCAAAAATAACCCACTGCGAACGTGGTTGACGATTTTAGGTATGGGAGTAGGAACTGGAGCCGTGGTGGTGCTCGTTGGTCTTGGATTCGGTTTGCAACAGATCATCCTTGAACAGATTGTGTTTGGAGAGACTCTTCTTTCTCTCGGGGTCTCATCAACTGGTTCGCAGGGTATTCGTCTAACGCCAGACACGGTGCTCGAGTTTGAAAAAGATGAAGCTGTCCTCGACGCTGCTCCTTTGGCCCGCTTCCCGGCGCTTATTACGTATAAAGGTCTGACAGGGAATGTCTTTGTGCAGGGAGTAGAACCACCGTACCTCCGGTATGCTGGCGTTACTGCCCAAGCAGGCACTGTTTTTACTGAAGAAGATGCTGCCGACACACAGAGCATCATGATCTCGCCAGCCATTCTAAAACTTTTTGGTATTCCGGATGAAGAAATGAATAATTTTATTGGAAAGACGGTATCGCTTCGTCTTCTTGTTCCCGCTAATGATGGTACCGATACTGTCAACGAAATCCCGATTAATAAAGAATATGTAGTTCGAGGTATTACTAAAGAGCAGGGAGTACTTAATGTCATGATGATGATACCAGAGCTCCGTAGTTACGTGAGTATTGAGGAGTATGAACGCATCCAAGTGCGAGTTGATTCAAATAGTAACTTACCAATCGTTGAAAATAAACTCATTGAGGAGGGGTATCGAGTGACAGCCTTGTCAAAAACAGTCGAACAGGCATCGAAGATATTTCAAGGGATTCAAATAGTATTGGCTACTTTTGGTGGTATTGCACTCATTGTATCGGCGATTGGTATGTTCAATACGATGACGGTGACGTTACTTGAACGAACCAAGGAGATTGGCATCATGCGTACACTTGGTGCGTCACCTAATGACGTTAAGTACTTATTCGTCTCAGAATCGATTGTGGTGGGGTTTCTTGGTGGAATTAGCGGAATCTTGATGGGAGTAATAATAGGAGTTACGACAAATCTTTTCCTAAATTTTATCGCTGGGCAATTTGGTGGACAGGCGGTGAAACTCTTTTCATTCCCACTTAACTTTTTACTATTTATCACTATCTTCTCAGCAGCAGTAGGATATTTGACTGGAATCTTTCCCGCTAGACGAGCTTCAGCACTCAATCCGCTCGATGCAATACGCTACGAATAGAAAAGTTATACACAGGAGGGTAGATATGATGTGTATAACTCAGTATGTCTGATTAGTATTGTCGGTACAATAGTATTAAAGCTAATTAGTTATTTTATTTATTTATGTCGTACAAAAAAGAAGAATTTCCACACTACGTGAAAACAGCAGGGAAAATCAGTATCATTGCTGCACTCACGGGATTGATGGTATTTGTCTTTACCCTTATGTTTGATGTTGGGGCAAAAGAATTTAGTAAGGTCTCAGCCGCTAGTACTGCTACCACCACGCTCACGGTACTCAATACCCCTCCTGCCTTTACCCTTGAACCCTATGAGGTCATCGGCTCCGCAACGACTACACCTACGAACTCAGGTGACGCAGTTTCTTGGTCAGCAATTGGTACAGACAGTAATGGTGCACCATACTTCCTTCTGGTGTGTAGTACTAATGCAGTGCCAACCGCTCATAACGCATCAGGACCTGGTAACCTTGGCTCAGCACCCCCAGAGTGCGGCGTGGGATCAGTGCAGTGGGGAGTTTCTGCCAGTACGACAAGTGGTACGCTAGCGACAGTTGCTACAACTACAATTGAAGGAGGTCAATTCTCTACCTCGACACCAAATGACTGGTACGCTTGGGTATGTGATGATGATCCATCAAACCCTCGATGTAACAGTGTTCCTTCTCAAGGACTCTATGCCACGAGTTCATCCCCATTTCATGTAAATAGCCGACCAATATTTAGTGCCTTTGGTAATAATGGTCCAAAAGAACCGGGTGCTGATATCACCTTCCAGTCAACTTCTTCAGATCCTGACTTGCTTGGTGGTGATCAGAACATTTATTTAGTAGTCTGTTCAACTAACACTGATTACAACCCGACCACAAATACTTGTGCAACGAATTTCATCGCCTCTACATCAATCAGTCTGACTGATGATGCTAGCGCCACTAAAACGCTCGATGCTATTCTCCGCGACGATACCTACGCCGCCTACGGATATATCGTAGACCAGTACGGTCATGAAGCAGCAACTAATCCGCTTAACTTTGATTTTGATGTTAGTAATGTAGCCCCGACTGTGCTTGGAGGAGATATTACACTCAACGGAGGTTCAGCACTTTCGCTTGCAGTCATGGGTGGTGAAACAACCGGGTTTACGCTTGATTTCATCGTGCGCGATGCGAACAGCTGCCTAACAGCTGCTTCTACTACTGAAATTGTTGATTATAACGTTGCTATCTTCAGGTCGAGCTATGGGACAACAACTTGCGACGGTTCTGCCGGATCATACGATCCAAACTACTGTTACCCAAATGGGGTAGCAACTACAACGTGGAATCTCTCATGTGCTCCAACAAATACCTGTGCCAGTCCACTCCAGGACAATATTAATTACTCGTGTACCTTCCCACTTTGGTTTGTCGCTGATCCAACTGATCCAGGACCAAATACCCCCACAGCATATGAAGTAGATAACTGGTCAGTTGGCATATCTGGTACAGATGACGATACTCTCACCGGTCCAATGGCAACCACTTCTAATCCGCAAGAGTTAATTAGCTTTAGTGCTATAGATATAGTAAGTAGCGCCATTGTGTACGGAGGTATTGAGCCAGGTTTTAATTCGCCAACATTGAGTGCGACCTCAACTGCCTTGAACGTTGGAAATACGGGGCTCGACCAGGAAGTTAGGGGTGAGTCAATGTGTGGAACGTTTGCAGTCGGTAACAATTGCCCAACCTCACCAACCTCAACTATCCCAGAGTGGCGACAACAGTTCTCAACCACTACCTATGCGTACGATGCTGACGCTACTGAAGGAGGTGGCCTCCTTGACCCTTGGATCTTACAGCTCTCTTCTTCAACAAATCAAGAAGTTGAAATAAATATTCCAAAAACTGTAGCAACATCTTCTGCTTTTTGGCAAGAAGGGACAACCTACTGGGGTATCGCTGTTCCGGTAGCGATTACGCTAGCTGGCAACTACCAAGGTCTTAACACCTACACTGCAGTGACAGCTGAGCCAGGAGATTGGTAAAAAAACGTTTAAAAATTAGAACACACACAACCACTGTTATTAGACAGTGGTTGTTGCATTTTATAACTTTTTTTTCGATAATGAGATCATATTACATGAATTTAGTTGTACGAAATTTCGTAGTGCTAGCATTTCTTATACCGTTGCTTTTTTTGAGCTCGGGTATTTCTGAAGTGTTTGCAGGCTTTGGTATTACTCCGCCATACGTACGCAATACTAGCCTGACACGAAATTCTACCTACGAACAACAGATATTACTGGTACGAAGTGATACTGATGTTGCCCAGAAAGCTGAAATCACTATCGATGCTCCCTTGATTCAAGACTGGATACAAATTGTAGAAGGAGGAGAAATCAGAATGCCAGTTGGAGTTCAAAAAGTGCCAATGACCGTTCGGGTCACTGTTCCTAAAGACGCAGAGTTTAAAGATTATAAGGGCGCTATTCGTATTCGGACACTACCGGATGATGGTCAGATTTCAGCTGGAGCAGTGAGTATCTCACTTGGAGCGCTGGTCGATATTAATCTATCGGTCATCGATCGCCAGATAAGAGATTTCCGAGTGCGAAAAATTTCAGCCGCTGATCTTAATGAAGGAAATAAACTATTTTGGTTGTACTTTCCAGGAAAAATCAATTTTGATATGTTGATTGAAAACACTGGAAACGTTGCGATTGCGCCATCTGAGGTGGTATTTCGAATATTTGACCGAGCTGGTAAAGTTCTTCTTGAAGAGACAAGTAATATAGGAAAGATTGCAAAGGTTCCGCCGTATGGGACTGAACTAGTTTCTGCAAAGATCCCAACTCATTTACCTGCAAACAGCTATGTTGCACGCTACACTATTTATAATGGAGAAGATATAAAGCAAGAAGGAGATATTAGCCTTAACATTCTTCCGTATGGAAGTTTAGAAACAGCTGGTTTTGGTTTCATTGGACTTTCACTCGCACACAAGGTCTCAATACTATTACCGTTGTTTGCTCTTATGATTGCTGGTCTCTACTGGTGGAAAATTCGTCGCGAGTCTAAACGCTACCGACGGCAGTAATATGAGAATTTTTTATTCACTATTTTTACTCACTTTTCTAGTGACACCGCTTGCTGTCTCTGCCCAATCGCTCACGTATGCGACAACAACATTGACGGTGAGTATCTGTGGTAATATCATCGTCGACGCTGGCGAGCAATGTGATGTGCCAGGAGAAACAGGGGTGTACAGTCAGACAATCCTAGGTCGACAATGTACCAATGAGTGCACCTTTGGACCGTATTGTGGAGATGGGGTTTTACAAACCATTTACTCCGAGGAGTGCGACGACGGAAATAATGATAATGGAGATTTTTGCTCTTCACTTTGTAAGATTGAGCCAGCTGGTTCGGGCGGAGGAGGATCTTCAGGAGGAGGATCTTCAGGTGGTGGAGGAAGTAGTAAGGAGCTTGGCGACACTATTATTAATATTTCTGGACGAGCATATCCATCTCGGACAGTCAATTTCTTACTGGATACTAATCCAGTTGGTTCAGTTCGCTCTGATAGTACTGGCCGTTTTGAATTTGCTACAGGTGCTTCACCAGGAACTGCAACGTTAGGTATCTGGGCAACTGATGGGACTGGCAATCGATCAATCACCCTCAACAACACTTTTGATGTGACGCAAGGTGCAATTACCAATATCAATGGTGTTGTATTACCGCCAACTATCGTAGTAGCAAACCCGAAGGTCAATCCTGGTGACGTGGTAATCGTTTCTGGAGAAAGTGTTCCGGGTGCAACCGTCGAGCTACACATTGACAATAGTGCAACTATTAATAAAACAACATCGGGTACTGATGGTAAGTGGAGTTATTCACTTAACACCAACTCACTTTCTGTTGCTGAGCATACTCTCCGCGCTCGTACCATTATTGGAACACCACCACTCACTACCAACAGTAGTTTCAGTTCGTCGCTGCAACTTTTTGTCGGAGTGGATGGTCGAACCACCACTCCTTCTGACCTCAATCGTGATGGATTCATCAATCTGATTGACTTTTCTATTCTGATATTTTGGTGGCAAACTAACGGTGGTGACTCAAACCCACCAGCAGACATTAGCGGGAACGGGAAAGTAAGTTTAGAGGATTTTTCTATTTTGCTTTTTAATTGGACAGGGTAATCGTACTTTTCAAAAAATCGAGATGTTTTGTCTACTTATAGTGTCTCTCAAGTAAGAACTAGAATTTTTTGTGTATAAGTAGTAAAAGTTAATCGTTATGTGCCGTACAATGAAGTAGTATCTGCCAGGGAGGTAATCAATTAGTATTACTGCACGTGCTTTTTGTACGTGAGCACTTCAGCCAAGTGTGACTTTGCAGATATGCTTACAGCGCATCTGTTTGAAAGAGGAGTGGAGACCCCTTTCAAGTAACGAGTTTGCTCGTTCTGAATCCTCACCACATAAATTCAGGCTGTAGGACTAAATACAACGTAAAGCATATGCACAGAACGTCCAACGCGTTCCTAGTGCTCCAAGCTATCGCAGCGGTAGTATCGCTAGCCATAATCACGTGGTCACTCGGTCTACCTTCAATCCGCTTTGCGGAAGCTGCTAATGTCATTCAGGTTAGTGATACACTTTCGGACTCAGCGCCAGGAGTGGTAGCTAACCACACGATTTCGTTCGTTACTCCAACTGGAGTAGCAAACGGTTCGACCATTACTATTGATTTCTCAAATGGACCATTTGTTTTCGGTGCAGTGGATTACACTGATATCGATATACTTGATGATACAAACAATCTGACTCTCGCTGCAGACTGCACGGGATCCGAAGAGGCCAGTGCTGCCTTTGTTGGAGCAACGCTCACTCTGACTCTTTGTGCTGCAGACGGTGCGTTTCTACCAACAAACGGTACTACAACCATCAAAATCGGTACCAATGCATCGTTTGGTGTTACTGGTAACGCCCAGCTCACTAATCCAGTCGCTGGTTCATATGAGATCAATATTACCGCTGGCGCAGTCGATTCTGGCGCAACGCGAGTAGCCATCGTTCCTTCTGTTACAGTTACCGCTTCAGTTGACACCCTTTTTACCTTTACAGTAGCTGGTGTTGTCGGAGGAGAAACTGTTAATACAGCAGATATAACTGATGGGCCAACTACTGCTACTGCCATCCCGTTTGGTACCCTTACCAACGGTAATGCAAGTACAACAGCGCAGGATCTTACTGTTGTAACGAATGCTGCCAATGGCTTCGTGGTGACGGTAACAGCTGACAGTCAGCTCGAATCATCTACTGGTGCTGATATTGATGGTTTCCGTAATGGGAACTTCGAGACAACAGCAGTAGCATGGGAAGGACCAACTCCAGTACTTGGAGATGATGATACGTACGGTCACTGGGGATTGACCTCAGACGACAGTACGTTGACCTCAGGTTTGACGGATCCTTTCAACGTTGGTTCAGGTGGTGACCGATTTGTTTCGGCTTCCACTACACCAGTTGAAGTATTTCGCCACACTGGTCCTACCAATGGAACCGTATCTGGACAGGGTACTGCCCGAGTCGGATACAAAATTGAAATCAGTGCGCTGCAAGAAGCCGCTGATGACTATCAGGCTACGCTGACATACGTAGCCACGCCAGTTTTTTAAAAAATTGGCTCCAAGCTTGGAGTAAAATAAAAAACCCTATCTCCCACCACGAGACGGGTTTTTTGTATGGACAGCTAAATTATATCAGCTATAAAGTACAGTAAAAGTTTTCTCAAAGCATTGTATTTATGGCGTTATAGTGTGTACAGGCAACATTTTGTAAGCAGTTCACTGTTATAATTATGATAATGAAAACAGTGTCAGCTTTTCTCCTTTGGGTAATACTTGGGACAATACCATTGGGTATGTATCCAGCGCTGGCTGAAGCCACGTCATTATACCTAGATCCACCTACTAGCAAACTTTACCGAGGTGATTCAATGAGTTTGGCAGTACGACTTGATACCGTTGAAGCTGAAGGCGAGTGTGTAAATGCCGTGGATGCGGTGATTACGTATGCAGAGGGCATTGAACCAGTTGATACTTCTATTGGTGATTCGATTTTGCGTATTTGGGTAGAAGAACCAACTATCGATCGTGAAGCGCGAACTATCACTTTTGCTGGTGGCATACCAAATGGGTACTGTGGTCGTATCCAGGGAGATCCACGGCTTACTAATGTACTGGCTAAAATTATCTTCCAGTCACCAGGATTTTCTGTTGGTGCTGGAAATACTGGTCAGGCACTAGTTAGCTTCACAAAAGATACCACAGCCTACCTAAATGATGGACAGGGCACAAAAGCAACGCTGACTACCTTCCCGGCTACGATAGTGCTTGACACTCAGGCTGGACAGACTATCGCCAATCCTTGGCAGGCAGAAGTGACAGCTGATCGAGTTCCTCCAGAAGATTTTAGTATTTCACTACAACGCGATGAAAAAGCGTTTTCTCAAAAATACTATATTGTTTTCAGTACGACCGATAAACAAACTGGTGTCGATCACTATCAAGTAATGGAAGAGCCATCCTCTCGACTTGGCTTATTTGAGTGGGGAAGGGCTGATGCACCATGGATTGAAACTCGCAGCCCGTACGTACTTAAAGACCAATCACTACATAGTGTTATCCGTGTCAAAGCGATTGATAAAGCGGGTAACGAGTATATCGCCACCCTTGTCCCTGATGAATCATTAAAAACAGTCACGACTGGTACTATCATCCTAGTGGTTGGCGTCCTGTTTATTCTGACATTGCTTGGTATGGTGCTATTTGTACTGCTTCGTAGCCTGCATAAACGACGATCAGCTTCTGCTGTTGCTGTAGCGGAAAACGACACTGAAAATTCTGGTGATAACTTATATGAGTAATCTAGTAACTAGATATGTGGTACAGATGGTAGTTGTAATGATAGTATTTCTTGGTCTTTTTAGTATTTCAGCTTTTACCGTCGAAGCGGCATCGTTGGTGCTTTCACCGAGTACTGGTGTATATACGACAAATAGTACTTTTACGGTCAGAGTAGCGGTAAATACTGATGGTAAACCAGTAAACGCTGCCGAAGGCACACTCACCTTTAATCCTCGAGAGCTTTCAGTAGTGTCAGTTAATCGTACTGGTTCAATATTTAATCTGTGGGTGACTGAGCCGACTTTCTCAAATTCCGCTGGAACAATCAATTTTAGTGGCGGCCTACCTGCGGGATATACTGGAGGTTCCGGCACCATAATGAACATTACTTTTCGTGCTACCGGAGCTGGTACCGCTCGCGCAAGTTTTACTAACGGCTCAGTATTAGCAAATGATGGTAAGGGTACTAATATTTTGTCCGCTATGAATGGTGGTAACTATACCATTCAAGCGCCGGCCGCTACGCCATTGGCTGAGGTGATAGAATACGTTGCGCCAGCAAACACACCAGCCGCACCGAAAATTATTTCTGCAACGCACAAAGATGCAACTCTTTGGTATAACAACCGAGAGGCAGTTGTGTCATGGTCACTACCCACAGATATCGTGGCGGTTCGCACACTTCTTGATACGAATCCTACGACTATTCCTACTAAAGTTTATGATGATCCGATTAAAACACTCACGCTAGCAGACCTACCAGAAGGGGTGTCGTACTTCCATGTACAATTTAAAAATACTGATGGCTGGGGGAAAGTAACACATTATCGATTGGCAATAGACACGGAGCGACCAACCTCCATCAATATCACTCAGTCAGTTGATGTCGACCGGTCTAACCCTGACCAGACTCTTCTTGTAAAAACAGTAGATGCGACGTCAGCCGTGAAGCGTTTTAAGATTAAGGTAGATGCAGCAGAACCGTTTGAGTATCTTGATACGAACGCTTCAGACACAATTCCTCTGCCGGCACTCGAACCAGGATATCATACGATTGTCGTAGAGGCTTTCGATGAAGCTGGAAATAGCATTATTGGAACCTACGCAGTCACCATTGAAGCATTTGACAAGCCGCTTTTTACTGAGTACCCAGCAGAGATTAATTCACAGGTGATACCAGTTATTAAAGGTACCACCAGACCGAATGCCACTGTTGAAATTACTTTGACAAGGATAGGAGCCGAGTCGATGCGCTATGTAGTGCAAGCATCTTTGAGTGGAGAGTTTGTCTTCATCCCCGAAGGACGTTTCAGTACTGGTGTGTATGAGTTGGTCGCCATTGCCACCGATCAATTTGGGGCAAAAAGTACGGTCTCAGAAGCTATTAGGATTGCTGTACAAGAATCAGGATTCATAAGAATTGGATCGCTGATTGTTAATATACTTTCTGTAATGATACCGCTCATTATACTTTTGGTGTCATTACTCCTCGGTATTTGGTATCTCGTTTTGTATGCTCGACGATTCAGGGGCCAGGTCAATGTAGAGTCTACTGAAGCACTCTCTATCTTACGTCGGGAGTTTACTGAACTCCAAACAATGCTTAGCTATCAAGAGAGGATCCTTGCTAATTCAAAGAAGACTAAAAAGCTTACTACTGCCGAGAATGCCTTTATTGAGGCTATTGGTGCTGCGCTTTTGACTTCACAGCAAAAAGTCGAGAAGGAGATTACGGATATTACGGCGCTTACTACTAAAAATAATAAATGATATGGAAACTCATCCACAGCAAACACTGAACGCAAAAAAAGTACTTGCCCTGATTCTTGGTGCTATCACTATCTATGTGGCAGTATCGTTTTTAGTAAATGACCGCTTTAATAAGCTAGAGGAGCTAACTCGATCATTGTTGGCTGACCAACAGGCAACGTTAGTAGCCATTGCTGAAACAACGGCGCGAAATGGTGCTGACACAGTCACGGAGTCGGTGATACGAGATTGTATGCTCACTGAACGAAGTGAATTTGACACACTTCTCAGTCAGCTCGACAGGGGTCTCTCATACGCTGAACTCACTACCCTAGAACGTCTATTTGGACGCTGTGGATCATTTTATGCTGAGCGCAAGGCAGTCATGGTGGCACGTTTGGCACGTGAAATTGAAGTGTATGAAACATACGTCTTACAACTTAACACCGTTGTGCAAGATGATCTTTCAGAAACTTTTGAGGTGAAGGAATGGCAAGCGCTCGCTACTGAAGAAAAAAAACAAAGCGAACTATTTGCTCAATTAGTGACAGCCCAAGATAAAATTATTGTGACATTGTTAGCGGGAAGTAGTGCTTCTTCACCAGAAATTCAAGCAATCCTCCAGGATGCACGTGAAATTCAAGAGGCACTGTTCATGGCTAGCAAACAAGCGTCTGATATTCGCGCCATCTTAATATCGTTATAAGCATCATGGGACGTTTACGACACATTTTTTGGCCGTACACTGAAAAGCGAAAGGGTAGTGCAACAGTTCGTTTTATGTTTCCCACTGTTTTCGTGGCAGTGGTGCTCTTGAGTACTGCGGCGACTTTGCTTGACACTAATGTTTCGTACATACGACTTGCTACCTTTGCTACTGCAGTTCAGGCTGGTGAGCGATTTAGTGTCGATGTGTATGCGTATGCTCATGTCCCAGTAAACGCTGTAGACATCACTATTCAATTTGACCCCACTGCTGTGGAAGTACTTGCAGTTGATCGTGGACAGTCAGTGTTGACAATTTGGACAGAAGACCCGGTAGTGAAGAACGGAACCGTGATTTTGCGTGGTGGTACCTTCCGTCGTGGTTTTGTTGAAGAACACAAAATTGCAACTATAGATTTATCTGCTAAAAAGACTGGGCAAAGTGAATTCAAAGCAGCAAACGTTATGTTGCTAGCGGGCGATGGTGCGGGTAGTCCGGTGTCAGTTGCTGAAGCGTTAGATTCAACGGTAAGTTTTTATATATACGATGAGAACACTGATCCTGGACGTATTGCTATTGACGTAAGTGTCAAAATACTTTCTGACATAGACGGAGATGGAAAAGTTACCCTCACTGATATTAGTGCATTTATGGCGGCATGGCACGCCAAGGATAAAATGTATGATTTTAATGGGGATGGGAGAATGTCGTTTCGTGACTTTTCGATTATATTAGCTAATTTCTTTTTCTAGCTATTCTTTCAGATGTTGTTGATAGCCAAGCTCCTTCATACCGAGGAGCCTGTTATTATAGTATTGTGGGGGGAATACAACGTAAACGTAGCGCTTAATAAAATATGTAACGAATGGGATTTCGCACAAAACTACATAGAAAACGGAAAGACCATCAGTCGTGGTTATATTCCGCTGTATACGCTAGTAAAATATCGTTTTTTTCGGTACTGATTTTGTGTGTGTCATTTTTAATACAACCATTTCATCGAGCCATGGCTGAAGAAGCGACGCAGACTGAACCACTGCAAGAAGAGTCCTTGGTTGCTAGTGATGTTCAGATTCAAGAAGAAAATTTGGCTAAAGAGCAAGTCCAAGAAATTTCAGGTGAAAATTTTTCAAATCATGAATTAACTCAAAGCGGGCAAAACTCTGAGATTCCTGTTCAAGAGTTACTTGGTGTTGATGGTCTACCACAAAATGCCACATATGCAATCGTCTCTGAGACCGCAGAAACTGGAGACGTGGTGACTACTGCATCTACTTCATCACTAAACACACAAGCTGATTCAAGTGTCGGTGTACCGACTGAATATACTGGTACCGAGACTACAGACACAGAGGAACTTGATGTTGCTAATAAAATGACTGGTCGCGAATCATCTAATCAACCTGAGATATCTCCTGAAACAAGTTCAAGCACCGAAGATAATACAGAGAACACCGACGCCGAGATGTTGCCTCCTCTGGTAGAACAAACTGGAATAGTTACCACTATCGCAACTTCTACTCAAATTAGTGGTCAGACCGATGTAGTAGTTGCTCAAAACCTTGTCACTGAAGATAACTTTTACCAGTTTAGTCGACAGTCGTGTGTTGCTATTGGTGACGGAACGTATCACTGTACCGTTGCCGCAAGTACCGGCATTGATACCCGAGCAGTGGTATACGCGGAGCTCGGAGCGAATGCAAACATGGAAATTTTTCTACGAACAAGTAAAGGAGAAATTAAGCAACTTACCGATAATACGTATGATGATACCTCTCCACATTATGACGCTGAAGCGAAGAAGGTGGTATGGCAGCGACTGATTGATGACCGCTATCAAATTGTTCTGTATGACATTGAAAAAGAAAAGGAGACGCAACTTACCTTTTCGCGGACAAACAACATGGAGCCGAAAGTTTCAGCTGAAGGTATTGTTTGGCAAGCCTGGGACAATAATGACTGGGAGATTATGTACTTTGATGGTACCTACACTGACCAAATAACCGATAACTTTTCCCAGGATTTGGTACCTACCATCAATGATGGATACATACTCTGGACAGTACTCGGTGAGACGGAACAAGAAGCCAAAGTATACTCGTTGGCTAGTGGTGAAACAGTGAGTATTAGCGGTTATGAAGGTGGTATGATTACAAACCCACGCTTCGTTCTGGTGTACGACACACTCTATGAAAATGGTGATATCGTGACGCAGGGGTTTGACCCTGCTACGGGGCTATCGGCCCCTATAGCTGCTAAACCGGCACCACAACCAGTTAATATCCCAGAAACTGATGCAACCGGTGAAATTAGGGCACTTATCCAAGTAAAGTCCGCACAAAAGGATAAACAAGCTATAGACGGTGGTACTGGTCCAGTCAGCACCAGCACACCAACAACCACCACCAGTAGTATTGCTGGCGCAACACTTGATCTTTCACAAGGAGCGGTAACTCAGGATATTGCTAGTAGTACGACAGGCAGCAAGACACTATCAGATAATGATAGTACATTTGAGCTGACTGATTTTGATTTAGTTTTGGTTTCACCACAGAGTACAAGCTCTGTACAGTCTTCGACTGATACAAATACAGGTGAATAGAATTTGTTCGTGCTTATTTTCCACTACTCTACCAGCAATTTTATCCACGAATAGAGTAGAATGTACTAGTACACTATGAATTTTTTGGAGCACCAAACGAGTGTTTTTTTACGTATACGTAGATTGGTTGCTGCCTTGTTGATTTTTACCTTTGCTTTCTCTGACATTAATACTTTCTTTGATTGGCCATTGCTATTCGAAGCTGAGGCTGCACAAGTAACGATCGATGCAACCGTGAGTACCAACGGTGCTTCCCACACACACGGACAACCATCAGTAGTGTTCATTTCTGACCTTGTTGGGTACAAGTTCTATCGTGATAGTAGTGGTAGTTGTGTGTATGCAAAGACCGCCAATGGAGGAGCGAGTTGGAGTGCCGCGGTTACTATTGATGCGCAAACTGACTGCGAAGCAGTGCACATATGGTACGACCAATGGACACCAGGCGATACTGGCACATACATTCACATTGCGACTATGGATAGTGGTAATGACGACATTTGGTATAATCGACTAGATACGACGACAGATACGCGCCTCCTCGGTACCACACCAGTGAGTGTTGTGCTGTCTCAATCAGCACTCACTATTAGTGCTGCTACTGCCAACCATTCAATTTCAAAGGGGACTGACGGTAAATTATATGTTTCTATTGCAGACAGTAGCGATCGTTTTGTGGTTGGTTGTACAACCTTGTGCAATGTTTCTGGTAATTGGACAGAAGTGGGTCTTGGTACGTTTATGGATTTAGATGAAGATTTGACGATACTATTGCCACTTGATGCTGGCAATATGATGATTATCAATCGCGATATTACTGCCAATGATATCCGTTCAAAAATCTGGGATGGAACCAATTGGTCGCCTAATTGGTCCATTATTGATTCAAATGCACCGGAAGGAAGTACATATGATATTCAAATGTCAGCCGTACGTAGTCCGGTTTCAGGTGATATCTACCTCGTCTACATTTCTGATGCAGATTCTTTTACCGTAGCTGATCACGATATACGGGTAGCAAAGTACTCGGGTGGCTCATGGTCAAATCTTCCTGACATCATCACTAACGACACGCGTGGTCTCACTTCTATATCGCTTGCGGTCGATGAAAATACCGATACGGTGTACGTTGCTTACTCAGCACGCACTACTATCGGTACTCCTGCCACTGGAAATGTATATTGGGCTACTTCAACTGCTGAGATGACCAGTTGGGGTGCTACGCAAGGTCCGGTCAACACCACTGCGGGTGATATTTATGGTGTTAATATGAACTACTTTTCGAAACAACGTATCTACGTCACCTGGTACGAGTCAGCTTTGGACGGTATGTTTGGGGACACGATTGCTGATGTTGCTCCAGCTACTTCAGTAGCTACCGCGGGAACACAGGTGAGTACTATTCGTGCAAGTACCACCACTGTCTATCTTGGAGGGTCATTTGTCATTAGTGAAGAGACAGGGGCAAGGAATGTCACTGATATCACTATCACCGAAAATGGTACGGTAGACGGTGCCAATGGATTAGCGAATATAAAATTATTCTATGATCTTGATACCAGTGCTCCGTATAATTGTGCGAGTGAGTCATATGGGGGAGGGGAATCACAGTTTGGTGGTACTGACTCCAACGGTTTCTCAGGTAGTGATGGTACGGCTTCCTTTGTTGGTTCAGTCAGTATTACACCGAGTCAGTCGATGTGTGTGTATGTAGTATTCGATACACTTACCTCGGCGGTTGATGGAAGTACTGTAGAAATAGAGATATCAAATCCAGCCACCGACGTAC
>JAACPT010000009.1 GCA_009995385.1 Candidatus Parcubacteria bacterium
TTGAGGTCTTTTTTATTATCTTAAAGGAAACTACCTAGATAACCTTAAAGGCATTCTCACAACCAGCGGCTGAGGGATCATTTGCACAATTAATTTGATCTCCTAATCCAAACGTCGACGCCGCGATAGAGAGAATGGTAAACGCTGAAAGCATAATTACCAGACCAATAATACCCCAAGTGATGTGTTTGACCCCCTGCTCTCTCGCTTGCTCATTGGTAGCATTAAAAAAATACTCTGCACACCCCCAAAGAAATACTAAAAAAGCAACCGAACCCAGAAGAGCGATAGTTGGAAAGAGGATAATCGTATTAAATTTCCCTACAAACGTAGCTGCTTCTGCCGTCCCAGGAGCCTGAGCAGCGAGGGAAAACACCGGGACAAGTAGCACAATTATAAACGGTAGAAACAATAATGATAAGGTGTATATACGCATATAGAGTATCGTACCACGTCCTTTTACTGTCATTGCGTATTTACCAACACAAAAAGCCGCAGAGCGGCTTTTTGTGTTGGTTGTGGTCAACTTCTTGACTAAATTGTAATAGTGCCAGGATTAATATTAGTATTTCCATTATCCAATCCGGTACTACTGGTAAGCAGGTTAACAATTCCCCAGAATACAATAATGAGTACGAATCCTAACGTAGCATAAATCATCAGACTCTTTCCCTTCTCCTTGGCTTCGTCGTTAGAACCACCAGCGATAAAGAACTGGAACATTCCCCAAACGAATACCAAGAAACCGATACCGATGATGAATGGAATGATAATGTTATTTACAAAGGTAAGTATGTTTGTAAGTAACGTGACAAACGCTGAACTACTTCCCCCAAAAGACCCTGCTGTGTACGCTGAAGAAATGAGTGGGAATAGCATTATTCCTATCGGAGCGAGAATATAATTGATTTTTTTCATAGCCATAGATTTATTAATGATAGAGATTTTAAGCAGGTACTGTCACTGTCGGTGTGGTAAAGGAGTTTATATCGTTATCAAGACCAGTACTAGATGAAAGCAGGTTAACAATTCCCCAGAATACAATAATGAGTACAAATCCTAACGTAGCATAAATCATCAGACTCTTTCCCTTCTCTTTGGCTTCGTCGTTAGAACCACCAGCGATAAAGAACTGGAACATTCCCCAAACGAATACCAAGAAACCGATACCGATGATGAATGGAATGATATAGCCGTTTACCAAATCTAGGATATCTTTTAGTAATTGCCCGAAGTCGCCACCAGTGCCATCAGTAGCTAGACCAGCGGCAGAAGTCAAAAATGGGAGACATAGTGCTCCGACTCCACCAGTGAAATAAGTAATCTTTTTCATACGTATATTAGTTGTGCAAATTTATAACATTAAAACCTTACCTTCTAGTATATAGCCAAATTAGTTCTTTTACATCATTCTTTATGCCTGGGTGTGTATAAACCAGGAGTTAAAATTTTACACACCAAACACTGATGACTTTACCATCGCTACAATCCCCCAGGCACTAACCATTAACACAAAAACAATCACAGCAATCATGGCGTATTGTTTACCTTCCGCACGACGCTTCTCATCGCCAGCGTTGATAACCCAAGCATCAATGACTTTCCAGACGAAGTACACAAAGACAATCCCAAAAATAGCTGGGATAATGAGGTTGATAATACCAATAATCCCGTTGACTAGACCACTGTACGTTGTTGGAGTTGGCATAGGTAATAAAATATTAAAAAGCGGTTACCAGGTTCTTTACGATAGTCATTATTGCTGCCGAGGCGAGAATAATTACCCCCCCGATAATACCATACAGCAACGCACTAGATGCTTGCTGTATTTTTTCCGGATTACCTCTAGCGGTAACGTACATGAAACCAGCGTAGATCAGAAAAAATATAATCACCGGAATCGACATGACGATCACTACATTCATGATTGCGACAATCATATCAGTAATTGAAGTGAAGCTGAGTGGATTATTGAATGCTTGAGAGCCCATAAAAATTCAATATGCTATTTCGAACTAACTAAAAGACACGACTACGCCTTTAATTATCTGTGCTAACGCCACCGAGCCAAGTACCAGGACTGCTCCAATAATGGCGTACGTCAAAGCACGGGTTGCTTGCTGTACCTGTTCCGCATTTCCTCTGGCTGTCACATACAAAAAGCCAGCATAAATGATAAACAGAACAATGATTGGCGTGGCGATGACAATAAAAATATTGAGTATCGCCGACAACAACCCTTCGGCAGTAGTGATTCCTGGATTTAATCGGCTCTGGACATTAAATGAAAGACCGGCGGCTGATGAGATTTTGGGGGAAACTAGTAGAAATATAGCCAGTAATGGAGACGAGGTACGGATAAAAGTGAGTGATTTAAAAAAATTCATAAAGATTTCTATTGAAACTAATATTCATTCCTCAAGCGGGTGAGTACATCGGCAGCTGCATCCCCTATGCGACTACGATTTTCGTTGATATCACGCATCATTGTTTCAAAATGTTGATTAGTGGCCTGCAGATTAGGATTGAGCCATCCATAAGAAATTCCAGCTGATTGATAGATGACACGACCATAGGTGCCGTTACTACCTGCTGCAATCAGAGACCGATACACTGGTGCCATGCCTGCTGCTTGGGCTATTTTTGCACTACTATTAGTACCAGCTAAAGCCAGCATGATCGTACTTGCACCGAATTTATTATCAGATGATTTCAACACTGAAAGCATGTAAAATTTACCATACGTACGTCTCAATGTCGCAGTTTCTCCTTGTGGAATTTCGGCGATATCAAAATTTAAGTTTGGGTTTAAGCGCTCAATTTTACTTGCTTCACTGCCGTACCCAAAATAAAATACAAGATTTTGCCCGATGAATTGCATTAAATCCTCATCAAACGCGCGGTTCCATGAGTACAGACTATTGCTTGATTTGCTGAATCGAGTATAAAAATCGGCCGTGGTCACCAGTGGTTCATTTCCTGCACTGGAAGTATTGAGATTAATTCGGTATCCTCCCTTTCCGTCATCAATGGTTCCTTGTGAACCTTGCTGAATTAATAAAGCCGAAACAATACCAAAAGCATTTCGCACATTACCGTATTCTCCCATCGCCACAACGCTTCGGCTAACCGTTCGATTAAAGTCACGCTGAATTAAATCAGGAAAGACAACATTGACTAGATTCTCCCAGGTTTTTGGAGCCGTTAAATATCCTTCGGTTGAGAGGATATCTCGGTTCCAATACATCATTAGTGGATCGACTGCGATTGGATACCCATAAAGACCATCACTGAGCGCTAGTATTTCTGCACCATCAATATACGAATTTTTGTAGTCACGCAACGGGAACGATTCATAGGCTATTGGCTGAATACGCTTTCTCATATCGACAAGCTCTTCGTGTGAGACTAAGATCAAATCTGGACCGGTGCCGTCAGCCAGAGCACTGGTTAATTTTTGAGCAAAATCAACAGGCTCGTAATATTTATATCGTATTTGGTTATATGATTTATTTTTTTCGCTCAAATCACTAAGTACACTCGAAAGAGCGTCCGCTGGCAATGTTCCCCAGATATCTACTTGACCTACTGGCACAAAGGTTGGATCTGCGGTGTCGGGCGCTGGTTTATATACTTTTAATATAATGAGGGCGACAATCGCCAATCCACTAAAGATACCTATGAGTGCTAATTCAAACGGTCTCAGTTTCATATCTTTCGAAAAGCTAAACCATAATGATGATCACCAGCTGGATATTCACGTTCAAAAATAAAACCATTTGATTCGAAAAGGGCTGTGGTGGTGGCTGCGGTGACCACGTGTTGTGACTGTGGTCCCATACCACCAAATGATTCAGTCCAATCGATTACGAAGAATTTACCGCCAGAACGGAGCGTGCGAGCCATTTCTCGGATAGCAAGATCTTTTTGGTCAATTAAGAAAAGAGTGTTCACTAAAATAGCCACATCTAATTCTTTATCACCGATCTTAATGCCATTTACTTCTTCGAGGTCACACCAGAGTGTATACACGTTACTTAATCCTTGTCCACGAATTAGTTCGCCCAGTTTTTCAACTAGGGCTTTTTGTATTTCGCATACGTAGACTCGACCAGTCGGGCCAACGGCTGTTGAAAGTGGTTTTAAGAAAAATCCGCTGCCTGCCCCAAAATCTGCAACAAAATCTCCTTCTTTTAGGAGAAAGTGTGTACTCACTATGTCCGGCATCACAAAGCGACCGCCATTTGGTATATCCATACCGCTATTATACACAATAATGGGCAGTACCTAACAAATGACTGTGAAAAACGGCGGTCCCCAAAGGGACCGCCGTTTTTCATTCCTAATTTTCTTTTGTTAAACAAACACTACACTGGCAATCGAATCTCCCGCTCGCATCTTCATGACTCGCACGCCTTGTGTGTCACGATTAAGTGTCGGAACATCTTTGAGTGGTAGTTTGATAACCTGTCCTTTCTTACTCATCACCACCAGTTCCCCTTCAATACGTTCTTCATCAGTGATAATCAATCCTCGTACAATTTTACCAGTCTTGTCAGTTACCTTTGCGGTTTTTATACCAGAACCACCACGGTTCTGTACTTTGTATTCTTTTGCTGGAGTAGTCTTACCATATCCATGTTCAGTCACGACGAGTACCGCCTTATCCTTGTCACCGTCAGTGATGACGTCTGCTGAGACTATCACATCACCTTTACTGAGTTTCATCGCTGTTACCCCTGACGCTGTACGACCCATTTCACGCACATCACTTTCTTTGAAGCGAATAGATTGTCCTTTTTCTGTGATGAGTGAGACATCATCTTTTGCTCCAACAAACATGGCTGCAATGAGTGAATCTTCTTCTCGAAGCGTAATCGCAATGAGTCCACTGCGACGAACATCTTTGAAGACCGCGGCGTCACTCTTCTTTGCAACACCATGTTTAGTCACCATCATCAACGACCAATCACCTTCCCAATCTTCTTTTCGCACTGCCAATACTGAAGTAACGCGCTCATCAGCAGACATCGAAAGAAAGTTCATAACTGACTTACCTTTTGTCGCACGACGACCTTCTGGTATTTCGTACATCTTGCACTGATACACTTTTCCAAAATCAGTAAAGAAGAGCAGATCACTGTGCGCAGAAGTAGTAAGTAGTGTCGTCACCACATCTTCTTCTTTAGTATTGAGATCGACAACGCCAACACCGCCACGTTTTTGTACACGGTATTCAGTTGGATTTGTGCGCTTTACATATCCTCCTTTCGTGAGCACCAACACTGACTCATCATCAGGCACAAGGTCTTCTTGACTAAGTTGTTTGACTCCCCCTTTCACGATTTTTGTTCGACGGTCATCACCAAATTTACTAGCCACCTCAAGGAGATCAGCTTTAACAATACTCATCATCTTCGCTTTACTCTTTAAAATAGCTTCAAGTTCCTTAATGAGTTTCTGCACTGCAGTCAGTTCATCTTCAATTTTCTTCCGCTCCAACCCCGCAAGTTTTTGGAGGCGCATATCAAGAATAGCCTGCGCTTGGATAGCAGAGAATTTAAACTCTTTCATCAAAGCGGCGTGCGCAGTGGGTACATCTTTGGCTGCACGGATAAGTTTGATTATTTGATCAATATGATCAAGTGCTTTTTTGAGACCAAGTAAAATATGCTCACGGTCTTTTGCTTTATTGAGATCATACTGCGTACGGCGACGAATTACCTCTGACCGGTGCTTGATATATTCTTCAAGAATAACCTTGAGAGAAAGCGTCTGTGGTACGCCATCGACCAGTGCCACCATGTTGTAGTGAAAAGTGTCTTCAAGTTGTGTGTGTTTATACAGCTTGTTAAGTACTGTCTGTGGCTGTGCACCAGTTTTAAGCTCAATAACAACCCGAATATCCGAAGTCGACTCATCGCGCATCTCTCTGATTCCCTCAATCTTTTTCTCACGCACCAGATTAGCGATTTTTTCTTGCAAATCTGCTTTATTAACTCTGAATGGGATAGAAGTAATGATTATTGAAAAAGCTCCTCGTTTATCCTCAATTATCTCTGCTTCTCCACGCACGATTACACCACCACGTCCAGTCGCATACGCCTGAGCAATCGCTTTTTTATCAAAAGCAATACCACCCATCGGAAAATCAGGACCCTGGACGTGCTTAAGGAGATCATCTGTAGTAGCACCAGGATTATCGATAAGGTGCGCAATGGCAGCGGTGATTTCTCGGAGATTATGCGGCGGAATGTTAGTTGCCATTCCGACCGCAATTCCGAGCGAACCCATGAGGAGGAGGTTAGGGACTGCAGCTGGCAACACAATCGGCTCTTTTTTGGTTCCGTCGAAGTTCGGTCGCCAATCAACCGTGTCTTTCTCTAAATCCCGCAGTAACTCTTCGGCGATTTTAGACATTTTGGCTTCAGTGTACCGATAAGCAGCGGCACTATCACCATCAATAGAACCAAAGTTTCCTTGTCCAATAACCAGTGGATATCGTGTGGAAAAGTCCTGCGCTAGTTTAACCATCGACTCGTATACAGCAGAGTCTCCATGTGGATGGAAGCTACCTAGCACGTCTCCCACCACCGTAGCGGATTTCCGGAATTTAGCAGTTGAAGTTAGCCCATTGAGCCGCATCGAATAGAGAATTCGACGATGTACCGGCTTTAAACCATCACGTACGTCAGGAAGCGCCCGCTGTGTAATCACCGACATTGCATAGTCAAGGTACGCAGTCTCCATTTCACTGGTAATACTTTGCGTAATAATATTCTGTCTTGGTGCTTCTGCTTCAGGGAGTGTTGTCTTTTTCGGCATATGACTAGTTCAGAAAATCAAATAAATTTGCTTGGGAGTATATCACAAATTACCACGTTTCGGTGGTGGTAGCAGCTATCGGCATTGTACTGCTCGTCGTCACAATTCTAATTGGCTGATACGTTTCGATTGCAGCAGCGGTATCAGTAGCTATTACTGTCTCGGTCATTTCAGTACCCGTGGTACTAGCGATATCGATAGTACTCGTGGCAGTAGTGGTCGCAGAAAATCCTAGACGAAACTCTTCCTGCCAGTCACTTACTACAATAGTATCAGAAGAACTAGCTTCAATAGCCAGTTCTTCATCTTCAGCTTTCTTCAACGTAGCAAGTTGATCTCGTATGTCAGTGAAGAAGTCAGTAAAACCAACAGCGTCTTCTGCCACGTTCGCAGGGCTTTCGCTAGCAAGCGAGGCTACTTTTGAAGGAAAATTGTACGCCCAGACCGAAAAGACAGCAGCGGTAAACACTCCTGCGACACCAAGCGCAATATTATCTCTCACTGCTTTTGGTTTTTGTCGAATATTTCGAAGTAGACGCTTTATCATGGAACAAGTTACGCTTTAAGCACCATCACTTCTCCGGACATCTCCTGCACATCTTTGCGCTTCAAGGTAATTTTATCGACTGGTTTTACACCTTCAACGCCTTCTTCCTTAAGAAAGGCATCAAGTGTGGCACTATCATAGTGCATCGGAATGACTAACTTTGCTTCAAGTTTGACTGCCAATTTAGACGCTTGCGGAACTTCCAAGACATCGCCACCACCTATTGGTACAAAAAGGATATCAACATCACCAAATTCACCAAGAATTTTAGGGTCAATTTCTGGGTTATTTAATGAACCCAAAAATATAATGTTCATCTCCTCAAGCTTTACTTGGTAGATAGTATTGAAGATCTCTTTTTTTTCATAGATGGTCTTTACCCCAAAGCCATGCGCGACCACTTGCCCAATTTCATACTCACCCGGACCATCAACCACGAAAAGCTCCTTCGAGCCATATGTCACTTGTTCAACGCCGTTAAAATCTGGGTGCCACATAGTAACGAACGCAACATCAGCACTAAATTTAACTGGTTCAAGCTTTGATTTTTTGGAAATTGGATTGAAGGCTAGAGTCGTGTCACCAAATGAGACTTTGAAGCACTGACCACCGTGATATGTAATAACCATAGTTGAAGTAGTATACGTCATATCAGTCAGAACGCGAAGCTGTAGACAATCAGCCATTTTTACCTTATATTACTCGGACCGTAAGGTAATTAATAGCTTCTAGCGACACACGTTAACCCTGCGTTCACGAACTATGGCCGGAAGTGGGGTAAAAATCTTTCAAATTTTTACCCCACTTCCCTGCGAAAATGGTTACGCAGACGCGTGTCGTCGGAATAAAAAAATATAGTTATGTCAGACGCAACAGTCGTTGCTGGAGCCGGTGTGATGGATACGTATATTACCCAAACACCAAGTGCACCAAAAGATGGCGATATCGTTTCTGGTTTCGTCTCAGCTATCGGTCGAGCACGTGTCTATGTGGACATTGCATCAATCGGTACTGGTCTTATTTATGGTCGTGAGTACATGAATGCTCGTGATATTTTACGTAAAGTAAATATCGGCGATAGTATCGACGCAAAAGTCGTTACTTCAGAAAATGAAGATGGGTACATCGAACTTTCACTCAAGGAAGCTCGCCAGGCGTTAATTTGGGCTGATGCGGAAGCTGCAGTCAAAAATAGTACCGTTCTCAGTCTTGAAGTTAAGGAAGCAAACAAAGGTGGTCTTATCATCGATTGGCAAGGTATCCAAGGATTCCTTCCTGCCTCACAGCTTTCCGCTGAGCATTATCCACGCGTCTCAGATGGTGACAAGGACAAGATTCTTACTGCCCTTAATGAACTTGTTGGTAAACATCTTTCAGTCGTAATGATTACTGCTGATCCAAAAGAGCACAAACTTATCTTCTCTGAAAAGGGACTGCAACAAAAAGAAGAAAAAGAAGAAAAAGTAAACAAGTACGAGGTCGGTAATGTCCTAGAAGGAGAAGTAACTGGCGCAGTCGACTTCGGAGTATTCGTAAAACTCGAACCAGGTCTTGAAGGACTCGTCCACATCTCTGAACTGGATTGGGGGCTGGTAGAAGACACCAAAGCACTATATAAGATTGGTGACAAAGTAAACGTTAAGGTGATTGAGGTGAAGGATGACAAGATATCTCTTTCCATCAAACAACTTAAGGAGAACCCATGGGTATCTGCTGCTCGTAAGTATGCAAAAGACCAGATTGTCGATGCGGTAGTCATTAAGTACAACAAACACGGTGCGCTCGCTTCTATCGAAGAAGGTGTTGCTGGTTTGGTACACGTATCAGAGTTTGAAACAGAAGAGAAACTTAAATCGACGCTTTCACTCGGTAATGTATACAAGTTTAAGATTACTCTCTTTGAACCAACCGAACAGAAGATGACTCTTTCCTACAAGGAAGGTAATCCTGCATAAGTCACACTAAAATGCAGATAAATGAAAAAACTGTTCTCAAGAGGACAGTTTTTTCATTTAGAAAATGATTGACACAATTAGATAATGACGAGATAGTAGAAAAGGATTAACTACTGGAGTATATATTGTGAAACATATCGACTTTGGTGCGTTCTTTGGGCTTATTCTCTTACTTTCTTCAGCCCTAGTCATGTTTACACTTATCCAAAATTGGTTTCAATTTGAAATCAATTGGAAAATAATTGGCATTCTTTCTTCAATTTGTCTACTCATACCAATTTTTGGTAAATACAAATTGCCACCGTGTTAGTTAACAATACAAAACACCACCTTCTGACTAACAATCACCGGGTGGGTTTTTCATTTGCAATACTTACAAAGTGTACCTGCCGTCACTGTTCTGGTACTAGGGAGTGTCATTCACTACCCTGCTTGCAATTGACTAAGTAGCTTGATTAATTCGACAATCTGCGCCTGGAGTTGTTCGATTATCGGTGAGAAAGTTATCTGGGTAATCGGGGATGATGAAGTCTGAGCGTATATTGTCTGTGTGATCATAAAGCTTCCAATGAAAAAAAGAAAAGCCAAACCCACTATAAGGATCACTTTCTTTCCTCAGAATAATCCTGTACTAGACATACGGGTATTAAATATATTAAGTAGTTATAAAAAAGTAGCTTCGGAAGGATAATCCGATACAGGATTTATAGCATATTTAGATAAATTACTACAAAGCTACTACATGACCTATCACTGAAATTAAAAATCTAGTCTTTCCCCTCTTCGAGTACCTTTTAATTTTAGCTCTATTAAACTAGAAGCCTAGAGAAAGCTAACTGTATATTTATCAATCCTCAATTTCACTCTCCTTCAGGATAATTTTATCAATTGTGATTAAATATAATAATGTTTATTATTAGTACAATCCTTGATCGAAATTCAAATCTTACCTGTAATTAAACTCATTCATCGCAATCACTACACCTTTAGTTACAATTGCGTCTATTGCTGAACCAGCATTTTTAATCACTGAAGAAAGTTGCTTTTGTTCAGTGCTCGTAAAAGGCTTGAGTACAAAGCGTTCCAGCGGACCACCCCCTTCTGGGCGGGTGATTTTCCCCGTCCAAAAACTTTTCGTGGCGATACCAATTCGTACTCGGATAAATTCTTTTGTATGTACTGCAGTAATAATCGACTGTACCCCATTGTTTCCACCCGGACCTCGGCCTTTACCAATTTTAATTTCACCAAGCGGCAAATCAATATCATCGTGCACCACAATGAGCCGTTCAACTTCATCTGGTGGCACTAATTTAGTCACCGCACTCCCTGAGTTATTCATAAACGTAGTCGGAAGTAGTATCGTGATTTCTTCCTGACTGATTTTTCCAAGACTAACCATTCCCGACAGCGACCGTGATTCGATTAGTTCTGGTAATTGTCGGTCGGCGATAAATTTTTGAAGCACCTGCCAACCAACATTGTGCCTGGTACTGGCATATTTCTCTCCTGGATTCCCTAGACCGACGATGTAATACATACTTGTATTGTACATGAAAACTATTTGCTTGTGCTTACTTTTTAATAATTTGTTTTCAATCTAATTTTCTCGTATACTAGTGACAATATCGTTATTTATTTATGTCAGTATTCTCATCACAAGAACCTCCTACTGATTCGCTAGAACCTGAGGAAGGTAAAAAAGAACACCCATTAGCAGAAATTGTCCGTTTCTCATTAATTGCAATCCTAATCGTCATACCAATTCGGATGTTCGTCGCGCAACCCTTCATTGTGTCAGGAACGTCAATGAATGAAACCTTCCACTCCAGTGAATATCTGATTATTGACCAAGTAAGTTACTATTTCAATCAACCAGCCCGCGGTGAAGTAATTGTCTTTAGGTATCCTCGTGACCCTTCAAAATTTTTCATCAAACGGATTATTGGCGTTCCTGGTGACACCATCACTATTGAAAATGCCCAAGTAACTATTGTCAATGAAGAACATCCTGAAGGATTTATCTTGGAAGAACCATACATCAGATCGATGCTCCCTGCTCCTAAAATGACAGAGACTTTAGGTGAGCGTGAATATTTTGT
Organism: Candidatus Parcubacteria bacterium; assembly: GCA_009995385.1. GTDB lineage: Bacteria > Patescibacteriota > Minisyncoccia > Phycocordibacterales > UBA918 > OLB19. Next base: position 11,430 of record JAACPT010000009.1, read on the forward strand.
AATGGGTGATAATCGTGACCAAAGCTCTGATTCCCGACTCTGGGGAATATTACAAGAGGAACGAATTGTCGGAAAAGTGTTCGTCCGTTTATTCCCGCCAAAACGAGTAGACTACTTACCTGGCTCAGTCACCATCTCGGAAGAATTACTTTCACCACAGACCTACCTTAAATAGCCACAAAATTTATGTCACTCACTCCAACGGATTTCCTTAAGGTCGCAAATCACACTGCTGAATATTTTGGCTTTCAGACCATTGACCAATTACGCAAAACTCCGGAGTGTAAACACTGTGCTGAAATACTTCCCCATACTATCAACGATAGCAATAAACAATTCGATAACCAAAAAGGGCTGCTCAGTGCTGGAATCATCACATATTGCGAAGAAAAACTTCAGTCACTCGACCGACCAATACTATTGTATGCAATCAATCAAGTTCCTGACACTGGAGAAACCGCAGTCACTTTTCACATTTTTAATGTCGGAAGAAGTATTGCTGAAGCAATTTTGATTCATACTACCCGGACACTAGTTAATGAACTTGGGTATACTGACCACATCATTCGCATAAACTCTCTCGGTGATAATGACTCTCTCACTAGATATAGCCGTGAATTAACAAATTTTCTCAGGAAACGACTTGATACTATGCCAACAGATGCTCGTGAGCTCATGAAGGAACACCCGCTCGCAGCCCTTTCTCATTTAGTAGAATTAGATCATGAGTTGGTATATCGTTGTCCAAACCCACTTGAGTATCTCAGTGATCCGAGTCGTAAGCATTTCCGAGAAATCATCGAGTACCTCGATATGAGCGAAACACCGTATGAGATAGATCCAAGAATGTTAGGTCACCATGAATACTATTCCGACGCTATCTTCTCAATCGATATGACCCCCGACACTGAATCAATAGCGATGCCAATCACTGCTCGTGGTGGTCGATTTGACGAATTTGTACATCGGACCACCAATACACATATCTCAGCGGTTGGAGCCGTCGTCATTCTCAAAGATAGCAAAGCGCCAGCCCGTTCCCCTCGACCAAAACAAACCATCCCGTCAGTATTCATGATTCAACTTGGTTTTGGACCTAAAGTTAAAAGTCTCCTTTTAATTGACACTCTACGCCGCGCTGGTATACCGGTCTATCACAATCTAGCCAGTGATTCACTTTCTGCACAACTTAGAGAAGCCGAAGCGCGTGGGGTGAAATATACTCTTATTATCGGACAGAAAGAATTTGTTGATAACACAATTATATTCCGTGATATGGAGATGCGCAGCCAAGAATACGTCAGTCAAGAGATGCTCATACAGAAGCTCCAGCAAGGATTCTCCGTTGTTATATAGACACTTGCATCAATATCTTTTGGATGCTATGCTCATGACCACTATGGCAACCAATGTTGAAGTAGAAAAGAATAATAACGAAAGTAGCGCCAACGTTATTCGCCGCTTTACCAAGCGCGTACAAGGTGCTGGTATTATACCGAAAATTCGAAGTGGACGTTACTATGCACGCATTAAGAGTCAAAATGTGCAACGCACTAGCAAGTTAAAAAAACTTGTAAAGCGGGAAGTATATGAAAAACTCGTCAAACTCGGCAAAGTACAAGAAGTAAAAGGTCGTCGCCGTTAAGAAATAAGTATTAAACAGCCAGTGTACAACACTGGCTGTTTTCGTTCGCCACTCCATGTATAATGACAAATACTATGGGGACATCACTCGTTATTTCAAGCACGGTACATATCTACCCACAGCACCTTCCCTTTAGCGCTATAAAAGAAGCTATCTTGGGTAAAAAATATGAGCTATCACTCACCTTCATTGGTGAGAAACGAGCCGTCTCCCTCAATCAGGCGCATCGAAATAAATCATATGTGCCCAATGTACTATCGTTCCCTCTCACCACAACGGTGGGTGAAATATTCATCTGCCCTGCGGTAGCAAAAAATGAAGCAACTTCTTTTTCCCTTTCTACCAATGGGTATGTCGCTTATCTTTTTATTCATGGCTGTCTTCACTTAAAAGGTCACGACCATGGAGATACTATGGAAAAAATGGAACGTAAGTACCTAAAAGCGTTTGCTATCTCATAAGTATGGCAGATCAAATCATTACTGGTATTGACGTAGGGACCTTCCACGTAAAAGTGGCGATTGCTCGACTGCCTAAAAAAGGCAGTGTAACCAATAAACCAGAGATCATTGGTACTGGTCTCGCTGAGAGTCGAGGTCTAAAAAATGGCTATATCGTCCAAGAGTCCGAAGTGGCGCGTAGTATCAAGAGCGCAATCGCACAGGCAGAAAAAAATGCGAACATCACCATCAAACGCGCGCACATAGCAATCGGTAGTATCGGTCTTGAAGAAGTATATTCTCACGGTGAGATTATTCCCTCCCGAGCTGATTCTGAGGTAGTGTCTACTGACCTCGAGAAAGTCATGTCAGACAGTGAAGAACGCATTATGGATCACATTCCCAACCGTCGTATCTTACATAGCATTCCTTTACGCTACTTAATAGACGGAACCGAGGTGCTTGGTCGACCACAAGGGCTCAGAGGGACAAAACTTGAAGTGGATAGTTTATTTATTACCACGTACGAACAGCACGTGAATGATCTTATTCGTACTATTGAAGGTATCGGTGTATATGTAGAAGATGTCATGGCTTCCCCACTCGCTGCGAGTTTTGTTATGCTCTCAAAGGCACAAAAACGCGCTGGGTGCATTCTCACAAACATTGGTGCCGAGACCACCTCCATCGTCGTCTTTGAAGATTCAACTCCTATCTCTATGAAAATATTTCCAGTTGGATCAAGCGACATCACTAACGATTTAGCTCTCGGTCTCCGTATCCCCCTTGAAGATGCTGAGAAAATCAAACGTGGTGCAATAACCAGTGCAACATTTTCAAAAAAGAAAGTCGATGAAATCATACAAGAACGGTTGCGTTCTATCTTTTCACTAATTGATGTTCATCTTAAAAAGATTAAGCGCGATGGGTTATTGCCAGCCGGTGTTATTTTGACTGGGGGCGGCGCAAGCGTTCCAAGTGCGGTAGAGATTGCAAAGACAACCCTTGCACTTCCTGCTCGTATCGCAACACTCGATATTGGTAAAAGCACTAAAATTCGTAATGCCTCATGGGCTGTCGCCTATGGTCTTTGTATGTGGGGCGCTAGTGGTGCCGAGGAGACATCAACTATCGGCATTGCGAAGCATACCCGTCGAAACATCCTTTCATGGTTTAGTCAGTTTTTACCATAAAATATTTTTACGCAGTAATACGCCTTTACATAGCAAGGTAAATCAAATAGGATAAAACTATTCTACGTACTTTTGTCAAGTACACAGTTATCAGGTTTGTCAATATCGTGACAGATTTTTTTGTACGTGTATGATATGTCTATTACTAAGGTACTCGTGCTCAGGGGTGGGTGCGCGGAACAAAAAGACACAAAATATTTCTGTATGGAACAAATACGATCAGATGTAGAGTCGTTTGCACGGATCCGAGTGGTCGGTGTTGGTGGCTCGGGTAAAAATGCCGTGAATCACATGGTGTCATCCAAAGTGAAGGGGGTGGAATTCATTGCCATCAACAGTGATGCTCAAGATTTGCATCACTCATTAGCAAAACGAAAAATCCATATCGGCAAAAATTTAACTCGTGGTCTTGGTGCTGGTGGAAACCCAGACATGGGACGTCGTGCCGCTGAAGAAACTCGTGAAGAAATCGCCAATGCCATTAAAGGTTCTGATATGGTATTCATCACTGGTGGTATGGGTGGTGGTACTGGTACTGGTTCAGCGCCAGTAGTCGCGAAGATTGCTCGTGAAGGTGGTGCCCTTACCGTCGGAGTAGTAACCAAACCATTCCTATTTGAAGGGCAAGAACGTATGCGTCTCGCCCTTCAAGGGATTGAGGAACTCAAACAAGAAGTCGACGCACTGATTACCATTCCTAACGACCGTCTACTCGCTATCGTCGATAAAGAGACGACTGTGCAGAGTGCCTTCGAACAATGTGACAATATTCTCAAGCAAGCAGTCGAAGGTATTTCTGACTTAATCACTATGCCTGGTATCATCAACGTCGACTTTGCCGACATTCGCAGTGTGATGGAGAATGCCGGTTCTGCCCTCATGGGAGTAGGTATCTCATCTGGTGAGAAGCGCGCCGAAGAAGCCGCTCGTGCAGCAATCAATTCTCCACTCCTTGAAGTATCTATCACCGGCGCCAAAGGAGTACTCTTTGCAATCGCTGGCGGTGACGATCTTGGTATGCTCGAAGTACAAGAAGCCGCTCGGGTCATCACTGAATCAATCGACCCACAAGCGCGGGTAATTTTTGGTGCAATAAAAGATGACAAACTTAAGAAAAATGAAATTAAAGTAACGGTTATTGCTACTGGCTTCCCTGAAGAATCAACCAACTACAACAACGGGTACAATATCGCTCGCCGAGCACCGTCAGCCCCAGAACGAACAGAGCCAGAAGAAGAAAAAGAACAACCAGTCCGTGGCATGATTTTTAATTCACTTACCAGGAAGCCTGGTTCAACAAACGATTCTGAACCAACCGACAATCAAAAACCAAACACCCCGTCAGAGCCGCCTAAACGTGACCCTAAACCAATTGATCAGGCCGATGAAACCGACGATGATGATTGGGGCGCAGTACCTGCCTTTCTCCGCCGTTCAAAGCTAAAGTAGAAATAAATAATTTTACTTACGCAGACACACTATTTGCTTTTGACCACAAAAGAAAATGCAAACTAAATTGACCTACAAAGTAGGCAGAATAGGTACAAGAACGCCCACCGGGCGTTTTCTTGTACCTTCTCCTTTAACTTCATGGTATTCTACTGTCACTATCGTTTAATTTGAAAAGTATCTTATGTATGACTTATTGATTATTGGAGGTGGACCAGCAGGGACAGCAGCCGGTGTATACGCAGCACGCAAGCAACTTAAAACTCTTTTTGTCACCAATGAATGGGGCGGGCAGAGTACCGTATCAAGTGATATCCAAAATTGGATTGGAACCACTTCTATCAGTGGCAATACATTGGCATCTGATTTACGCACCCACCTTGAAACATATGCTGGTGAGGAGGTGATTATACAATCAGGAAAACTTGCTACTGCTTTGAAAAAAACTGATCAAGGGTACGAAGCAACACTCAGTGATGGGAGTACCCACACGGCAAAAGCAGTTCTCATTTGCTCGGGTTCAGTACGCCGAAAATTAGAAGTCCCTGGTGCCGGCACCTTTGAAAATAAAGGACTTACCTACTGTGCTAGCTGTGATGGTCCGATGTTCACCGGTCAGGACGTGGCAGTCATAGGTGGTGGTAACGCTGGTTTTGAAACCGCGGCGCAACTCCTAGCTTACACTAAAAGTGTCACTCTTCTCCAATACGGACCAGCCTACAAAGCTGACCCAGTGACCGTTGAAAAAGTGCTCTCCCATGAAAATATGCATGGCATTCTGAATGCTGAAACTAAAAGTATCGAAGGAGAAGCCTTTGTGACTAGCGTTACCTACCGTGACATGGAAAATAATGAAATCAAAACCGTCCCCGTGACTGGAATCTTTGTCGAGGTCGGCATGATTCCAAGTACTGATTTCGCAGCTGAGGTTGTGGAGCGTGACGAGTACAATCGAATCGTCATCGACCCTTGGACCCAAAAGACATCGGCCGAAAATATTTGGGCGGCCGGAGATTGCACCAACGTGCGGTACCACCAAAACAACATCGCAGCCGGTGATGCTGTACGCGCACTGGAAGATATCTACGTGACACTTAAAGCTAAATAAAAAATCTGTCTTAATAAACAGTGGCGCTTTCAAAGAAA
>JAACPT010000010.1:0-7417 GCA_009995385.1 Candidatus Parcubacteria bacterium
TTATCGTACGCAGTCGTGTAAAAAAGCTGAGAAACCCAGATAAAAAGTAAGGGAAAGACAAAAATTAAAACCCCGACAAGCACTAACCGGGAACTAGATCGAATTTCGCGAAAACCTCTTTCGAATATATATAGTATTTTTGAAATCATGATCTGCGTTTATGATTACAGCTATTTACCTATTGAAACAGCATCGCCAACTGGAATCACCGGTGCTTCGGTGATAATGACTTCATCTTTTCCCCCCTTACCTCGGAGACTCATACCAAGCATCAGCAAGACCAATCCAAAACCTAAAATACTTACCGCAATAGCAAGGTCGTAGCGACCACCGGTGCTTTGCTCAATAAGTACCGGTGATACCACGGATCCTTCAGCAGCGGCGATTGGGGTGAACGCTTGTGCTTCCTTAATAAACGAGAACGGATTACTTTGCGCAATAATTGCACCAGCATTGTCAGTCACCGTTGCGAACACATCGTGTTGTCCATCTTCAAGTTCTTTGTCGTACGTGTACACAAATGAACCGTCAGCATCGGTACGAACAGTGACCACTGTTGGACTACTAAATACGTATATGGTAACAAAACTATTCGGTAACCCTTTTCCGTGGATTTCAGTAGCAATAGTAGCGCTTGAATCAACAGCAATATCTGAGATAACCGGAACGACATCGGTGATTTGGAGCGTGTCGTATCGAGTCAGACCAACAGTATTCTTCGGCGATTCAAAACGAATAATCGCTTCAACTGTCGCATCATTGGGGTTGTATCCACGCATAATCTCGACGCCGTCGGCTATTCCGTCACCGTCAGTATCGGTAAGGTTTGGATTAGTGCCGTATAACATTTTTTCGTCGACATCAGAGATACCATCGTTATCAGTATCGGTGGCAGTAGTGCCCGACGAACGTTGTGCACGTAAATCTTCAAACGTATCAATTCTATTTTGTAGATCGATGATGCGATTGGCAAGATCTTCATTAATAGTATCCGAGATGTCTCGGAGACGGTCTTCTCGGTGCACATCAATGATGATTGCTTCTCTTCTGGCATCAAGGGCGTCTTTTGCAGCTTTTATCAACGATTCATCACCTGCCTGTTTAGCAGATGCATAGTTAGTGAACAGTGAATTTAGATCATCTTGGTAAGCAGTAACGAGACTTGTCGTTTCAGCCGCCACTCTTTCATCAAAAGTGACTTCAGGTGTGTATGGCTGCGAATTAATAGTAATTAACTCACGATCCCCAGTTTGGTCTGACAGTAGTGGAGAGTCTATATCTTCTGGCGCAGACGTTATACCGTTACTAACAGTAAGCCTCACAGACTTGGAAAGGAACTTTTGATCATTAATTTTAGTCTGAGCGAAAAATTCGTACTCACCATTAGGAATATTTTTTGAATCAAATACAAAAATCCAACGATCAAAGCGTTTGGTCGCCAATGCTATAAAACGGGCACTGAGCGCATTCACTGGTCGGGCATACAATTCACCAAACCCAGAATTTTCTGGAATCAACAGATTAATAGTAGCTACGCCGGTCAAAACAGAAGCGGGAGAAGTAATTTCAAATCGAGTAGAATCAGCCGGTGGCTGTTCAACTGGTTGCCTTGCTTCGGTGTTATTTGTAATAGTAATGATTCCTTGAATTGATTCCTCAGTCTCTTTGCTACTGTCTACCGTCGGATACCAATCAGCAACTTGCCCATTAAATAGCTTTTCAGCTTCTTTGGTTCCTACAAAAAATTTACTTGAGCGTCGGACGTACATCGTACTACCATCAGTAGGTTTAACGTATACTCGCAATTCATAATAATTTTGTTTTAGTGATTCAAATGGAATTGTGACGCGATATTTTTGGTCAGATATTTTTTCTGCAAGCAAATCAACAAAACCTACTTTATCAAGCACAACAAGCTTTGGCTTCGGATCGTCAGCGTTAGTAACCTCAAAGATAACTTCCGTTGGTTCGATGATATTTTCTGGTATCGTCGTAAGAAATTTGAACTCTGAAGGGGCAAGTGGGGCACTAGAGACAGTGTTAGTAATTCTAGGTTGGTCAGTTAAAGTAGTGTCTATTCCACCCAGATCAAAACTTTCTGCCACCAACGCTTTTTGCAAAGTGCCAGGCTCAACTAACCCAACTGTTGCATAGGTAGCTCCTACTACAATAAAACAAAGTCCAGCCACGTAGGCAATACGATAGACAGCACCACCGAAATAACGTTCGAATTCTTGCAGTAGTACGGCACTTTTTTCAATCGACCGGATACTCATGTTGGTTGGGAGTTTCACCGTTGTCTTTTCGGCACTTTGTTTTTTTGCCTTACGAGAAATAGCAGAGGTGGCTACCCTGTCTTTTGCTGTAGAGGATTTTTGTTTTTTTACAGCGCTTATTTTTTTACCATCGGATGATGTCAGTTCATCCTTGACTGCTTTTTCTTTTTTGGCAGAAATTTTTACTGCCAATTTTTTTATCGGAATTTTTTTTGCGGTATTTTTAGGAGTAGCCATATAGTAAAAGTATACACGACCTAGACGTCACACTTCTGCGGTGACTGTCGATAAATCATTTTGTGAGCGATTCGATTGTTTCAATTAACTCCGAGAGGTCAGTCATCGCTTTGACGTAAAACCCTTTTGCTCCTAACTCACTGGCTTTTTGTCTATCTTCCTGACCATCGCGATTAGAAAAGACTACTACTGGAACGTCACTTAATTTTTTGTCATTCTTTATCTCGGTGAGCACTTCAAAACCACTTCTCCCGGGTAGCATAAGGTCCAAAATAATGACGTCAGGATTGAATTGGTACATTTGTGGTAGGACATTAGCTCCATCGGTACTAAACTCTGACGGGAAATTTGATCGTTCGAGCTTCATAGAAAGAAGATTTCTGAGTAGCGGATCGTCTTCGATGACAAATACCCGAATACCGGTGGTGGTGACGTGTGCTTTAGTGGGAGTGATATCAATCACAGTACTACTAGAAAAAAGATCTTCTTCGCCGAAGGTGGCTTTAATTTTAGACAAAACCACTCGCACATCATCATGAGGAGTTATGTAATCAGTCACGCCAAGCGACAAAATATTTCGAATCGCTTCTGGAGTATCTTCTATCAATGTAAAAACTGGCACTGTCTCACGAGCAGCATAATCACGAACGATTTCTAAAGTAACTTCACGTTCGGCGGATTCATGCAGATTGTTATACAAAACTATGTCGGGGTGTATTTCATCAAGTACTGCTTGTGATATTTTTTTATCAGAAATTTTCTCTACCCTGGCTCCATGTGCTTCAAGTGACTCCATTAAATTATTAAACTGAAAGTTTTCTTCACCAATAAGGAGAGCGCTTTTATTAGTAAGTATTGACATACAAATATAGTAACACTTCTTAAGTACTATAATCAGCCACTAACCCACAGGAGTTACTTCACTTTTCCCTCTAAAAAACGAATCTCATCTCGAATGATTGCGGCAGTCTCGAAATCAAGTTCTGACACGGCTTGCTCCATTTGTCGGCGTTTTTCCTTAATCACCTTTACTGGATTTTTATTAAACAATTCACGATCAACTTTAAGAAGCGTTTCTACGGTCTCCTGGTGCTCTGTCCGCATTTGATCAGCAATTGAGCGTATTTCTTTGGTAATCGACTTGGGAGTAATATTGTGTTCTTTATTATAGCCAAGTTGGATGGTCCGTCGACGGTTAGTTTCGCTGATTGCGTATTCAAGTGCTTTGGTAGACTCGTCGGCGTATAAGATAACTCTTCCCTTCACATTTCGTGCCGCCCGACCAATTGTTTGGATGAGCGCAGTCTCACTACGAAGGAATCCTTCTTTGTCAGCGTCCATGATTGCTACTAGTTCTACTTCTGGTAAATCGAGCCCTTCACGTAAGAGGTTTACACCGACCAAACAATCAAAATCGCCTTTTCTGAATGCGGTAAGAATTTCGATTCGCTCCATCGTATCGACGTCACTGTGAATGTATTTCGCTTTTACTTTTTTTTCAGTAAGAAACTCCGATAAGTCTTCAGCCATTTTTTTGGTAAGCGTGGTCACCAATACTCGAGCATCTCTAGCAATTACCGTAACAGACTCGGCAATAAAATCTTTGACTTGTCCTGGGTAAGTACCATTTTCTATTACTCCTCGCACTTCTATTTCTGGATCAATAAGCCCTGTTGGTCGAATAATCTGTTCCACTGGTTTGATACCGAGTTCTTGCAGTTTTGCATATTCAAATTTACCGGGAGTTGCAGTCGTGTAAATTACTTGTCCTACCCTATCTTCAAATTCAGCGAACTGTAGCGGTCGATTATCGACCGCACTCGGAAGACGAAATCCAAACTCAACAAGCGTATTTTTTCGAGAGCGGTCACCGGCATACATTCCATTAAGCTGTGGTATGGTCACATGCGACTCATCGATAATCGTCAGAAAATCTGGGGTGCCATCTTTTTTGTGTGGAAAATAGGACAGGAGTGTATAGGGTGCTTCTCCAGGCTTCCGGCGATCAAAGTGTCGTGAATAGTTTTCAATCCCATTGCAGTAACCAATCTCTCTTATTAAGGCAAGATCGTGTTCAGTACGTCGTCTCAAACGCTCAGCCTCCAGTATCTTTCCCTCTTTTTTAAATTCTTTAAGTTGCTCGTCAAGTTCAACCTTAATATCGGCAATCGCTACTTTTCTTTCGTCTTCTGGAGTAACGAAGTGCTTGGCTGGAAAAAGGAAAAACAAATCAGGTTCTTCAATAATCGCGCGTGTCACCGCATCAATTTTAATAATCGATGCCACCCCATCACCATTGAAACCAAGTCGGCAAATAACACGTTCGTTGGTTGGCATAATTTCAATCGTATTCCCTACTGCTCGAAATTGACCTGGTGAAAGGTCGGCATTAGTCCGTTCGAAATAGAGACCGATTAATGTGCGCAGCATTTCAGTGCGTGAAATGGCAAACCCGCGCTCTATCTTAAGGTGTTTTTTCTCATACTCCGCGGGAGAACCCAAGCCGTAGATACAGGAAACAGAGGCGACAATAATAACGTCATCCCTCGTAAGTAATGCTTGTGTCGACGCGTGACGCAGTCTATCAATCTCTTCGTTAATTTGTGCTTCTTTTTCTATGTATGTATCACTCGTCGGCATATAGGCCTCAGGCTGATAGTAATCGTAATAGGAGACGAAATAATGTACGGCGTTCTCTGGAAAAAAATCACGATATTCTTGTGCGAGCTGAGCGGCAAGTGTTTTATTATGGGCTATGACCAGCGTTGGTTTCTGCACTGCCTGGATGACGTTTGCAGCGGTAAACGTTTTACCCGATCCTGTCACTCCTAACAGGGTCTGGTATTTATATCCAGAGGCAATCCCGTCGATGAGCGATGCAATCGCTTGCGGTTGGTCACCAGCTGGTGTTTTTTCAGTTGAGATTTTGAATGTCACTGCGCTACTATACCCTGCAACACAAAATAAAAAAAGCCAGGACGACTTGAATCATCCTGGGCTAATTGTGCTGTTGCAGCTTAAGTTTTGAAACTTGTTCTGCAGTTGCTAACATAAGTTCACTGGTCAAGAACCTACTCCTCACTGAAAGTGGTAATACAAACATGATTGTTTGCAGTATTTTGGCAATTTGCTTATCTCGGTCACCATAAAGCGTAAGCATATTGTGCAATCGATCAATACATTTAACCTGCACCGATTTAGCCCCACCATGCACGACTTTAGCAAAAATCGCCTGTTCATACTCACCGCGATCTTTGAATAGTCGCTCATCAGGCTTCGTCAGTGCAAACACAATCTTTTCAACCTCCTGTCCAAATCGTTCACCAATGATTTTGATTTGCCAGATTTCTGGATAGTCCTCATACATATCATGTAGAAGGATTGCCAGTAAAATTGAAAGATCGCGGATGCGGCAGTATATGAACGCTATTGCAAACATCGCATATTCATGAGATTTCAGAAGCTCACCATTTTTGCGCTTACCCTTGTCATGCGTTTCCGCGACAAGATCAAGTGCTGCAATGAGCACCATGTATTTCTCAGAATCTCTACCATACACGGCAGCAATGCGCTGCCCTAATTGAGATCGGTAGCGGTTTTTTTGAATTACTTCCCGCAACTCCTTTACTACTCGGTACATTTTACACCTCCAATGGAAAGTTTAAACTGGAGACATAATGTCACACTTATAAAAAAAATCAAGTTTCCGACTTTTTCTACCGACTGAGTATTTCCTCGCGCAAACGTTTGGTGAAATTAACAATATAGTAGAGATTATGCAGGCTTGCGAGATGAGCACCAAGCATTTCTTGACTACGAAATAAATGTGCTAGGTATGCTTTTGTATAATTTTTACACACATAGCAGTCACATGATTCATCTGGTTTATTAAAATCGCGCTGATATTTTGTATTAAGCAAATTCGTCCGTTGGTGCCCAGCGCTGGTTCGCTCATAGATGGTGCCGGTGCGCGCGATGCGTGTCGGTGCGACACAATCAAACGTATCACACCCAAGCTTCACTCCTTCAGTAATATCTTCCGGCTCACCAATACCAAGCAAATGTCGAGGCTTGTCTTCTGGAAGAATTTCATTCACTACTCGCAGGGCGTCGCCCAGATCTTCCTTTGTAAAACTTCCACCAATTCCAAATCCGTCAAAATCCATCGCTGAAAGCACTCGAGCACTCTCCTCGCGCAAATCAAGATGTCTCCCTCCTTGTACCACACCATAGAGTCCTTGTTTCTTGAGTGCTTCGTAATCTTGCTTATGGGCCAACACACTACGTTTCGCCCAACGGTGCGTACGGTCCATCGCCTCCTTTTGATATTCTTTGGCTGCAGTCGGGCTCGTACATTCATCAAACGCGATAATAATATCAGCACCTATTTGATGTTGAATTTCAATCGATCGTTCGGCAGAGAAGCGGTGCATCGAACCATCGAGATGCGAGGTGAAAGTAACTCCTTCTTCATCGATTACGCATAACTTTCCATGCTTGGCCGCTAATTCCTTGGAGTACACATTCAGACTTCGCTTCTCAGTTGTCTCAGCGGCTTCTCCTCTGGCGAATTTTGTTACCCCTTTTCCAAACGCCGCACCAAGTGAGAACACCTGAAAACCGCCGCTGTCAGTGATGGTGGGCAATTGCCAATTAGCAAATGTATGCAGTCCACCAGCTTCTTTGATTACATCAGCTCCTGGTTGCAGAAAGAGATGGTAGGTGTTAGCAAGCGAAACTTGATTGCCAACATAATCACGCAAATCTTCTGGCTTGACACTTTTTACAGTACCTTTTGTTCCAACCACCACAAAAGCTGGTGTCTCTATGTCACCGTGAGGAGTATGGATAATTCCCGCCCGACCAAGGCTACCTGGAATTCGCTTTATTATTTCGAATGTAAT
>JAACPT010000010.1:7460-17195 GCA_009995385.1 Candidatus Parcubacteria bacterium
CACACCAGCACCAGCCATAAATGGCTGGTGCTGGTGTGTACATAGCAAACTCCGTGAAAAGAAAGATTACTTACTTAATTGCTACTAGTTCAATTGAAAATACGAGAGTTGCATTTCCAGGGATAGGACCTATGCCACCTTCACCGTATGCCATTTCTGGGGGGACGACTAATACTCTCTGACCGCCGACTTTCATTCCGATAAGACCTTTTTCCCTGCCTTCGATCACTTGTCGACCACCGACAGTGAAATCAAATGGGGTACCACGTTTATGTGAATTATCAAATTCCTGCCCATTTTGCAAAGTGCCAATGTAATGCACTGAGACAGCATCACCTTTCTTGACTTCAACTCCGGTTCCAATTTTGATGTCATCTATGACCATACGATATATATTGCCTTGATTATTAATTGCTTCCTTATACGCTGCGGCTCGTGCATCTTGCACATTTGTTGATCCGTTAACAACTACCACCCCAGGATCAAAGGAACTTATTGCTTGAGCAGTCATGCCTGTCTCTAGTGGCTTGAAAAAAGTCGCTTTTATTTCAATCAGGTACAATCCAAAAATCATTAGAAAAACACTTGCTCCTGCTCCAATTAATTCAAATTTATTAAACATACACAAAAATTATTCTATAATCATAGCTATTTTTGATGAAGTTGCAACCAAATTATACAAAGGAACAATACCATGCTTAATATCTTGCGTAAGTCTACTATCGCTACGTTCAGCTAACCGCTGTAAAAATGCAATGCGGTTATCTTCATCCATCAGTCTTGGTTGAGAAATTTTTTCTTGGCTGGAAACAGGAAAAAGATATAGCGCTGGTTCAGGAGTCAGATGAAGCTGAAGAGTGAGCCCTTGCTCTGTTTCCACTGAAAAATACTGGTCGAAAATAAAATTTCCGAGTGAGTAAAAAACGGGTACTCCTTCTATAAGGTCGACATTTTGTACTACGTGCGGATGATGTCCAACAATCAAATCCGCTCCGAAAGCCACAAGTTTTTCAGCAAATAATCGTTGTGTCAAGTCATTTTGTTCATCATATTCGGTACCCCAATGTACATAAGCTACTTGTATATCGCTTCGTGCACTTACGTAGGAAAAAAGAGCAGTTAGTGTTTTGTCTGGAGGTATAGTAAATAGTGTATGGATTCCAATCAGTGCGATGACTGACTTACCGATTTCAAGAAAAGCAACTGAGCTGTCATCTACTTTTTTCGGATGGCCGAAAGACACTAAACCAGTATCTATTAAAACTTGATTGGTATGAATAAAATCATCAGTTCCAAAATCGAAACTATGGTTATTGGCGAGCGAGACGTGTGTAAAACCAGCCTGTTTTAGACTTGGTAGCATTTCTTCATTTACCGAGAAGCGGAGTTCTCCAGCACTTGTTGGTTGGTGTTTTTTTGGTACTGCAGACTCGAAATTACCAACGACAGACCATGACGATGGGAATGAAGAAGTATCAATGCCTAAGAATGGATATGTTACACCATTTTTTAACATCAGTGATTCAATATTTCTAGCCAGAAGGACATCTCCTACGAAGAGGACTGCGTTACTCTCAGTGGTGCTAGTGGCAAGCTGAGCAGATTGTTTACTGAAGAAACTATACGTCAATGCAGTATTCACTGATTGTTTTATTACACCATAACTTTGCGGTGATAGAGGTAACGATATATTGATAGTGGAAATTTGCACGATGAGCAACAAACCCAAAAGTATTGAGCAGATGCGTAGTACTATTTCTTTGGTCATAGGTCTATTAAGTACACACTTGGATGAAATATGCCAATTTTATGAAGATACATATACACGAGTATTCCAGAAGTGGCTACCAGCACTGATGCAATCCATACAAAAAAATACTGTCCAAATGAAATTTCACGTCTCTTACTTCGTTCATTAACACGATCTTCTATTGTTACATCTATACCAAGTAGGGTTGCAATTTCGTCAGATTTTAAAGACTCACCAGTTCTAAATACTTTATGCAGCCCATCGACTCTGGTGTGTTTTGTTTTTGTGTCTTCACGCAAAACCATGAGCGCAGTATCAACCTCGTCATCTGAATACCGAGCACTCAAAAGTATTGAGCGTATTTGCTCGTCAGCGGAGGTCGGAGAGACACCATTTATTTTAAGAATTGTTTCTATGTTTTTACGTGAGATCATATATCGGTTTTTAACGACTCTTTCATCGATTTATCCTCTACAACATATTGATGATATATTTCAAGCAACACCAAAAAGAAAGTCACCACGACTGGCCCTAAAATGAATCCAATTGGACCAAAAAGCGTAATCCCACCCAACACTGAAATTAGTACTATGAACGGATGAAGATTATTCCCCCGTCCAATGAGGTACGGACCAATAAGATTGTCTACCAAACCAACGATAAGCATTGACCAAATAAGCAGACCAACTGCATTAAAGAGCTCGCCCACATAAAATAAATAAATAATAGCTGGAGCGGTCACCACTGTTGTGCCGATACCTGGCATCAGTGCACCAAGAGAAGCAAGTGATCCCCAAAGGATACCTCTATCAATACCAAAAATCGCAAATCCAATCGCTACCATCGATCCTTGAATTAACGCCACCAAGACAGTACCAGTTGCAACTGCGCGTACTGCTTTTGCTAGGCGGTCAAAGATCGCAGTATCTTCTCGGTCTGGGAGTGGGCTGGCTTTTATCAGTACTTGTAAAAATTCCTTCCCATCACGGAAAAAGTAAAACGAACCAATTAAAGCAATAAAAAAAACAAATATCGTAGAGATGGTACCCTTAAAAATCGCACCTAGACTACCAGTGAGCCACTCCGCAGTTTGTTTAATTTGTTCATTGACGTCAATTCTGAAGCTGGGGGCGAAGACTTGGATACGCGACTCTATGACGGTGACGCCAGACTGAAGCGATAAGGTACCAGCATCAAGATCCTGGTAAAAAGTAACTACTTCTCGTACAACCAACGATGAAACAAATACTACCGGAGCAATAATAAGAAGCAATACTAGAATTGTCGACAGGAGGGCCGCGACTGATTTATTTTGCTTTGGAACTCTTTTTTTAACCTGCACATATAGTGGATGACAGATAATGACAATAGTTAGTGCGAGTGCGAGTGCCGTCACAAACGGTTTCATGATGAGTAATACCATGTAACCAGCAAGCAGTAACAACCCGAAGAAAAACACGTATTGAATCACTCGGCTTAATTGCATAGCAGTAGTATACAGCATACTTGTACATACAAAAAAAGGATCATGCACAGGGCATAATCCTTTTATCTACAATTCTTTTTGCAGTTGTGTTTGTGAAACAATTGCCGCTGTTTCAATAGCTTTGAACGATGCACTCGCAGCAGTATCAAGGGCAGCAAATGATGCTGAAAAGAAATGTGATAGTCCAAAAAGAACTATAATGAATCCAATGGCTTTGAACATATGCATTAGCTTGCGATTTTGAAACCTCTTTCGACAGAGGCTCCACGTAATGGTGGTATGATCGCAACAGCCAGGATTCGGCTCCTAAGTTAATTATAGTATGTTTTTGCTTACTTGTAAAGGTTTTTTATTAAGGAGCTACCAAAAGGGCACTTTCGGTGTACGCTACCATTTGTTCTAGGCTCAGAGCTCCATGCTGTTGGTGAGTGATTTCTCCAGACACACCATAAAACACTGTCTCGGGCATAGTATATCCTCCAATACTTCGATAATAGTGATCGGAAGGATCAAGAACAAGCTGTACATCTTCTGCAATACCAATAGTGTCCAGGAATCGCTTCGCCACTATCCCTGGCTCGGCTCGGTTAATGGCAATCACAAAAACTCCTTTATTAGCATATTTTTGTGCTAGCAACGCCAGTGTTTTAAGTTCACGCGTGGAATCGGGGCTCCAACTTGCCCACGAATTAACGATGAGCACCTTGCCAGCATGACTGGTAAGAGAAAGCTGATTGCCAGAAAGGTCAGTAAATGAACGCTCCCCTTCAGCAACGGTCAGCGCATTTACTGCCGGACTTACTGCTGGCGCTTCAGTATATTTCAACGTAGTGACGTACCAAGTGTACCAAGCACCAGCCAATAGTATTACACCAAATATGATTAACGTTATTGTGCTTTCTCTCCGCATTGATGGTACGTGCTAGTGAATCTACCCCTTTAGAAATAATTCAAAATCTTCAGGTTTTTCGTTTGCTCCAGCGGGGATAAGGTTTAGTGTAACAGCACGGCCCATAAACTTCGCTGTAATGACAGCTTCCGGAGAGGCCGAGAATGATACCTTAAATCGCTGCTCAGTAGTCATTTGAGCACAGACTTCAGCAGTGTTGATCACGGAAAAATTAACTGAAACCTGCTCTGGGTACGATTCCATCACCACCGCTTCTGCCTCGAGCAGGTCACATGGTGTAGGCATAGAAATCTCTCCCACGATAGTATGTACACCATCAATAATGTAGTGTTTAGCGTCGATGCGGGTAATATCATCGTATGGGACATCTACTGCAACAGTCTCTTCATTTGGTGTAGCGCTGGTTTCTGCAATCTCTGCTTTTTTTAAGTTCGCGTATATGAACATACCCGCTACAATGAGTACGAATATGCTCACGATAAGGACAATAGATTTTTGGCTCATAGTAATAGAAAGTTATGACTAACGTCTACTCATTGTACCGCATTTTCTAAATCTCTGCCGACATAGATGATTATCGGAGCCTGTGTTCCTGAAGGATCCGTATATGCAGAAGTGAGTGCACCATACACCTTACTGCTTAATTCAAGTGCTTCTTTGTCATATTGAGGCGCATAGACAATGACCGTATTTGCCTCGACGCGGTTAAGATCATTAGAGAGTGTCGCTACTGGGTAGCCTTCAGCTTCAAGGGTCATGCGTAGTGCTGCCGCTAAACCGGGAACCCCACTCTGATTTACAATTTCGATTGGCGGAAAATTTTCCCGAATAGAAATTTCGCTGCTTACTTGAGTGCGTGCTCGTAGGTCTTCGTAGTGCACTTGTTCAGATGAAAGAGTGACGTCGTTCGCAAGTCCTTCGATGACCACTTCATACTGACGTCCACTCACTAATGCCGAAAGAACATACCAAATGAGTGCTGCTATAAAAAGAATAATCGCTACTACTACCATGAAGAAGATGCGGTATCGTACAGCAAAAGAAATTGTAGCTGAAACGTTTTCATACCAACCCCTAGAATCGCGAAGACTTGTTCTGAGATCAAGGATTCCTTCTTCAATTGGAGCAACCATTGAGACTTTCTTACTTCTCTTAACTGCGGTCGGTGTAGTAGTAGGCATATTTGGCGAAAGTCCAGCGAGCACAAGCATTTTTCGAATGTACGCTTTTATCGCCCAAGTAATCAATAGGAAAAAGCTGACAATCAAGAGCAACACTCCACCTACCGCCTTCCATGGTATCACCCAAAAGTTTGTTTCACTGGTTGCAAATTGGCGACCTTCTTGTCCGTACGCTAGAGTTGCAATTGCTTGATAACGACCAATATCAGCCAAAGACCATTTTCCTGTCCAGGTGAAACTATACTGTCGAATACTACCTGGAAGCACATTCCCAAACATGGTGGATTGATTAATCGGTATCATCCCCCGTTCCTGCCCCCACATATTTAAAATTTTTATTTCACCTTGCGGAAGGATGTGCACATTTCCTTTATTTTCAAAACGTAATTCAAATGTTGCTTCGGGTTTTTCCAAGAAAGTTTCCGTTGTTGTAAATGAGCGGATGTCACCTTGTTCAATTACCTCTCCGGTGACCCGAAGAAAAAATAAGGAGGTAACAATCTGGGCAGTGGTAACCTGCGAGACATCGGCTTCTTCTCTAGGTGGTTTTGTTCCAATAAGCAGGGCGGCAAAATGTCCTCCTGGTGCTGCATTTTCGGGAACGTTTATCGTAAACGGTAGCTCCATCGTTTTCTCGGCTAGAATCGTAACCTGGTCACTTTGTACTTTAATCCACTCAGCAATAGTCTGACCTTTCGACTCTTCGTTCATGATTGGAACAAATTTACCTTGCCCCGCCTCTCCTTGTGGCGCAAAATTCACCACGTCTGCGTACACCGTTATTTCATACGGATTCGGATTGATAATTCGTACCATTGTCTGTATTTCTTGACCAGGGTTCGCAGTCATATCATACAGTGTCGGTGATACAGTAAGAGAAAGCGCCTCCTGTCCTTTTACTGCTGCGCACGGAAACAGCGTCACGCCAATCACTATGAAGAGTACAAAAATCCAACTACTATTCTTTATTTGTATTTTTGAGGTCAATATCATGATCTTTAGGGTTTGAATCGTGCCCATTTCGTACGTATAAGGCAATAGTATCGTCGTCGTATTCACCAGAACGAGCAGAAAGGAGTGTCTTTCTAAACAAAAGCGTGATAGCAATCACAATACTTACAATAACACCAAACAAGAGCAAGAGGTAGTGAAGGGGGACGAGATAAAAGAAGGTAGTATCATGTAATGAGGCTTGTTGATCTTCTCCGTATTGCAGCGCTAGATTAGCCTTAAATCGTCCAATCCCTTTTTCGAGCGGAACCAAACTTGTAAGAGTGACTGTCTCCCCTGGCGAAATGGTCGTACCTTCTGCATTAAAAGGTGCCGAGGAAATCTCAACTCCTTGTGAATTATAAAAAATAATTTCTCCTTGGGGGGCAGATGGAATATCACCTGTATTGTTGATAATGACCTCAATCTCTTTATGTGTATCACCAGTAATGAATCGGTCAATAAGAAATCCAGACAGCTTCATACTATCATTTCGTTTGTCGAGAACGGTAATTTTTACAATAACCCCGTCAGCTTCACCACGCAGCGCTATTGCTTCAGCAGTTGGTCGATCTGGTGCGGGGACAAAACCGACGAACGCATGATACACGCCTGGCGTGGCATAGGGGTTGATACGGAGGATGAGGGGAACTTCTTTTTTTTCTCCTGGAGGAATTTCAATCCTGCCTCGAGTCACCTCAATCCATGAAGTTACCGTGTTAGTACGGTCGGTCATAACGGGTGAAACAAATTCTTTTATTTCACCCTCGGTATCAACAGATATCTCATTGACCGTAGCGTACACCACATATTTACGGTACGGAGAATCGTTAGTAAGCATCACCATCTCAGTAATTGTCTCCCGTGGTTCAGCGACATGATCAATCAGGAATGGTCTAACTGTATATTCAGCCGCCATGACAATTGAAAAAGAGCACCACCAGATGGTGAGTACACTAACTCCGACAAAAATACTTTTTCTCACAGCTGAAATTATACCATTTAGAATACCGGGACTGCTATATAGGCTATTGTACTAACGTAGTCACCAGCTGGTTGCATTCCACTGACTCTAATCCGATAAACAATTTGTGCAGTGTCTACCGTTGCAATCGAACTGTACATTATTTCATCTAAACTAGTACTGATGGCGGCATATGAATCAATTGGAGCAAATCGACCAGATCCACCGAGCAAAGTGGCATCAGTCGTATGGTACCCAGCGCAACTTACTGCCAAAGGTGCACAAGCTGTTGCCCACCCAAGTGGTACCGCATTAGTGCCGACAACTGGTTTGATATCATTCCCATAGGTATCAAGTAGCTGTCCATCAGCATAACTGTATAGGACGTACCCCTCAATGGCGTTGGTGTCCACGGTTATTTCTTGTGCCACTTCCCTGTCAGTATCGAGAGGTAATGAGCCGAAATTCATAGAGGTAGCGGTAGTAGTCGCGTCCATAGTAACTCCAGCAATAATAGTATCAGCGTCTACTCCACTAATTGATAGGGTAAGCGAAGCACTTTCACCTTGAAGACTTGGGTTTGACGTACTCGCACTTACCACCTCGTTATTAGCAAGATCATATACTCTGAAGTAATACATTCGTCCGTAATTCCGTTCGACATTGGTGTATGTAAGAGAGAATTCATATTCAGTATTATTGTCAGCACCATGCGTAAAACCATTGTAATAAATAGCACTTTCATTATGGGTACCGCAACCAGTTCCCACTCCTGCTATACAGGTGCCAGACCCAGAGAGTACCGCCGTGGAAATTACTGCATTATCAGTCCCTCCTCCATCAAAATAACACCAGACTGAGTCAACGGCACAAGAAGAAGTCGCCACTACATCTTGGACATCTGAAAAATCAGCTTGCTCTGCGAATTGCAGTTTAAACCGCGCATTGATTTGCGGGAGATTTTTTATTTCATCAAGGGTTATTCTGAGTTTAACAGCACTCCCCTTCAGGACATCAATAGGGGTAATATTTTCTCCAGCTAATGCGTTACTGGGGGTTTCATTCATTTCATCCTCATACCAACGCCAGGTGGTCACGACTGGAGTATATCCTTCAGTGCGAATTTGTGGGTAGTTGAAGTACCCATCCAGTGGAGTATCATCCGCTTTTACCATTCTAAAACAGTACGTGGTACGTTGCGATGCAGCGTTTTGCTCGATATTCCAGTCGTATTCAATCTCTTCTCCGTCAAATACAGCATAGGCATTGGCCAAACTAGGAGCGGTTTCAATGTACCGACCAGCTCGATTTGCGACTGAAATAAGGAGATCGCCACCAGTCGACGGATTACCTGACAGTGATGTACCATCAACCACGCCAAGGGCGTTGTACCCACGCCAAATTGAACCGCTTCCAGGCGCCCCCACATCATTCCATACCGCTACTGCCGAACAAGTAGAGTCTCGTTGACCATATTGAAGTTTTAGCTGCAAAAGTCCAGCAGGCAGCGTTGCATTAGCAACTTTAGCAGTCATACGAATGCGAACTCGATCGGTATCAGCTAGTGGTTCATCAAGCGCTCCAATAGAAGTATTCTCACCCAAATTTGACACTCCTAGTGGCCATGGGTCACTCGGAGTAAGAGTATCGCTATCAACATAAAACCGATAGTAATTCTGACGGACTGCAAGGTCAGCCGCTGGCCACTGTACGACTTCTGTGCGGTACGTAAGAGTATTCCCAGTATCACTTCGCCAGAGGATATACGATGAAACGGAGTCAATAAAAGCACCAGCAATCATTTGTGGGTACGTATTTGTCGTAGCGTTTACCGTCGTCATAGTGAAGATTGAAGCGTTATTAGTAGCGTTAAGTGCAGTCGGTATGTTGACAGAATAATTGAGCGGTTCAACCCCTCCCGTAGTATTACCATTACTACGCTGCACGACCATTCCTCCAGTGCTGGTTTGGGTGTTTTCGATGACCCATACTACTGACACATGACCAGCTGCCACTGATGCTAGTGGTGGTAAATAAAATGAAACTGCGCCAATACTAGAAAGCCAGACTTCATGTCCAAAATCTGCCATAGCTAGACCAGAGTTGTATCGTTTCTGAGTATGGATGAACGTACGGGACAAACTGTTTACTGCGGTGATACTTTCAGTCTCAGTGACACCAGCTTGCGTATACGTATGTTCGGCTCGCTGTACTTTCCAATTCATTCCTACAAATTCAACAACAGCGTAGCTTACTGCCCCAGCAGTTGATCCGGCGGCTCCTCGTTGTAAGACCGGTTCATTGGTATCAGCAGCCCACGAGGCGGTGAACTGATGCGCAAACCCCTGTGAGCGATTACCAGCATTATGGAATTGACCAGTAATAAATACCACAATATCAGTATCATCGATAACGGTGTTCACCACTGTTCCAGTAGCGACGGTTGCAGCAGTA
>JAACPT010000011.1 GCA_009995385.1 Candidatus Parcubacteria bacterium
AGATTCACCTTCACACCCTGATTCGGACGGGAGTTCGATTCTCCCCATCTCCACATAAAGAAACTTCACCGACCCCACGCCACCCGCTCGCTTTGCGAACGGGTGTTTGTGTATGGGCAAAATCTGTTTTTGTGCTGTACGCAAAAACTAATTCCGAGAGGATGGTAAACCCGAAGCGCGGGGTTTTGTCACGAACCGAGGGTTTGTTCCAATTATTTCTTAGGACTTTAAAATCTTTCAATGCTTCATGTAAAGCGGCGTTAGCGCGGAGAATCTTATCTTTTTTCCGCACGTACAATTCCTTCGGAATATCCCCATCAAGATACGACTCGACCAACTTCATTTCTTTATTGATAATGGGTTTATGCCAGCGATACCGTTCCTCTTGAATTGTATTTGCCATGGATATGCACATTTCCTAATGATAATGAAAAGTGCTAAATGTGTGTACACATTACCGATGATACTTGACATTTATATAAAGTGATATATAATTGAATCAGCTTCCTTGTGCTATACTGACATAAGAAAGCGGGGTCTCCCGTTTAGTTCATTGGGAGACTTATTTCTCTCAATCAACCCAACCAACTGGAGGCTTTGTATGAAGTTTTTTACGTTAAGAAAGAGTCCTCCTCCCATCAGCGGAGTGGTGCTACAGTGGAAAGAGCGAGATCATCAGTACTTTAAAGAGTACATGATGATCAGAGATTTCCATTACCATCACAAAAATCAATGGGAAGAGAGGGAGGGTGTCGACCAATACGACCCTCACAGCATTTTTGTGCTAGTGGTAGAGTCAAGACATGTCGTCGCTGGTTGCCGTATTATCAATGATGATATCGGTCTTCCGGTACGCGAAGTCCTGCGAAACAATGGGTTACCGACAGAACAAATCCCACTTGGTAGTTGCGAGATATCTCGCTTCGTCATCCACCCTGCCCATTTGGCAAGGAAAGAAACCGGAGATTACGTTAGCTATCTTGCTGATGCAATCAAGCTCTACTGCAGTGAAGATAGAATTTTCTCTGCCTACGCAGTCATGATTTCCATCCTCGAAAAATGGATGGATCGATTGGGTATACCTGTATTCCCATTGTCCCAACCCGCGGTAATTTCTCACGGCAGTGAGACGTTCCGCACCGTCCGGTTTCCAAGTTGAAACCACCCCCTTAAAACCCGACACCGTCGGGTTTTAATTTTGTCTACACAATCTAGATTTAGACACACCGCACACGTAACTCGTGCAAACAGAAAAAAATACGTTACACTATAGTCATGGAAAAGAAAAAAATCCTCGTTGTTGAAGACTCACCCTACTTGGCTGAGTCACTTAAAGATATGCTCACCATTAAAGGCTACGAAGCAATCCTCGCTGAGGATGGGCGTGAAGGAGTAAGTATGGCAATTGAGCAACAACCAGATCTTATCTTGCTCGATATTCGGCTCCCTGATATTGATGGCTACGAAGTATACCGCCGTATCCGCACTAATGATTGGGGCGCAAAAGCAAACATTATTGTCCTAACTGCCTCCGAATCAACTGAAAATATATCAAAGAATATCGACCTCCCTAAAGAAGATATCCTCTTTAAACCTGATTGGAGTGTTTCAGATTTGCTAGCGAAAATAGCGGAGAAAGTAAAGTAAAAATCTGTTCTCTGTCACAGCGAGAAGTTGTCATGGCGTTCTAGGCGAACTAATACCGATTTACTTTGCTTGGTCATCTGGTAATTCGAGCGGCAGAATCACTTCAAAGGTAGTACCAATATTTTCGGTGGTAGTAAACGAAATCTGCCCCTTAAGCACTGTGACCGCCTCGCGGACAATATAGAGCCCTAATCCAGTTCCATCAGGGACATTGCGCACAGCGTTAGATGCGCGAAAAAGTTTAGAGAAGACTTCCTCTTGATCTTCAACCGGGATCCCCATCCCGTTATCGGCTACTGTGATAACCAAGTTGTTATCTTTTGGACCGAACCCAATGTGAATAGTCCCATTCTCTCGAGTGTACTTAGTCGCATTTGAATAGAGATTCGTCACAATCATCCGCATCAGATTGAGGTCTGTGATGACAGTACCAACTGAGGCATCGTAAAATTTCTTAACCGTAATCTTTTTTTGTTCCACTCGAGGAGCTAACTCTAATAAAACATCTTCAAAAAGATCAGTCAGTGACACCGTCTTATACTCAGGATGAAATGTACCTAACTCAAAACGTGAGACACGAAGGAAATCGTCTACCAGTAGCGCCATTCGCTTGATACTGAGTTGCAAACGATCTATGTATTTATGTTGTTGTTCGGTGAGTGTTTCTGGATTATCAACAAGTAATAATTCGGCACTCCATTTCATGCCGGCAATTGGTGTACGAAGCTGGTGCGAAGCAAGCGAAACAAACTCCGATTTTGCATCCTCAGCTTTCTTTTGTTTAGTAATATCAACAAGAGTCATGAGACCGATACATTGTCCCGCGACATCACTAGAGCCAAAAAGTGACAGTAATGCCCAGGCTTCACGATGATCAGGTTGTTTAACACGAACCATCTCGTCACTCACTGGTATCCCCCCTTTAAACTTTTCAATGAGAAGGTCAAGATGATCTTCGTGCTCACAATGCAGTTGTTTAAATATCTCCATTCCTTTGATTTTGGCTTGAGTTACTCCAAACATTCGGACCGCAGCAATATTCGCAGATTTTACAGTGCCCTCAGTATCGATAATCAAATACGGTACTGGGCTATTTCGATACAATTGAACATAGAGCTGATCTGAAGAAACTGCTAAATCGATTGCAACGTCTTTTTTCAAATCTTCTGAAGTCTGTGCAGCACGGGTAAGGTCATATACATTTTTTGCAATGAAAACACAACAAAGAAAAGCAGTCAGGAACAGCAGACCGCCAACATCGATTTGTGAAAAGTCATAGTACATTGCTAATAATATGACCATTGCAAACAAGAAACTAAACGTCAGTAGGGACTGGACGAATGGTTTTTTACTTTGATTATTAGACCAAGACATACGATAAATACATTCATCTTTATACTACCATCTCCTAACCAACAAAATGTACCTAAGCAATACCTAGTAGTAAGCAGTCGGCAACAAGAGCCATTTCACCCATCTCATCCGTGCGCATCACTACCACTTTTACGGCACTATTACGAACACTAATCACTCCATCCTTTCCAACTAAAAGTTCATTACGATCTTTGCTCATCTGAATTCCGAGATATGACAATCCACTCAAGATTAGACTTCGCAATTCTGAACTTCGCACTGCGGCAGTAGCGGTAAAAACAAGCACATCAATCCCACGGAGCGCGACCGTCTGTGCAGCGATAGCTTTTTGAATATTGTACGCATACATTTCTAACGCCTGCCTCGCAGTTGCGTCATTTTTCGAACGGCGGTCAAGTAACCGACGAATGTCAGATTCTTTTGCTACTCCAGCGAGTCCACCATTGGTGTTGATATACAGTTCAGCTTCAGCTGTCCGCCAATGCTTGCGACGCATAAGCTCAAGGAGGGCTGCATTATCAAGGTCACCAGCGCGACTCCCCATCGGTAGTCCTGTGGAAGGTGAAAATCCCATCGTCGTTTCGACACTCTTTCCATCTTTCACCGCGGTCACACTAGTACCACTGCCAATATGGCAAACCACCATACGCTCAGGATCCTGACCAATGACCGCATGAATTCTTCGTACGATAGATGCAACCGAGAGCCCATGGTACCCAAAACGATGGATGTCGTACTGAATAGCGTCAGCGGTAATGATACTGTACTCGCGCGCTTTAGGAGGCATTTCACTATGGAAGGCACTGTCAGAAGCAGCGATTAGTTTTGCTTGTTTATAGTGTTTTCGAGCACTTTCAACTTCTCGAAGTATGAGTGGAATATGCAACGGAGCGATAGCCGACCGCCGCGTAAGTTCTGCGACATACGCATCATCAATGATTGCGTGGTGCTGAAAAAAAGTTCCTGGCGCTACTACTCGAATAACTATCGCATCTAATTTTTTTCCACGTTCTTCACGAAACATATACGAATCAACCGCTTCAACAACACGAGCAAATGAGTCATTGAAATCTACTTTCTCGACCGCGGCGCAGACTTGCTGAGTACCAGCAGTTTGCGAACACATTTCGAAGCCGGTATTTGTATCTTCAAAGCGAAATTCCAAAACTGACTGCCCACCTTTATATAAGGCATACTTTCGAGAGGAAGATCCTGGGTTTACTACGAGCGTTGTTGCCATGTCCAGTTGGTAATTTCAGCCAAATCTTCACCGTGTTCAATAACATAGGTACGGTGCGCTGCTAATTTTTCTTGGAAGTCAGAAATTAAGCGTTGCGCTTCTGTCTCATCAATTACGTTTTGTTGTGCTGCTACAGCAAAAGCTTCCATCGCTAGATGGTATCGATCAACTCTGTTTCGAACCATCATATCAAATGGCGTTGTAGTCGAACCTGACTCCTCGTAGCCATGTACGATGAAACGCCTCGGATTAAGAGCATAATCAAACAACACTTGCTTCATGGTTTGTGGGTAGCCATGGAAATTAACGATGACTGGCTTATCTTCTGTAAAGTAATGTTTAAAATCATGGCGAAGTACTCGACAGTTTGAGTTACCAATTCCAAGCGCCGAAAGTGATGCGATGTTTACAAAGCGAATACGGAGGGCTGGCACGAATTCTCGCACAAGACTAATGGCAGCAAGCGCTTCGAGTGTCGGATAATCACCCGCCGCCGAAAATACCACCTGCGGATCTTCATCACTCACGAAATTCCAAATCGATACACCATCCTCAAAATCTTGTTTTGCCTCCTCAATCGTACGCCAAATCGGCAATGGGCGCTTTTCGCACACAAGTACGTTTATTTCTTTGGTTGACTTCATCATGCGGTCAAACGCAACGAGCGCGGAATTAGCATCGGCTGGGAAATACACGTTAGTAAAGCAACCTTGGCGCTGTAAAACTCCATCAATAAACCCAGGATTCTGGTGAGAAAAGCCGTTGTGTTCTTGGCGCCACGCCCCAGAAGTGAGAATGTAATTGAGCGACGGAATAGTACCTCGCCACTTCACATCACGAGCTATCTTGAGAAACTTTGCGTACTGGTCAGTCATGCTCGCCACAATCTGTACAAATGCTTCGTATGAGGCAAAGACACCATGTCGACCGGTGAGTACATACCCTTGCAGCATCCCCTGTAGGCTATGTTCCGAAAGCATCTCGAGTACTCTTCCGTCCCATGCCATATCTCTATCCCACTCTTTATGAGGCCAGACAAATGAACGTTTCGTCGCTTCAAAAACTGCGTGGAGTTTATTTGAATAGGTCTCATCCGGTGACATGATACGGAGATTTCTATTATGTTCATTGAGACGAATCGTGTCACGGAGATATGCCCCAATTTTTTCCATACCACTCTCTGAACCCGTAATTGGGCTAGTAAGATCACTGACTGTTTCAATGTCATAATCTTCAACTGCCGGAAGGATAAGTGGTTTGTAGACAGGCTCACCGCCACGGGCGTGCGGAGTATCACCCATACGTCGTCCCTCTGGTGGAACTAAACTCTGGATATCATCATCAAATTTCACCCCATCAAAGAGTTCATTGAAGCGATATGAACGAAGCCAATCTTCAAGCTGCTTTCGCTGTCCTTCATCAGTTTTAGCTAGTTCAGCAATCACTTGGTGTGATAAACAATTGTCCTCAATCTTATTCCCATCAATATAATCAATACTTCCCCAACCTTTTGGCGTGCGAAGGATAATCATTGGGAAACGTGGATTTTCATGCAGTGTTCCTTCACGGGCGCAGTGCTGTGTGAAGCGAATCGCTTCTATCGCATCGTCGAGAACTTTCATCATACGACCATGCACATCTTCTTCTTTGTGCGCGTCAACAAAATGTGGCTCGTATCCATATCCCCAGAAAAGTGACCGCAGTTCTTCATCACTCATGCGACCCATAAAAGTTGGGCCAGAAATCTTGTAGCCGTTGAGATGAAGAATCGGTAGCACTGCTCCATTTTTACCCGGGTCAATCAATTTATTGAGGTGCCAAGCAGTGGCAGTTGGACCGGTCTCAGCTTCACCGTCGCCAACGAGACAAGCGACGATTAAATCGGGGTTATCAAGTATCGCACCGTATGAAGTAGCTAGTGAGTAACCGAGTTCGCCGCCTTCTAAAATAACTCCTGGTGCCTCTGGATTACTATGACTAGGATAGCCATATGGCCAGCTAAACATATGGGTCATGTGCGATAGACCAGCAGTATCGTGTGTGATATCTTTAAAATATTTTGTCAGCGTCCCTTCCAAAAAGAGGTTGGCTTGCACTGCGGGGAAGCCGTGCCCTGGCCCAAGCACAAACATCATATTCACATCATGCGCAATAATGGCACGATTAAGATGTGCGTAGGTAAAATTAATACCGGGACAAGTACCCCAATGCCCTAAGAGTCTCGGCTTTATATGCTCTGACTTTAGCGGCTCTGTTAATAACACATTATCTTTTAAATAAATCTGCGCAGCCGACAAATAATTTGTGGCGCGAACGAACTTTTTAAGAACATCACTCATTGGCAGTATTCTAACAGATTTTATTATTTACGTTTTCCACTACTGTGTAGAGCCGCCACTTTGCTATACTAGCGAGTATGTCAAGAACTAAAAATGTCATCGTACAAAGAAGCAGCGCGGGACTAGGATTGTTTGCTACGGTACCGTTTGCAAAGGGCGATTTCGTTATTGAGTATACTGGTGAAGTCATCAGCGACGAAGAAGCGCAGCGCCGTGGTGGTAAATATCTTTTCGAACTCAACGACAAGTGGACTATCGACGGGAAAGGTCGTCAGCACATTGCACGCTATATTAACCATAGCTGCAAACCAAACTGCGAACCACAACTAAACGACGATGAGACGCGTGTCTTTATTTATGCAAAAAAGAAAATCACCCCCGGAGAGGAGCTGACATACAATTACGGTGTGGACTATTTCAGACGTGTCATTAAACCACTTGGCTGCCGCTGTAGTAAGTGTAGCACTACTGCAAAATAGTCTCTTCGGTAGTTTCAAGCGGCACATCCTCTCCAAGTACTTCTTCCGTTTCATCTACACCACTCTCTGTACTACTGGCCATTAGGTCAGTACTTGATGCGGTTTCATCGGTAGAAGTAGCAGTAGTACTGGCTACTTCTGATACAACTGGTACTCGACCGCCGGTGCCACGACCAATAAGTCCACCGTCAGCTTTCCCTTGAAAGGTAGTGTCTTGCACCGGGACTTCAAACTGGCTCACTAGCACGTCCCGTTCATCTGCTTGATTATTACGAATGCGTTCATTACGTGCCTCGATTACTTGCTGGACATCAATCTGACCATCATCAAGAAGTCCAACTCCTGCCGAGGCTACAACACCAAGAATAAGGAGTGTTCCTATCGTAATGAGTTGTCTTTTTTTTTCGATATGCACTTCCCGGTGAGCGGCCAATGGTGTCGGTGCCTTACGACTCTCCGATATTCCTGGTTCTGCGATTGCTGTAGTAACTTTTTTTGATGATGATGTAACTCTTCGCACTGAAGAAACGATTCTCCGTGGCGCAACAGATTCGCCTTCTCCTCGCCTGACAAAGTGGCGTTTCTCTAAGAATTCAAGATCTTCAGATGAACGAGTCATATTCCTCAAATTGTACCATCTGGTACAATGAACACATAATATGGAATCATTAATTGTCAACAGTGGTATCGTCGCCCTTCTTATTCTTATGTACGTAACCGGTGTCTTTGTTATTGCCTTTTTACGAGAAGACAATAGTATTATGGATATTGCATACGGTCCGGCTTTTTTGTTCAGTATCGGTGGAGCTACCCTTCTTACTGGAAACTTTACGCTATCACCGCTCATTATCAGTAGTGGTATTGCCCTGTGGAGCATACGCCTTAGTACCCGCATCTTCCAAAAAAATCATGGTAAACCAGAAGACTTCCGTTACGCCAAATGGCGAAGCACTTGGAACGAACGCGGACGCTGGTATTTTTTCATTCGTAGTTATTTGCAAATAAATATCTTGCAAGGAGTTATTATTTTTTTAGTAGCACTGCCTGGTATAGTTGCCCTATCTACAGTAAGCAATCCTTCCCCACTCGCACTATACTTTGGAACGGCGATATTTTTATTTGGGCTCACATATGAGACTATCGCTGATTGGCAACTTGACCGTTTTATCGCTAACAAGCGCTCTGGCACTGAGAACGCCAACTTAATGAAGACGGGGCTTTTTGCGTACAGCCGTCGGCCAAACTACTTTGGTGAAACCCTCATCTGGTGGGGACTCGCTATCATTGTTTCACCGTTGCCATATGGTTGGATCGCGTTTGTCAGTCCAATAGTGATTACGTTCATTGTTACTAAAGTAACTGGTCCAATGCTTGAACAAGCCTTTTTAGAAAAGTTCCCTGAGGAATATAATTTGTACATGAAACAGGTGAATTATTTAGTACCTGGACCGAGAAGAGATTAGATTAAATGAGGGGCGCCCGCGAAGCGGGCGCCCCTCCCGTCACATGAACACCATTCGTCCTACTCACCTCTTCATCGTTGCAAGTATCCTTCTCTTTGGAGGTTGGTTCTTTTGGCCGAATCCGACTCCACTTTTACCAACCGCCGGTACAACAGTAGTCATGTTTGGTGACAGTCTTGCAGCTGGAACGGGGGCTACCTTAGGAGGCGATATTGCTAGCCGTCTCAGCACACATCTTGAAATGCCCGTCCGTAATCTTGGAGTACCTGGTGACACTACTGCTACTGGACTCGCACGAGCAAACACCCTTTCGGCGGTCGACCCACGCGTAGTTATTGTTCTTCTCGGCGGAAATGACGCACTCAAAAAGGTACCAATCAAAGAAACATTTTCAAACCTCGCCTCGCTCATCGAATATATCCAATCTATCGGGGCGACAGTAATCCTCGTCGGTGAACCTGGTGGTCTCTATGGAAATAGTTATGAAAAAGAATATGAACGACTAGCCAAAAAATATCGCACTTTTTACATACCCAATATTCTCTCTGGACTCATTGGTCGCACCGAATACATGAGTGACTATATTCACCCCAACGACGCTGGCTACGAAAAAGCGACGGCTCGAATACTTCCAGTGGTGAATACAGCCTTACGAAATTTTTAGTGAAGGTGTCCTTCTCGTAAAATTCTAATGAGTGCTTGTTCATCTGCATCAAGCACTTGGTTATTAGCAAGCTTACGAATAATTTCGAAATACTGCGTCTCACCCATTTCTTCTTTTAATTCTTCAAGGGTCTTTTTTGTGCCTCATGTCCAGCTCGCTCTCCACGTTGATCAATATTGCTACTATATTCGTATTTCATACCTAGTGTACTAATTATTTATGAAATAAGTATATCAGATTATCAGGTTGTTCTACTGAGGTAGATTGAAAGTGCAACAGTATCAGAATTTGTCAAAATAGTGCCACGGTCGGATATATAGAAAAATGCTTCATCAATTGAAAACCGTTGTAGTCGTATGTCGAGTGAGTTAGTAATGAGATGCTGACTAAAAATTTTTCCGGTAGCCGTTAGACCCGTAAAATTGCCGTCAGCGTCTTGAGAGAAGGACACTGGTACATCATGTTCACTCGTAAGGAAATTCTCGTTGGTATACAACGTTGGTATCGCTGCGAACACTGGTAAAGCTACCGCTTCTAGAAAGAAACATACCAATACCATACCCAGTACTAATGACCGTCTCATGTGCAAGATACTATAGAACTAGTTTTTTTTCTGTCAAGTTTACTATTGAATCAGTATATAAATTATCTCTTTTATTATTACTTATTTATGAGTTGGCAATTGCCTCGAGCGAATAGAACCATATATAAACGTACCAATGAACATGCCAGCGATGGCATAGAGAAGAGGCCAATTTCCAGTTCCTACTGACGCAAGGGAAGTGGCTGGACAAATACCCGCTATTCCCCAACCCATACCGAAAAGAATTGCCCCCACAATTGTCCGACTGGTCACTGGAAAACCATCATGACCATCAAAACTCTCACCATAGGGTGGTTTACGAAGCAAACGAGGTACCAGTTGATAGGTGAAAAGTGTGACCAAGAGTGCTACGCCGATGACCAGTATAAGCCCAAGGTCTTCAAGGCGTAGAAATGAGAGTACAATCTCTGGTTTAGTAGCGCCAGAAAAAGCCAGACCAAAACCAAAAATCATTCCGCCAATATACATAGTGAGTTTTACCATACCAGTACCTTACTTGTGAATAATGCAACTGCAATTGCTGTAGCGAGGAATGTGACTGTCGCAACTAATGATACTTTCTCTAATGACGCTAATCCGCATATAGCATGTCCTGAGGTGCATCCTCCTGACATTCGAGCACCTACACCAACTAGTATTCCACCCAGTAACAGTCTCCACCACGGGATAGTAGTGATAATCGTAGAGCCATATAGCGAGAGATAAACCACTCCCCCAGAGACGATACCGCCTACCAGGAACCATTTCCACCCACGTGATTGTATATACCAATTAGTCTGGAAGAACCATCCTTTATGTACATATGACCACACTACTGTATAAAATGATGAGATCCCTACTACTAATCCGGTTGCAATAAATGGGATGGAAATACCAATCCCGACCAGTAATCCGCCGAATGCATAATTGCAAAGCCCTAGCGGAAAAAATGTTTCTAACATACGTATTCATTGTACAACGTAATTTACCACTTGACGTCAGTTCTCTTTGAACAAGAAAACTAAAAAATACCTTGCAAACAGATGGTGGTGTGATACGATTTCGGCAATCGTGAGACCGTGGATATTTTAGTACACGCATTCTCCTTTTATCACGTAACCCCATTAATTTGCGAACACCACAAAAGCAGTTTTCCGGAAAAGATACTCGAACGAGGATTAATCAGGCAATTCGGGCGTCCGAACTACGGGTCATCGGACCTGATAATGAAAACTTAGGGACACTCTCACTTGCAAATGCGCTCAAAGAAGCAGAAAAGCGGAAGCTTGATCTGATTGAAATCTCCCCAAACGCAAAACCGCCAGTGGCTAAAATCACTGACTTTGGTCAATATCGATACGAAACAAAACGTAAAGCGAGCGTCGCAAAAGCCAAAGCGCACGTAACCGAAACTAAAAGTGCCCAAGTAAAAATCGGCACTGGTGAACACGACCAGCAACTTAAAGCCAAGCGTATTGCTGAATGGCTCGAAGAAGGACACCGAGTAAAAGTTGACCTCTTCTTATGGGGACGCTACAAATACATGGAATCAGGCTTCCTTAAAGAACGTCTCGACCGGTTTCTTAAAATCATACCGTCTGAATATAAAATTGCAGATCCTATTAAGAAAAGTCCTAAAGGATTTACCACCACCCTCGAACGTGTCCCTGGTGGAAGTAAGGTTCATAAGCCTAAAGTGCTTGAAGAAGTGAAGAAAGAATCTGACGGAAAGAAACCTTTTTCCGAAAAATCTGAGAATAAATCAAGAAAGAAGTCTCTTGATGACCTCCTAGAGTCAGGAATGATTTAATAGAAAATATCGGTCGACCCCATGGGGTCGACCGATATTTTCTGATAAGAAAAAAGCATCTATTTACGCATATTTCAGTAATGATTGAAAAATAAATGCACAGTATCCATACTAAATAGTATTTTGACGGACATATAACAAAGGTAACGCTGGACTTTTATGCTGTAATACGGTATATTTTGCCCACTTTGCCACTTCCCTTGTGGCTGAAGCCCGATCAAAAAAATTGCAATTTTATGAAAACAAACAAGTCATTCACCAAGCGCATTAAGGTGACCAAAAACGGTAAGCTTATCGCGCGTAAGCCAGGACAAAACCACTTCAATGCTCGCCAGACTGGTCGTGACCGTCTCGCGCGTAAGCGAACACAGCTACTCACTTTGAGTAAGCGTATTACTCGCCGCTTCCTGCCAAAAACAGGCGCTTAATTATTCAGTAATCAGAACCAGGTATGGCACGTGTAAAAGGAGGTCTTATGGCCCAAAAGCGCCGACGCAATATCCTCGATGAAGTAAAGGGATACCGTCTCCAACGCTCAAAGAAGAAGCGTGTCGCTCGTGAAGCGATTTACCACGCACAATTGCATTCATTTGCACACCGTAAAGACAAAAAGAACGACTTCCGTCGTCTCTGGACTGTCCGCATCAATGCTGCACTAATGGCCCACGGCCTCAAGTACAGCCGCTTCATCAACGCCCTCAAGACCAAAAAGATCGAGCTCGACCGTAAAGTACTCGCCACTATCGCAGTAGAAAACGGAGAGGCATTCGATAGAATTGTCGCAGAAGTTTCGAAGTAACAACTTCTAAAAAGCCACGACCCATTGGGTCGTGGCTTTTTTAAAAATCTATTTCAACTTCAGCGTTCGGCTCTGGCACCATAGCATTCACACCGAGATAATCACGCAAGCGCTGGGTCAAAAACAGTGATGACCGCTCCTCTCCCATAGTGACAAATATTTGTTTCGGTGGCTTTGCTTCCGTTCCCTTATGGACAAGGGCGACAAGTTGGTCACGGTCAGCGTGACCAGAAAATCCACGGATAGTTTCTACCTGCGCTTTTACCTTCACTTCCATCCGGTCAATCCAGATCTGCTTTGCACCATCTTGCAGTAGCCGACCGACACTGCCAACGGTTTGATACCCCACGAGAAGTAACGTGGTATTAGCGTCGTCTAGATACTGCTTTTCATGTTGACGGATGCGACCACCATGGCTCATTCCAGAACCGGCAATGATAATCTTCGGGCTATTATCACGAGCAATCATGCTTGATTCTTTCATTGTCTCAGTAAAAGAAAGACCTGCAAATAAGAAAATATCATCACCATTTTTAATTTGCTCCTGCACTTCTGGTTTTAAGTATTTCGTCGAATCGCGGTAAATATCGGTTACTTTAATTGCTAGTGGTGAATCAAGATATGTCTTAATGAATGGAACCGATTTTGTCTCGATAAGGTTATTAATCTCAAATAAAATACCTTGCGTACGCTCCAGTGAGAAAGCCGGGATAATGAGTGTTCCCCGATTTCTGACCGTCTCACGGATGTGGTGTTGCAAAAGCGCTGTGCGTTCTGCAACTTCTTCGTGCACCCGATCTCCATACACACTTTCCATGATTAGATAGTCGTAACCAGTCGGTACTTCTGGTTCACCCATTAGCGGCTGTGGGACATTACCCACGTCTCCAGTGAAAACAACCGATTTACCAGCCCGATTAAAATGCACCATTGCCGACCCGAGAATATGTCCAGCATCAGTTAATTCCACGTCAACTGAATCGGCAAGATGCACTGTCTCGTGGTATTCGATTGTCTTCCAAAGCGAAAGTGCCTGATCAATATCAATTTGTGAATACAGTGGCTCCCGCTTGTCTCGTTCTGCTTCAAATTCCATAATTTTAAGTGCGTCATCAAACATGACGCGAGCAAGTAAACGAGTAGGAGTAGTCGAATAAATGGCCCCCTGAAATCCATCTTTTACTAACTTTGGAATGCGCCCAATATGATCAGCATGCGCGTGAGTGACAAATAAAGCATCAATCTGTGCTGGATTATAGACAAATGGCTTTTCATTTATTTCCTGCGCAAAATTGTCACCCTGCACTAATCCACAATCTACTAACACTGCCAGTTTGCCGGTATCAAGCATGAAGTTTGCCCCCGTGACTGATCCGACTCCTCCATAAAAACCTATTGTTGCGCTCATATCATTTCATTCTATAGGTCCGAAATACGAAATGTGCGAGTAATCCCCCACTCAGTCCCAAAAGTAGATCTTGCGTTGTATCTATGACATACACCATTGGATCATACAATCCTGCATACCGTTCAAACACCTCCCAGCCAACAATAATGACGAGGATAATCATTAATACCGTCTTGGTCGTTGGATTCATCCGTAAAAAACGAAGTGTTGAAAGGGCGTGTACTCCTAAACCAATCAACAAACCTCCCCAAAAATGCATAAAAATATCAAACCACCAGAAGTACCAATAAAGAGAAGCAGCCATCGCCATAGAATGGACCAAGGCAAAGAGACCAGCAAATATAAGAAAAATAATAACAATACTATGCACCATACAGTTCTATAGTAGCAAGAAATGGACTTGTCGCGAAGGAAAAAGCTCCCTAGAGGGGGAGCCTTTTTCATGGAACCACGCGTATGCTCCTGATGAATGACACCAGGTGGGCGCCTTTTCTAATCGGATTATTCGAAATCTCTTGCGAGTTCTCGGCACCAATCATGACTGCAGGTAGCCCGGAACGAATGTAATCAGAACATACGTATATGGTTCCATTAATAAGCGTATCATAAAAACGGTCGGGCACATAGTGCCCGACCGTTTAACATTGGTAGCGTGAAATTATTCGTTCGATCCGTCAAGATTTACATCATACATGATGCGTTCCTGTGCAGTAACGTACTGCATAATTTCACTTTCCGTAAACCAAATCTTGATTTCACGTTCAGCTTCAACTGGTGATTCTGACTGGTGCACCAGATTACGAACCGCACGGTTTTCATACGTAGCATGACCGTAAGAATCTAAGGTGTAGTCACCACGAATTGTCCCTACGTCAGAAGTAGCCGGCTCAGTTGAACCGACGATCTTACTCACCACAGCGACGGCTTTATTACCTTCAAATACCATTGCTACTACCGGTCCAGCGGTCATATACTTAACTACCGTACGGATAATATCCTTACCGTACTCAATCGGTTCTTTCTCGATTGGTTTACCTTGCTCAGTAAGTTCAGTAATAATTCCTTTTCCTTTTCGTTCGTACCACTCATCATTTTTGTTGTAATGTTCAAGTAGTTGGGCTTCAGTAGCAACAATCATTTTCATTGCGCTAATTTTAAGGCCAGTCTGCTCAAAACGTTTGGTCACCTCACCGATGAGACTACGTTGTACTGTATCTGGTTTGAGGAGGACAAGTGATCGCTCTTGATTTGGACGTTTGTTCATAAATAAATGATTTGAAATAATGCGCGCAGTATAGCAAAAAATATGAAAAAAACATAAAAAAGCCCCGTCAAAATAATTTGACGGGGCAAGGGCTTCTGCTCTCAGGGAGAACCACGGAAAACGTGGACTAATATAATAAGCTAAATTAGCTACTTTGTCAAAATAAGTGGACCCTTTTCAGTGATTGCTACTGTATGCTCAAAATGAGCACTCCAACTACCATCTTTAGTGTAGACACTATACCCATCACCTTCATCATCAAAATACACATCTGGCTTTCCGATATTCACGATTGGTTCAATCGCATAGACATGACCAACTTCAATTTTTGGACCAGTACCAGCTCTACCGAAATTAGGAATAGTCGGTTCTTCATGAACCGCATACCCGACCCCATGACCACAGAGCACTTCAACCACAGAAAACCCACGTGATTCTACGAATTGTTGAATTGCGGCGCTAATATCGCCAATATGACCCGAAGGACGGGCTGCTTTTATACCATGGGCAAGCGCTTCTTGCGTCACTGCCAAAAGTCTTTTTGCTTCGGCGGAAATTTCACCGACGGGGACAGTAATACCAGAATCTACAATCATCCCTTTATAGCCAATTGACATATCAATGTTGACGGTATCTCCTTCTTTTAGGACCACTGCTTCAGATGGTATACCATGTTGCACACAGTTATTGACTGAAATACAAACCGCAGCCGGATAGGGGTATGCTGCAAACGTTGGGTGGTACCCTAAAAGCACTGGCTCGACTCCGTACTCTTCAACCAACTCCATAGCGCGATCATCGAGTGATAGGGTGGTCGCACCAGGTATGGCCTCCTTAGCGATCTCACGCAAAATTACTGCCAATAAGTGTCCTGCCTCTTTAAGTATTTCGATTTCTCCGGGCGTTTTTTTAGTTATCATATAATTAGCGTTAATGCGGTGAGTATTTGTTGATGTACTCCATCGATAGAATCTGTGCCTACGAGGTCATGCACTACAGTATCAGGGCGGGTACGATAAAAATTAAGTACCGGGATCGTATCTTCACGATACCACCGCAAGCGAGTCTCTATCGAATCTGTAGTGTCATCGGCGCGAGCACGCTCGTACATACGCTGCCGTACAGTCGCTTCCGGTGTATCAAGGTTCATGACGTGCACCTGTTTCCGATCAAAAAAATCAAAAGCATCATCAAGTACATCTGCCTGCATTACAGTACGAGGAAAACCATCGATGAGTAGATGGCTCTTTGGATCAAGTTGATCAATCATTGCTTGACCCCACAAGATGTGTGTAAGAAAGTCTGGCTGCAGTGCGCCTGTATCAAGCGTCTCACTAATTTTTCGTTCGGCAAATGTTTCGTGTTTTGCTGCTAACGCACGAAATCGTCGACCAGTTTGAATATCAACCACTCGTCGAGCAGGATCTTTTTCAGAGATTACTCGGCGAAGTAATTCAATTTGTGTTCCCTTCCCACTTCCTTGTGGGCCGATAAAAATAACAGTCATTGGTTCCATATTTATTATTTACATTTACTAAAAGCTATTTGGATGACCTGATCAAACTGAGTATGTGCATAGGCTAAGTCTCCACTATTATCAATGATGACATCGGCGATTGGTTTGGCTAGCTGTTCGATAAGGTATCGTTCATGTCGGGCGTGAAGTTCGGAGTCGCTCATTGGGGCACGTGCACACGCACGCGCCCGTAATATCTCCCAGCCACCTGCTTCTATATACACAATGGTCATATGCGCTCGCGGGAGCAATTTTAATAATTGTTCAACACCCTGCAGTTCAATTTCAACAATCACCACCTCACAATCTACTAGTCGAGGTACTATTTCACTTTTTAATGTCCCGTATTTATTGCCAGCAAAAGTTGCCCATTCCAAGAATTCCCCTTGCTCTATCATATGGTTGAATTTCTCGATCGTGACAAAGTGGTACTGCTCACCATCAACTTCTCCCGGTCGTTTCTCTCTTGAGGTACAAGAGATGGTATGTTTGAGATTTGGATACTTCGCAAGTGCCTGAGTGACAATCGTTCCTTTTCCACTCCCCATAGGAGCCATAACAACCACGACGTGGCCACGGATATCATTGAGCGTAGGTTGCATGCCAGAAGAGAGTAGCAACTTTTTTAGAGAGACGCAACAACTATGGTATGCTACAAACTATGCAGAGGAAACACATCATTACCATTTCTGGTAAGCCAGGAAGCGGAAAATCATCAACTGCTGATAAAGTGGCTGAACTGCTTGGATATACCCGTCATTCATCGGGCGACATGGTACGGCGAGTACTGGCAAAAAAAGAGATGACCCTTTCAGAATATAATGCTAAAGCTGCCAGTGACCACGACCTCGATGCCGAAGTCGATGAACAACTACGAAACCTGCGCACTAAAAAAGATATTGTCGTCGATTCCCGACTTGGTTTTTACTGGATTCCAGAATCATTTAAGGTATATCTTGACCTTGATTTAGAAATCGCTACTGCCCGCATCTTTAAAGACTCAGTCAGCAACAGTATGCGTGGTGCAGTCGAATTCGAGTCAAATTCACTTGGTGATGTCGCCAGACAAGTGCGTGAACGAATGCTCACCGAACAAAATCGGTTTCGCAAAATGTATGGAGTAGATCCTTACGATAAAACTCATTTTGACTTTATTATCGATACTTCCCGACAAAATCCCCAATCAGTTTCTATCGCTGTGTTTGATGCCTACCGAGAGTGGCTTGATACTGAAGTATGGGAACAACGACACAACGAAGTTCCATTGGGATACTCATTTAAAAATCAATACTAAAACAAAAAGACCGGTCTTTAAAGACCGGTCTTTTTATTTTGCGTGCTGTTTAGTATTCGCGCATCGAGACTTGTGCATCAAGTCTACGAGTGAGATCAAGAACTACTGATACAACAATCAGTACCGCCGTTCCTCCAATCGCTAATGCACTAACACCAGTAGCTATTTGCATGCCGACTGGTAACACAGCAATCACACCGAGGAAAAGCGCTCCTACCAAGGTAAGTCGAGTGACGAGATTACCAAGATATTCAGAAGTATGCGCTCCTGGTCTAATACCAGGAATAAAACCGCCACTCCGTTGCAAGTTTTTAGCAACGGCATCGGGGTCAAATGTCACTGCAGTGTAGAAGTAGGTGAAGAGGAAAACCAACATAAAGTACACCCCTCCGTATGCCCACTGATTATTAAGGAAGTTTGTTACCAACTCATTAGCTCTCGCCACCCATGGCAAATTAAAGGCCGAAAGGATGTTGAGCACCATCTGTGGGAACAGGATGATTGATAGTGCAAAGATGATAGGAATCACCCCCGCCTGATTAAGGCGCATCGGCAAATATGATTGGCTCGTACCGTAGGTCGATCCACCTCGACTCTGCTTGGCGTAGGTAATCGGTACTGGTCGTTCCGCTTCAGTCATTACCACCACCGCATAGATGATACCGAGCGCTACAATTGAGAACCCAATGTAGAGC
This sequence comes from Candidatus Parcubacteria bacterium, assembly GCA_009995385.1. Taxonomy (GTDB): domain Bacteria; phylum Patescibacteriota; class Minisyncoccia; order Phycocordibacterales; family UBA918; genus OLB19. Next base: position 18,576 of record JAACPT010000011.1, read on the forward strand.
GGTAATTGTGAAGGATCATATGAGTAGAAAAGCTGACTCATCGTCATTGGTAGTGTCGCGACGATACCGGCAAAGATAATGATGGAAACGCCGTTTCCGATACCGTATTCAGTCACCATCTCTCCAATCCACATCAGTAATACAGATCCTGCGACCACGAGAATGACATTCACAATAAACTGAAAAGTGGTAAGGTCGGCAATTACTCCTTGACTCTTAAGTAGCGTAAGGAACCCAAACCCCTGCAGTATTGCTAGCGGTAAAGTCAACATACGGCTGTACTGCGTAAACTTTGCACGACCAGCTTCTCCTTCTTCTGTATAGAGACTCTTAAATTTTGGTGACATAACCGTCAGAAGCTGCATGATAATTGAAGCCGTGATGAACGGTCCAACACCAAGCATCACAATCGAAAGGTTGGATAAACCACCACCAGAAAAGATATTAAGCAGACCGAGAAATTGATTGTTCGTAAAGAACTGCTCTAGTACAGTTTGATCAATACCCGGAATTGGGATTGAAGCCAGCGCACGGAAGACCACCAATGCTCCGAGAACGAAGAATACTCGGTTGCGAATTGCTGGTTCAGTGAAAATGGTCTTAAACTTGTGAAGGAATGTTTGCATACGCTGTATGGTACCGCTTATTTCACGCTTCCGCCAGCTGCTTCAATTTTTGTTTTCGCTGACTGCGAGACCTGACAATTTTCTACGACGAGTTTCTTTTTGATTTCCCCATTACCAAGGATCTTCACCATTGGTGCACGTCTCGCCACCGCAGTAACGACACCGGCTGACACGAGTGTTTTTGGTGTCACTGTTGCTCCCACCTCAAAAGAAGCTTCGAGTGCTGAAACATTAACCACAACTGGTCGCACTTTCTCGGCATTTACTGTACGCGCTCGATTTTTACCATGTCCACGAAGCTTTGGTAGCTTCTTGATGAAATCACGCATTTCAGGACGGGTACTATTACCAGTACGAGCGGTCTGACCTTTATGACCAGCGCCTGACATCTTACCTCGTTTACCTCCACGTCCAACCCGCTTTGCTACTTTGCGTGGCGTAGTTGACTGTAGTTCATGAAGTTGCATAGACTAGCTATTTTTAAGTTGCTTAAGCGCTTCGACAGCGGCGCGGGCATTATTAAGTTTATTCTTACTGCGAGAGAAAATCTTTGCAGTCACATCTTTTACTCCGGCGAGTTCGAGGACCGTACGGACTGAAGAACCAGCCACTAGTCCACGACCTAGCGCTGGCATAATCATTACCTCACTCGCTGAAAGCTTAACGTGTACATCATGTGGGATTCTGTATTCTCGATCCACTGGTACAGTGATCATGTGCTTCTTTGCATCGCGAACTGCCTTTTCAATAGCGAGTTGGGTGTCACCAGCTTTGCCAATACCAACACCAACCTTGCCTTTTTTGTCTCCAATCACCATTGCTACCGAGAAAGAAAAACGACGACCACCAGCAACCACGCGAGTTACGCGACGAATGCTGATAATCTTTTGGTCAAACTCTGGACGTACGCGCTCTGGACGTCCACCACGACGTGGACGACGTGCTCCCCCCTGCCGGTCATTTCCTCCTCGGCGATCATTTCCACCACGGCGGCGACGTGGACCTCGGTCCCCTTCTGTCGCAGCGGGTGCATCGGTAGCAGACGCCACTGGCGCCGCAGCTGTTGGTGTTTCCACCACAGTATCTGAAGTAGTCACTTCAGTTGTAGCTTCCTGCTGTTTTGTCTCACTCATTTATTAAGTGTTTAATTTTTTTGTAATTATTTCACATTCCTTGGTCGGAAAAATATTCTCCCAGAATATTTTTCCGACATAAGTTCGCACGGTGATATCTCTGGAGCAACTACTTCAGAGATATCCAGCGCTCACTTAAAACTTCAGACCTCCTTCTCGGGCTGCATCAGCTAATGCTGCGACAATACCTTGATAGCGGAATCCGCCTCGGTCAAAGACCACTTCAGTGATTTTTAGCCCTGCTGCTTTCTTTGCGATGGCTGCGCCAACTGCTTTAGATCGCTCCATGGTAGTGCCAGTGCCCTCACTGCGTGAGTCAGCTGCTGCCAAAGTCTTACTTACCGTATCATCGATAAGTTGCACGTAAACGTACATATTGCTACGGTACACTGCCAAACGTGGTCGGGTGGCAGTACCACTAATTTTATGTCGAAGACGATTATGTCGCTTGGTGCGAGAAACCGTCTTTTGAGTTGATTTGTTTGTCATATTTTATGATTACAAATCTAAAGTTCAAAACTGCTACAGATGCAATGCAACTGTAGTGTCTTTAGACTTTAGACGGCTTTCTTGCCTTGCTTACGAAGAATAAATTCTCCCTTATAACGAATCCCTTTACCTTTATATGGCTCAGGCTTCTTCACTTTACGCACGTTGGCAGCGAACTGCCCAACAGCATCTTTATCAGCACCGGTGAGGGTAATGACGTTTTTCAGCACTTCGGCAGTAATGCCGGCAGGTATTGCAAGCACTACTGGATGTGAAAAGCCCATATTAAGGACAATGTCGCTTCCTTTCACTTCAGCACGGTATCCTACTCCTTCGATTTCGAGTATTCGAGAGAAACCTTCGGTTACTCCCTTCACCATATTGCGAAGGTGCGCAGCGTAAGTTCCCCACAATGCCGGAGCATTTTCAGTCTGACCAGGGGTAAGCGTAACTGCATTACCATCGATTTTAATATCAACATCTTTTTTAATCTCCCGTGAGAGGGTCGCTTTTGCACCTTTCACCGTCAGTACACCATCCTCAAATGTGACCGTCACGTCACTTGGAATGATAACTGGAATTTTTCCTAGACGACTCATAGTTACCAAATGATGAAAAGTTGCTCGCCGCCCATCTGCTTCTCCTTAGCTTCTTCACCCGTGAGGATGCCAGCTGGAGTAGAGAGGATCAGGTGCCCCTTACCAAATTTAACCGGATGAATATCCGTCACCTTCGTGTAGAGACGTCGACCTGGCTTTGAGATACGCTTCACACCGTTAATACGATGTTCGCCATTTTCGTAGCTAAGTGTCACTTCGAGGGTTTTTTCTTGTACTTCTTTTCCTTTTTCGGTCGCTGACATAACGTAGCCAGCTGACACGAGCTTATCAAGCACTGCCTTGCGGAGCTTTGAATAGGGTACCGAAACGGTTGCCTTTCGCACTGCGCCGGCGTTCTTCAGACGAATAATCAAATCGCCAATTGTATCGCCTACCATGATGATTTTCTTACGCCTGGTATATGACCTTCGTGGGCGAGTTCGCGGAAGCAAATTCGGCACGCATCGAAGTCACGCATGTATCCATGTCGTCGGCCACAAAGATTGCAACGACGGACTACACGCGATTTGAACTTTGGTGGGCGCGCTGCGCGCACCACTAATGACTTTCTTGCCACGTGATTGTTTTTGTTACTAACACAAATGCGACTGCATACTATTTGCAGTACTATTCAAAATAAGATTTTGAATGACGACAAGTTGTCTGGCAGTCAATTTGCTTTAGTGGAATCGTCTTACTCCGGATGAGTAACTGCATTCCTCTTATAAATCCGGCTCGAGTGGCTATTGCCAACACCAGCCTTCAACGTCTGGAAACATATTTATTACCAGTCGTCTTGCCGCCAACAATACCAGAATAAGCTAAAAAAGCAATAGAAAAACAGCGTGGACCAAAATCTCACGCTGTTTTTCTATTGCTTCCTAAAAAGCCTACTTGGCTTTTTGCAGTGGCAAGCCAATGTGTCGAAGCAGAGCTTCGGCTTCGGCTTTAGTCTTGGCAGTGGTCACAATAGTGATTGACATACCAAACACATCACGAATATCTTCATCAGCAGTTTCTGGAAAAATAGTATGTTCCTTGATACCAATGGTGTAATTTCCCATTTCATCTATTGATGAAATCTTGAGACCGCGGAAGTCACGTGTCTGTGGAATAGCCATGTGAATAAGCTTATTAAGAAAATCAAGTTTACGTTGTCCACGTAATGTCACTTGATACCCAATAATCTCACCTTCACGTAACTTGAAGGATGCAATCGACTGACGAGCAGCGCGAGGGGCGGCTTTCTGACCAGTAATCAGCGCGAGGCGATCCTGAATAAGTGCGAGCTTTGCTTTATCATCAACACGACCAGTACCCACTGAGACAACCACTTTTTCAATAGTTGGTGCTTGGTTGACGTTCTTGTATCCAAACTGACCTTTACAGGCGTCGAATACCGTCTTTAATTGAGTCTGTACAGTTTCCATACTCTAATTTAATTAAATTTTCTTACCCGTTGCCTTCGAAATGCGTACCTTCTTACGCTTTTCTCCTTCTCCTTCAAAAACATATCCCGCGCGAACTACTTTGTCGCCTTCCATCAGTGACACATTGGAAGCATGGATTGGCATACTCTTTTCGACAATTTGTCCTTGGGAACGAGAACGCTTATTCTTTTGGTGTCGTTTGGCAACATTGATACCTTCAATTACTACTTGGTCGGTTCCACGGAGAGTGATAAGGATTGTTCCAGTCTTTCCCTTGTCTTTGCCGGCAATCACCTTCACGGTATCTCCTTTTTTGATTTTCATACAATTGTTTGATTACACTACCTCAGGAGCGAGGGAGACAATTTTCTGATAACCAGCTTCACTGAGTTCACGTGGGATTGGTCCAAAGACGCGGTTCGCACGTGGCTCTTTCTTTACCTTATCGATAAGCACTACCGCATTATCGTCGAAACTCACGTATGAGCCGTCTTTACGACGAAATGGTTTGCGCTGTCGCACCACCACTCCGTAGACGACATCCTTCTTCTTCACCGCTTTACGTGGTTCTGCAGTCTGAACAGAAAGTACGACAATTTCTCCGAGTTCAGCATAACGCTTCTTTGATCCGCCGAGTACCTTAAAGACTCGACCAACTTTACCACCTGAGTTGTCGGTGATTTTTACGATTGTTTGAGGCTGAATCATACTACTTTGCGGTTACGAGCTCGAAGCACTTACGCTTAGAGATCGGACGGGTTTCTTTAATGTCGACCACATCGCCTACTTTGGCGGTGTTTCCTTTATCATGCACCAAGAATTTCTTCGTGCGACGCATGAACTTTTTGTATTTTGGATGTTGTACGTATCGCTCTACCGCTACCGTACAGGTGTCCATCATTTTTGATGCCACTACTGTACCGCGGAGTACGCGACCGTTACTTGTTTTTTGTTCGGTACTCATACGCTATTTAGTTTCAGGGTTACGGCGGCGAGCAGAAAGCTCAGTAAGGGCACGCGCGATCTCGGTCTTAGCATTTTGAATGATGTTAGCCTTACGACTGAATCTGTCTTTAAAACGCTCTTCGCGAACAGTCTTGCGCGCAGACTCAACTACACTAGTGAGTTCAGCTACTGATTTCTTTCGCAAATCTTGCATATTAATCATAAGCAATAACGAAGATTACACGCGTGTGTCTTCACGACGCACGAATTTACCTTGTAATGGGAGCTTCGCACAAGCCTTACGAAAGGCTTCGCGAGCAATGTCTTCAGGAACACCATCAACTTCAAAGAGGATGCGTCCTGGCTTTACTTCAAACACAAAGTGGTCTGGATCTCCTTTACCTTTACCCATCGGTACTTCTGCTGCCTTTTGGGTAATCGGACGATCAGGGAAAATACGGATCCACGCTTTACCAGTTTTACCCATGGTGCGAGAAATCACCCGGCGGGCGGCTTCAATCTGGTTTGATTTTACGCGAGAACCGGTAGTTGCCTTGAGACCATACTCACCGTAGGAAACGGTGATACCGCGGGTATCAGGTCGCTGTCGCCTTTCTTCACTGATGCGATTGGTCTGCCACTTGCGGTGTTTTACTTTCTTTGGGAATAACATACGCTTCTAATTATCGATTACGAGTAGGGCGAGCTTCAGTTTCTTGTTGACCAGCTTTACGGTCGGTGAACACTTCACCGCGGTAAATCCATACTTTAATACCAATCACACCGTACGGTAGGTTGGCTTCTACGCGAGCAAAGTCAATGTCAGCGCGAAGTGTCTGGAGTGGAATACGACCTTTTTTGAGTTCTTCAATACGAGCCATATCAGCGCCACCAAGGCGACCTGAAAGCTTAATACGAACTCCCTCTACGTCTCGATTCGCCATTACTTTTTCAGCTGTCTGCTTCATAACCCGACGGAAAGTGAGACGCTTCTCAAGTCCTTCAGCTATCATCTGACCAACAATATTTGCTGATGATTCTGGTGAACGGACTTCTTCGATGTCAATCTTGAGTTCTGGCTTATCTGACATCTTCTGCTTGCGGAGGAAGAGATCAATCTCCTTCTTGAGTTTATTGATTCCTTCACCACTACGACCGATGATGAGACCAGGACGAGCAGTTTTAATAATGATACGGATGTCTTTTTGGTTACGCTCAATTTCTATAATATCAACTGACATGCCCTTGAGACGCTTTTTGAGCATCTTACGAAGAGCAGCGTCGACGCGGAGAAACTCGCGGAACTTCTCTGGACTGGTCGTGAACCAGCGACTTTTCCAATCGCGATTGACGCCAATACGCTGGACATATGGATGTGCTACGTGTGTCATATCCTTATTTCTTCTCGCCGAGCTCGACTGAGAGATGGCTGTTACGCTTATTAATTCGTGAGGCAGAACCACGAGCTCGTGGCATGAATCGTTTGAGAGTTGGCGCTTTGTTTACCTGTACACTCTTGATGATGAGCTTATCAAGGTCAGCACCTTGCTGTTTGGCATTTGCGATGGCTGATTCAATCAACTTCGCAAATGGTTGCGCAGCGCGCTTGTCAACAAAACGAAGGGTAGTAAGGGCATCTGCGGCACTTTTTCCGCGCACCAGATCTGCAATCAAGCGGACCTTACGTGGTGACTGACGATAGTTTTTTAGAATTGCTTTCATACGTCAATACTTATTTAGTTGCCTTTACAGCTTTCGCAGCGGAGATTTCAGCTTCCTTGCGCTTTTGTTCAAGTTCTTTCTGCATCTTACCTCCGTGTCGGTGGAACTTCTTCGTTGGTGAGAACTCACCGAACTTGTGTCCTACCATTTCTTCTGCGACTAAGACTTCAATGTGTGTCTTTCCGTTGTGAACGCCGAACGTAAACCCAACCATTTCTGGTGAGATTACTGAGCCGCGCGCCCAGGTCTTGATGACACCACCCTCTCCGGGTTTTTTTCCGGCGATCTTTTTGAGGAGCTTTTCGTCTACGTATGGTCCTTTATAGAGTGATCGTGACATTAAATGATGAATGGAGTGCAGCAACTATTCAGAATTTAGTTCTGAATTTTCGGTTTTTTTGCCGAAAATTCTTGGGACGTAGGGTCTGGCCAGCTGCCACAACTCCAGTTAGTTTATAATTGGTAGTTTTGCGACTACTATAAATCCGCACATATGGTGCGGTTATTGAGAGTCTCTAGTAAAAACAGGTAACGGCCGGTCTTAAAAGAGACTCCCAACCACTTTGATTGTTCTTCATACCTCCTGTTACCAGACAGAAGGACTTGAGGTTGGAACTCGATGAGAATACCGAAAATAACTGGAAAAGTCAACAAAACTGGTCAACCGTGGCAATAGGACATTTCCTTTACTTTTTGATACTAGCAAATTCCACGAAACACACATCGAACTAGCTTTTGTGCTACCCTACTCCATATGGCAAAACCTCGTGGTCGAGAACATTCCACCCTCACTGAAACGGCTACTTTAGTAGTGGGTGAACTCACCAAAATACCTGGCATTAAGATGATTGCGCCAGGAGAAATACGTACTAATAGCCGTGGTGCCAGCGGGCGATTCGTAACCTGTGTATACACCACCGCTGGATTCGAGCTCATCATCAGTGGACAAAGTACTCAGAAAGTAGCCGTACATACCTCTAGTGAGGCGAAAGTAATCTTTACCATACTCAAAGCCAGTAAAAAACTCCGCGAGTACGAATTTAAAGAGAGAGAACGACGACCTGAAATATAAAAAAGCAGGGCGCAAAAGCGCCCTGCTTTTTTAAGTATTCTTACAATTCTTGAATTGAAGGAATCACTTCAATCCTGGTTTCTGTTGAAGTACTCACTCCACTTAATGGATTATTGCAGGTCAACCGAACGATTTGTGCGGCGGTAAGTGCTTCCGTTGTCGTACTATAAAGCTGTTCATCTATGCTTCCGACATGAACAAATGCACTCGGTGCGGTCTTCGCACCATAGAGAATACAATCCATGTTAGATTCAGTAATAATTCCTATCTGTAGTGTGGTACTTGCACCAGACCGGATAATTTTCGAATCAGGGCGGAGCCAAACGGTCGGAGCCGGTCCTCCTGTTGGAGGGTCTATTGGGACTAAGATACATTGATTTGTACCCAAGTCCCAAGTGTGTTCACTAGAACAAATAGCTGAAATGATTATTATTTGGCTCTGTATAATGTTATTTCCATCGCGTGCTTGAATCGCGTTGTTGCCATGCGCAAGAGTACATAATTCATTAGTTCCCCCTGGATTACTTGAACACCGCACTCCGGTAGTTTCATTATATACATTGGGATCTGCAGCATCATTGATATTCCATGTAATCTCCCCCTCGCACGTCGATTCTCCGACTGAGATGTCGCAGTCAGAACCACTAAGTGTAGCGGTAGGTGGTACGGTAACTGTAAATGGTGCTGACCAACCAGACCAATTCGCAATTGTACTGTCACTAGCATCCTCTATTATCTCATTGTTAACGTCAGCAAAATATCCGACTCGGTAATTGCTACCAGCCACCGCACCTACTGGTACCGTCCAGTCAATAGAGATGGTTTGACTAGACCCTATTCCCGTATTCGTTTCAACTCTAGAAACTGGAAGTGAGTACTCTGCTGGATCACTACCGTCTACATCGACATAAATAAAACCAATATCATATGGACCAGCGACAGCGGTACCGGTGTTACTGATCGTACCTTCGATAGTAATTTGCTGACCAACCACGACAGAACCTGGAGTAACAGTTGGGAGACCGGCATTCAAATCTGGAGACGTTGGTAGAGTAACAGAAAACAATACTTCAGGGCTTGTGCTGATATTGCCAGCGTAATCTTTTGCTACAGCATAGTACGAGTGGTTCTCTAGTGGATCAAACGGGCCAGCACTTTTAAAACACGTAGCATTTTCAACTAACGCATATGAACATGTTCCGATTGATACCCCATCAACAAATATCTCGATACTAGTGACACCGGTCAGGACATCTCCTGCATCGACCCTAAAGGTAACAGTTTCATCTTCTAATGGCGCGATTGGTAAATGACTCAAAGAAGTATACGTCGGAGCAGTAGTATCGAGTACAAACGGTTCCCAAACATTAAGAAAACCGCTTTTTGAGACGTTCAGGCTTTGGACTCCTTCCCCAATCAAATGATTAATATTGAGATGAATATAGAGTGACCAACCGTACCAGCCATCAGCGAGTACCTCTGGCGGAATTGCTTTGATTCCGACACCACCACTCTGATTGACAGGTTTGCTTAGAACATTACTAGTATAATCAGGAATAGTTGGATCAAAACCATACAAGAAAAAATTTACGCCAGTAAGAGTACTTGCTCCATAGAGATCATGGATATAGTTCACTGCGTAACGGTATTCTGGACTAGAACTAGCGACCATCACTGATAACGGTGAGGGTGATATTTGTTGGTATTCATATGGTTCACCTACCGGTGTCAACCACACCGTACCTGTCATCGCTCTTTGACGGGGTAGTACTTCAGGATTTGAATATACGAAGGAGGAGAAAAAATCACGATAATTACTACCACCGTCTACATCGTATGCCACAGAGTGGATGACTGGATCAAAACACACTGGACCAATTCTATAATCGTTACTACTGCCTATCGCAAAACTTATCCATTCGTTAGAAGTAGCATTGCGTACCGCAATAACCGCTGAATCAGCGGTTGTCGTCGCCTTTGTATTTCGGTCACGTAACTCTAGTGTCAGTGCTACTTCATTCACACCACAAGTGGTGGTGTCAGTACCATCAATCGAGGTAATAACATCAGTCCAGCCGTAACGGCCATACGGACCAGCCGCTACAGCGGTCAAAGTTGAGAAAGTAAAAAAAACTATTACTACCGACAAAAGAAAACGTGTACTATTGAGTGTAATTTTTTTCATAAAAATAGCTATTCTACAGTACTAAATTCAGACATTTTTAACATACGATCAAGTCTCTCTTCTGTTGATTCATTTCTATCAACAGCACCAAACGTCCTCGTACTCACTTCTGGAACTGCATTTTCTTGAATCAACAAATCATATGCTTCAGTATTTGGTAAAACTTCAGTAGTCACGGTTATGGTCGACATCGGCTCGATATCGCTAATGTTTACCTCTTTTCCATCAATCACTACAGCAGACAATCCACCGAGCCCGACAGAAACAGTTCCTTCTCCCGGTACTGCCACGCGTAGAAACGCTCCATCTGGATCAACCATCATAATGGTGCCAGATATAGTCTTAATATCTACCACTGGAGCTATTTCTACTTCAGTTGCAACTACCGGCGGTACGCCTTCCTTCTCTCTTTGCATAAATGATAGGGCAAGTATTACTACGACCAAGAAGACTAGTAAAAATGAAACAATAATTAATCCATTACGAAAAAAAATATGTGATATCGGCATTGGTGACAGCATGATAAATAAATTGCTATATGATAAACCGTTTTGTTAATTATAGCGCATCAATATGCAAATTAGTTATATGATGGGGTATACCCGTGGCATTATTTTGTTGCTCTCATCGTCACAAATCACTGAATATATTTGTTCGCTGCGCTCCAAGCACTACTGAGTATTCATGACCCCATATCGGGAAGAGATACGCATCGTGCGCAAGCACAGTACTAAAACAAAAAACCTACGCGTGACGCGTAGGTTTTTTGTTTTACTTCTTTCCGCCCATCAGCCGACCTGGCTTGCGACGAGAAACGATCATCTTGTTCGAATACTTCTTTGGTGAACGAGTCTTCTGTCCCTTTCCAGTTGGGCGACCTTGCTTGGTACGAGAGCGACGATGTCCTCGTGGTGCCTTTCCTTCACCTCCTCCATGTGGATGGTCAACAGCGTTTCGTGCGCTACCACGGTTCTTCGGACGAAGTCCCATGTGTCGAGCACGTCCAGCTTTTCCGATAGTGACGAGACGGTACTCTTCGTTAGATACCGATCCGATAGACGCCCAAGCAGTCTTGTGCACTTTTCGAATTTCTGACGATGGCATCTTAAGTGTCGTATGCGTGGCGTCTTGAGCTACCACTTCAGCAGCATTACCAGCTGACCGGGCTAGTCGAGCTCCAGCTCCTGGGTTGATTTCTACGTTGTACACGAAGGTACCAACGGGGATTGCCTGGAGTGGAAGTCGATTACCGATTTTTGGCTTGGCTGTTTCTGAGACAATTATCTCATCGCCTGCAGCAAGCTGTTGCGGTGCAAGAATGTACCGACGTTCTCCATCAGCGTAACAAACAAGTGCTACGAATCCTGAACGAAACGGGTCATATTCAATCGTTTCAACGATTGCCGGTACATCTTTCTTATTGTACTTAAAGTCGATTTCGCGGTAGGTTCGTTTATTACCACCACCACGATAGTGATTGGTGATACGTCCAGCACTATTGCGACCGCCAGTACTCTTCATCCCCTTTGTGAGGGACTTATGAGGATTGCTCTTTGTAGTAGTGAGCTTCTTTTTATACTCAATGACTGAACTATCACGACGTCCAGCTGAGGTTGGTTTATATGATTTCATGGGTTAGAAACTAGTGGCTTTCGCCTTATCTTCCTAACGGATTACACCAAATTAATGGTATCTCCTTTTTTAAGATACACGTAAGCTTTCTTCATACCGGCTACGTGCTTGGTGCGACTGCGACTGCCCATTAGGCGCTCCGCAGGTTTTTTGTTGACGATGTTCACCTTCACCGGCGTCACGTTGTAGAGTGCCTTCACTGCATCACGAACCTGGAATTTATTTGCATCACGTTTCACCGTAAAGGTGTACACGTTCTGCTCTCCTTGCCGCACTGATTTCTCAGTGATGCGTGGTCCAATGATGACAGCGTCGAGATTTCTATCAGTACTTTGCGCTTTTGACGCGACTACTTTCTTATTCTCGACAACACCCTCTTCCTTGGTTTCTTTCTTCTTTCCAAAGAGAGCCATATTAGTTTGACTTAGGAGCAGCTGGCACGATACGCTTTTCCAAGATCTCAATTGAGCTTGGAGCATCGGCAACTACTACATACTTATAAGTGAGGAGGTCAACAGGGTTGACGTCCTTTGCTTGCATCACTTCAATGTTACCAAAGTTACGGAAGCTTTTTTCGATGAGCAAATCACGTCCAGCGAGAACAACCACTGCGGCATTCTTGCGCTTGGTAGCGAGCATTTCTAGCCCAGTTACTTTCGCGAGTGCAGAAACAATAAATTTAGCATCTTTTGTCTTTGGTTCAGTGAATTTTACGCTATCCACGAACAAGACTTCTTGGTCAGCAAATTTCTTTGAAAGTACGAGTGCGAGTGCTTTTGCGCGTACTTTCTTGTTGATCTTTACTGAGTAGTCTTTTTCGCTCGTTGGACCATGTGATACTCCACCACCCACCCAAATCGGTGAACGACGTGAACCATGTCGCGCGCGACCAGTTCCTTTTTGCTTCCATGGTTTTTTACCACCTCCGCGAACATCTCCTCGTCCTTTAGTATGAGCTGAACTCGAACGAGCGTTTGCCTGCATACCGATGACCACTTCGTGAACAAGATCTGGGTTCCAAGCAACACCAAACACTGCTTCTGGAAGTGTTACCTTGCCAGTCTCTTTTCCCTCTTGTGAGAATACTTTTGCATCCATATGTTTTTTGTTACTTAGGCGCCGTAGACCTCTACTAATGTTCCTTTTCGACCTGGAACAGCTCCTGATACGACAAGCGTATTTTCGGCTGCATTTACTTGAAGTACTTTGAGTCCTTTGACTGTAACTCGATCGCTACCCATGCGACCAGCCATACGTGTGCCTTTGATGACACGCATAAAGCCAGTAGCACTAATAGAACCTGGTTCACGTTCAGAGTGCTTCTGACCGTGTGTGCGCTGACCGCCGCGGAACCCGTGACGCTTCACCACACCTTGGAATCCTTTTCCTTTTGAGATAGCAGAAACCGTGATGTCATCACCCGGTACAAAAATAGAAACATCTACTTTCGACCCTTTCTCGAGACCATCAATTAGCGCTTCTTCTCCCGCCCGTGGACGAAACTCTCGGGAAAGTGCCAAAGCACTACCGAAATGTCCTTTCTGGGCTTTACTAACCCGGTGCTCTTTTTGCGCACCAGAAGCAAGCTGTACAGCTGCGTACCCGTCCTTTTCAGTAGATTTCACCTGTGCCACGATAGCTGGTGAAACAGTGAGTACTGTGGCCGCTCGGCAGACTCCTTCGGAGTCGAAGACTTGTGTCATACCGGTCTTTGCTCCAACAATGAATTTCATTATTGTATGGACTAACCTAATAAATTGCTTTAGACCCATACAACAAACCGCGCAGATTTTTTGGCGCGAGCACAGCTCGCAACGAAAATCCGCGCGGTTTGTGCCCATTGGTCCGGGATTTCCCGTACATAGGTCTTTAAAGCTGGGGTGAGTATACCGTTTTATGAGAGAAAAGCAATAGTAGCAAACACTTTTCTGCTACCGTAGTCGTTAGTGATACCTTAGTGAATTATTGTTCCGGTCTCTTTTATTTCGCTCCGCAAGGTGTCAATCACCTCAGCAACACAACTATCAGAGAAAACTTGTTTGTCGTTGATATAACAACCAGCCACTAGTACCC